>JBDHDM010000228.1:0-7092 GCA_039591515.1 Gemmatimonadota bacterium | reverse complement strand
CAAGATCATCGCAGTGTCACAGCTGGCTGCGAGCCTCGATGCAGACGGCTTCGAGGGCGGGCGTGTCGAGCCCTACCGGTACGAGAGCGTCTTCGTTCCGGGTGGCACCGACCTCGCTTTCGTCGCGAAGGCGATCGGGGTCGAGGCGGCGGTGGTACAGGACCTCAATCCGCACCTGATCCGAGGTCTGACGCCGCCGGACGAGCTCTACCCGCTGAGAGTGCCGACCGGATACGGCATGCACCTGCTGGACCTTCTGGCGGCCTGACGTACCCACGCTCTTGGCGCCCGGGCGATCCCACGGTGACCGCTCGGGCGCCTAGGCGTCCCGTCCTTCGATGAAGGCGGCGACGTGCTCGGGCGACTGGGCCGGCGTCGCGAGGCTGACCCCGATGAGGACTGGAACGTGCACCAGGAGGCCGAGGATGCCTTCGTGCATATCGAACGGCTTGATCTCCGGGTTCCTCCAGAAGAAGAAGGCGACGGCCGTCCCCGCCACGAGCCCTGCCAAGGCCCCGGCCGTGGTCGCTCGGCGCCAGTAGAGCGCCGCCACCACGGGCGGCGCGAACTGGGAGATGATCCCGTACGCTGAGGCCAGCAGCAGCACCAGCGACGAGTCCGGGTCGAGTGCGAAATAGTACGCCACCGCCCCCGTGAGCAGGACCATCGTCTGCATCAGGCGCCTCTGCCGACGCTCGTCCAGGCTCACGAACTGCTGGACGCCGTCTTCCACGAACACGGACGCTGAAGCGTGCAACAGCGCGTCTCCCGTCGACATCGAGGCCGAGAGAGCGCCGGCACAGAAGAGACCGACCACGAGCGGTGGGAGGCTGGTCTCCAGGATCATGAAGGGCAGGATGAAATCGGCCGACGGCGGGGTGCCTGCGAAGAGCACGCCGGAGAAGCCGATCAGGAACACGGGGATGAGAAAGAGCTGGAAGGTGGGAAAGAGGATCACCGTGCGGCGCATCGTATCGGCGTCCTTCGCGGTGAAGGCCTTCATGAACAGGTGCGGCCACATCATCAGGCCCACCGCGCTCACGAGGATGAACGTGGAGAAGGCTCCCCATGTCCAAGGTTGGCCAGCGGCGTCGAGGCCGGGCGGAACGAGCAGCTCGGGCCTCGCGGCCGCGATCTGCTCGAACATCGGGCCGACACCGCCGTAGAGTCGGATCGGCAGGTAGAGTCCGAGGGTCCAGGCGATCACGATCATGAAGATCCCCTGGAAGGTATTGGTCCAGCCGACGGCCATCGCACCGGCCGACAGGACGTAGGTGATCACGATCCCGTAGGCGACGAGAGCTCCGAGCCAAAGGGGGACGTGCCCGTCCGTGACCGCCTCGATGACGATCCCGGCGCCCCGCATCTGGATCGTGACGTACGGTACGAACGCGATGAGGCTCAGGAGCGCGATGGCGGCACTGAGTCCGCGGGAGGGGAATCGGCCCGTGATCAACTGGGCCTGTGTGACGAAGCCGTGGCGCCGTCCGAGCTCCGCGATCCGCGGCCCCACCCAGTAGAAGGGGGCCATGCCCAGCGCCCCGTACGCGAGGATGTAGAACGCGGCCGCGCCCCGCGAATAGGCCCATCCAGGCCCTCCGAGGAAGGCGAAGGCGCTGAACACGGAGGCGCCGGTCACGAAGTACATCACGAGGAGCCCGAAGCTCCTGTCGGCCGCGACGTATCCGGTGACCGAGTCGGAGGAACGTCGGCCGGCGAGCAGTCCGATGGTGAGCGTCACCCCCAGATAGAAGGCGATGACGATGCTGACGATGATCCACTGCGGCATCAGTCCTGCTCCCGACCGTGGGGCTCATCGGGGCCCCGATACCGACGCTCGACCCGATCGAGCAGGAAGAGCACGACGACGCTTCCGGCGATCCACGCTGCGATCCAGGCCATCGAGAAGGGCAATCCGAGTACGAAGGGCCGAATCCGGGCGAAGGGCACCAGGCCCGGCCAGGTCACGGCGATGAGCGCGAGCGTGAAGTAGACGGCGACGAGCAGCCGGGCGGTGCGAAGGCTCATCGGGAGCCGCTCACGCGACGCTTCACGTCCAACGGGACGCGCGTGCCGTACTCCGTGATTCCGGACAGCCGGCTGAAGTAGTCGTACGCCAGGCCGGAGACGGCCTCGACGACGGCGCCACCGTTCCCGCCGTAGTTCGACATCACGGCGAGGACGTATGGCCGATCGGGAACGCCCACGAGGCCCCAAACGGTGCTCACGCCCGTGATGCCACCGGGCTTGAACGCGATGGGCACCGATTGGGGGACGGGAGACCGGATCGGTCCACCCTTGTACAGCTCGAGAATCTCACGGACACGTGCACACGAGGCCCCGCTCATCGGCAGGTCGCACGAAGCGATCCTCTCCATGATGAGGGCAGCTTCTCTCGGAGTGGACAGATTCTCGTTGCCTCGAGCCGACTCCTCGGGCCGGATCATCTTGCGTTGGAGCCGCGTGCGTGTGGCTCCGAGGGAGGCCGACAGGGCGTTGATGGCGTCCATGCCGAGCTCGTCGATCAGGACGTTGGTCGCCGTGTTGTCGGAGTGCAGGATCATGTAGATCGCGTAGTCCTCCAGCGAGAGCGCGGATCCTCCGTCCGTGAGAACCTGCAGCACCCCGCTCCCCGCCGTTCGCACCTCGTCTGTCAGCTCGACGCGCTTGCGCAGCAGCTCCGGATCCGACTCTGCCCGTCGAAAGAGCTCGAGAAGGATCGGGACCTTGATGGCGCTCGCCTGGGGGAAGACGAAGTCGTCGCGGACGGCGAACCGGTCGCCGGTGGTCAAGTCGACCACATGGAGTCCCGCCACACCCTCATACGCCTGCACGACCGCCTCCAGGTCCGACTGCAGCCGGGCCCTGATCACTTCGAGGTGGGCTTCTTGCCCGCTCAGCGACCTCGGGGCGACGACGCTGACCATCGGCGAAGCGGCGAGGGCGAGAAAGGCCCCGAACACCCAGGGGGCGGACCGAACGGGCCGGTCTCTTCGAAAGCGATGCATCGGACCTCCTGAAGGACGGTGAGGCCAGGCATCCTAGCTTCGCCGTCGACGGCTCGCACGGGGCTCGACCCTCGCGGTGAGGCGTGGCTCGCCGCCAGCCCCGGAGCTCAGCGACCCTTGAAGTCGGGCCTGCGTTTCTCCACGAAGGCGCGGACGCCCTCACGACCGTCCTCGGACGCGAACGCGTCGAGGAAGCGGTCCTTCTCGTAGGAGAGCCCTTGCGAGAGTGGGAGCTCGTAAGCAGCTCGGATCGCGTCCTTCGCGAGGCGAAGGGACACGGGGCTCCAGCGAGCCATCCTGCCCGCGAGCTCCAAGGCCCGCACGAGGTGCTGCCCCTCGTCCACCAGCACGTCGACATAACCGATTCGCCTCGCTTCCTCGGCGTCGACGAAGTCGCCCGTCAGACTGATGATCGACGCCCATCCCCTCCCGACGAGTCGGGCGAGGCGTTGTGTTCCTCCTCCGCCCGGGATGAGGCCGATACGGATCTCGGCCTGACTGATGCGAGCCGTCGTGTCCGCGACCCGCACGTCGCAGGCGAGCGCCAGCTCCGAGCCTCCCCCGATGCAGAAGCCGTGGATGGCGGCGATCACCGGCTTGGGGAAATCGGCAACCGTCTCGTACACGCGGCGTTGGCCGTAGACGTTCCGCTGCTCGTCAGCCGTGCGGGAGGCGAACTCGTTGATGTCCGCGCCCGCCACGAAGGCCTTGTCGCCCGTCCCGTGGATGACGACCACTCGAACGGCGTCGTCCTCCGCCAGGTCGTCGAACGTCTCCCGAAGCAGTCGCCGCACCTCCGCATTGAGGGCGTTGAGCTTGTCCGGCCGGTTGAGGGTGATCACCGCGACGTGGTCGTCGCGGCGCTCGACCCGGACGGGCGGGTCCACCCGAGGTTCGTCGCTCATGCTTCTTCACTCCAGTCGTAGAAGCCCCTGCCACTCTTCCGGCCCAGCTTCCCCTCCGCCACCATGGAGCGGAGCAGGGCGGGCGGAGCGAATGCATCGGACGCCAGCGTCTCGTGCAGGTACTCCGCGATACCCAGCCGGACGTCCAGCCCCACGAGATCGGTCAGCTTCAGCGGGCCCATGGGGTGGCGGTAGCCGAGCTCCATCGCCTTGTCGATGTCCTCCGGGCTCGCAACTCCTTGTTCGACCATCCGGATCGCCTCCATGCCCAGGACGATCCCGAGACGGGAGGAGGCGAAGCCCGGCGCATCCTTTACCACGATCGGCTCCTTCCTGAGTCGCCGGGCGAACGCGACGGCGGCGTCACGGGTGTGATCGGAGGTCTCCGGCCCCCAAACCACCTCCACGAGCTTCATGATGTGGACCGGGTTGAAGAAGTGCATCCCGACGAACCGATCCGGGTGGCGCACCACGCTCGCGATACGCGCGATCGACAGCGACGACGTGTTGCTCGCGAGGATGGCACCCTCGGGGGCGGCTTCGTCGACGCCGCGGAAGATCGATTCCTTGAGCTCCATCGACTCGGGCGCGGCCTCGATGACCAGATCGCTTCCGCGTGCGGCGTCCGAGATCTCAGTCGTCGTGCGGAGGCGGCCGAGCACGGCGTCTTTCTCGGCCTCCGTCACCTTTCCGCGTGCGATCCCCTTGTCCAGGTTTCCGCGAATGCGGCTCACTCCGGCAGCGACGGCCGCGTCGTCGATGTCGAAGAGACGGACCTCGCAGCCTGCGGCGGCGCACACCTGCGCGATGCCGTGTCCCATCGTGCCCGCGCCGAGCACGGCCACCGTCTCGATCGTCATCCCGGTGCCTTTCTGGAGGGTGGTGGGCGCAGCCCTCTCACGCCCGTTCGTAGAGGCTCGTGATTCCCTGGCCTACGCCGATGCACATGGACGCCATGCCCCTGGCCGCGTCCTGCCGCTTCATCTCGTGCAGCAGGGTCACGACGATCCTCGCGCCGGAGCAACCCACGGGGTGACCGAGAGCGATTGCGCCGCCGTTCACGTTCACGCGCTCCGGGTCCAGCCCCAGCTCCGTCATGCACGGGATGGCCTGAGCCGCGAAGGCCTCGTTGAGCTCGACCAGGTCGACGTCGTCCACGCTCCAGCCGTGTCGGTCGAAGGCGCGCCGTGTCGCCGGAACCGGCCCGATCCCCATTCGCTGGGGCTCGACCCCGGCCACGGCGCCGCCCACCACGCGGGCCATGGGCTCCAGCCCGAGGGACTTCGCCTTGTCGGCCGAGACGACCAGCAGCGCCGCGGCACCGTCGTTGATTCCGGACGAGTTTCCGGCGGTGACCGTCCCGTCCTTCTTGAAGACGGGACGGAGCCGGGCGAGTGATTCCGCCGTCGTGTCGGCGCGCGGGTGCTCGTCACGGTCGGCGACGATCGGGTCGCCCTTCCGTTGCGGCACGGAGACCGGGACCGTCTCGTCGCGGAAGCGGCCCGCCGCGATCGCGCGCTCGGCACGCTGCTGACTCTCGGCGGCGAAGGCGTCCTGGGCGCCTCGGGTCACCCCGAATTCCTCTGCCACGACCTCGGCGGTTTCTCCCAACCCGATCGTCCACTCCGACGGGAACGCCGGGTTGGGGAAGCGCCACCCGAGCACGGTGTCGGCGGTCTGGGGATGGCCACGCTGATATCCCGAGGAGGGCTTGAGCATCACGTAGGGCGCTCGACTCATGCTCTCCACGCCACCTGCGATGAAGACGTCGCCCTCTCCTGCGCGAATGGCGTGGCTCGCGGACAGAATCGTCTGCATGCCGGAGCCACAGAGACGGTTCACCGTCTGGCCCGGGACTCCGATGGGCAGTCCGGCCCGCAGGAGGGCCATGCGAGCCACGTTGCGGTTGTCCTCTCCCGCCTGATTGATGCAGCCGAAGAGCACGTCGTCGATCGCCCCCGGGTCGATGCCGGTGCGCGCCAGCAGCGCTTCGATGGTGACCGCGGCCAGGTCGTCGGGACGGATGGGGGCGAGAACGCCCCCGTGCCTTCCGATCGGCGTGCGTACGGCGTCGATGATCCAGGCTTCCCGCATTGTCGTTCGTCCTCGTGGAGTCGGTCCCGGGCTCGCTCAGCGATCGACGGCGACCCAGACGCTCTTGACCTGAGTGTACTTCTCCAGCGCGGCCTCGTGGCCGAGGTCGCGCCCGAACCCGCTTTGCTTGTATCCACCGAAAGGCGACGCGGAGTCGTATTGGTTGTAGGTGTTGACCCACACTGTCCCTGCCTTGAGCTCGCGGGCCACCCGGTGCGCCTTCCCCACATCACGCGTCCACACCCCGGCCGCGAGCCCGTAGGCGGTTTCGTTGGCCACCTCGATGGCGTGCTCCAGATTCTCGACCGGCAAGATGGCCGCGACCGGACCGAAGATCTCCTCCCGGGCGATCGTCATCTCCGACGTGACGTCCGCGAAGACGGTCGCGGTCACGAAGTTCCCCTTGCCACCCACCGTCGTTTGCTCCCCTCCCGAGACGAGCCGCGCCCCCTCGGACGTACCCGCCTCGACGTATCCCATGACCCGCTCCAGCTGCTCTCGGCTCACGATCGCTCCGAGCCGCGTGTTGGCGTCCATCGGGTCGCCGATCGTCATCTTGGCTGCACGCTGCGCGAAGGCCTCGACGAAGTCGTCGTAGATGGCGCGCTCCACCAGGATCCGTGACCCGGCGGCGCACACCTCGCCCTTTCCGTAGAAGATCCCGGTGCTCGCGCCCCGGACTGCAGCGTCCAGGTCCGCGTCGGCCAGCACGATGTTCGGCGACTTCCCTCCGAGCTCGAGCGACACCTTCTTGAGCGATTCCGCCGCCTCGCGCATGACGATTCGGCCGACCTCGGTCGAACCGGTGAACGCGATCGCGTCGACGTCGGGGTGCCGGACGAGCGAAGCGCCCGCCGTGTCTCCGAATCCGGGCACCACGTTCAGGACGCCCTCGGGGAAGCCGACCTCCGCCGCGAGCTCCCCGAGTCGCAGCGCGGTGAGCGGTGTCTGCTCAGCCGGCTTCAGTACGACCGCGTTCCCGCAAGCCAGCGCCGGCGCGACCTTCCAGGAGGCGATCGACAGGGGGAAGTTCCACGGCGTGATGCACCCGACGACCCCGACCGGCTCACGCAACGTGTAGTTGA
>JBDHDM010000227.1:0-7130 GCA_039591515.1 Gemmatimonadota bacterium | reverse complement strand
CGCACTCGGTCAACGGTCAGGACGTTGTCGAGACGTACGCCTTCTTCCGGGACCTGGCCGACCAGGGACGGAAGGGCGCGGGCCCGCAGTTTGTCGATCTTCGCACGTACCGCTTCCGGGGACACTCCATGTCGGATCCGGTCTCCGGCACGTATCGCCCGACCGAGGAGGTCGAGCAGGCGAAGGAGGAACAGGATCCCATCGCCATCCTCCGGGACGTGCTGGTCGCTGCCAGCGTCCTCGGTCCGGTTGCGCTCACCGAAATGGATGAA
Source organism: Gemmatimonadota bacterium (assembly GCA_039591515.1). GTDB lineage: Bacteria > Gemmatimonadota > Gemmatimonadetes > Longimicrobiales > Gaopeijiaceae > UBA2589. The sequence continues at coordinate 6,858 of JBDHDM010000227.1, read as the reverse complement.
GAGGCGCGTCAGATCGCCCAGGAGGCTGCGGACTTCGCCGAGGCGTCGCCACAGCCCGGCCCCGAAGCCCTGTACCGCAACGTCTGGGCGGACGTGAATCCCAACGGGCGCCTCTTCTTCGATGGTCGGGACGATCGGGGAGGCCATAGCTGATGGCCGTCATGACCTACCGCGCGGCGCTCAACGAGGCTCTCCGCGAAGAGATGGAGCGGGACCCCGATGTCTTCTTGATGGGCGAGGAGGTCGCCGAGTACGACGGGGCCTACAAGGTGTCCAAAGGCCTCCTCGACGAGTTCGGTGACCAGCGCGTGGTCGACTCGCCGATCAGCGAGCTCGGCTTCACCGGCCTCGGAGTCGGGGCCGCCATGGCCGGGCTTCGGCCGGTCATCGAGTTCATGACCTTCAACTTCGCGTTCCTCGCGATCGACCAGGTCATCAACTCGGCCGCGAAGATGTACTACATGTCGGAAGGCCAGTTTCCGATGCCCATCGTCTTTCGCGGACCCACGGGCGCCGCGCTGCAGCTGTCGGCTCAGCACTCACAGGCGTGCGAGACCTACTACTCGCACGCCCCTGGCTGCAAAGTGGTGACGCCGGGCACGCCGGCCGACGCCAAGGGGCTCCTCAAGGCCGCGATTCGAGACAACGATCCGGTGGCCTTCATGGAGGGTGAGCTCCTCTACAACCTCAAGGGCGAGGTCCCCGACGACGACGATTTTGTCATCCCTCTCGGTGTTGCCGATTTGAAGCGCGAGGGTGGCGACGTCTCGATCATCACGCACGGTAAGATGATCCACGTCGTGCTACAGGCGGCGGCCAAGCTGGAGAAGGACGGCATCGAGGCCGACGTACTGGATCTACGCACGATCCGGCCGTTGGACATGGACGCGATCCTCGCCACGATCAAGAAGACGAACCGTGCCGTATACGTGGAAGAGGGCTGGCCCTACGCGGGCACGGGCGCGCAGATCGTGTCGATGATCCAGGAGGAGGCCTTCGACGATCTCGACGCTCCTTTGCTGCGCGTCACGCAGGCCGACATTCCCATGCCGTACGCGAAGAACCTCGAAATCCTCGCCAAGCCTTCGGCCAACCACGTGATCGAGGCCGTGAACAAGGTGCTGTACCGCTGAGGGCCTGCACGTTGACTCAACCTGAACGCGATTTCGGCGCGCCGAGCTGATATGTCCATCACGAAAGTCCACATGGAAGCGCTTTCTCCGACGATGGAGGAGGGTCAGCTCGTTCAGTGGCTGAAGTCCGAGGGCGACGACGTCGCCAACGGCGAGATTCTCGCCGAGATCGAGACCGACAAGGCGACGATGGAGCTCGTCGCTCGCGGTGACGGCATCCTGCGCAAGATCTTCTTGGACGCAGGGGGCACCGCGGAAGTCGGGGCCGTCATCGGCGTAATCGCCGGCGCGGACGAGGACATCTCGGACGTCGCGGGCGTGAGCGGCGGTGCGCTCGCCGCTGGAGCGACCGAGGCGACGAGCCCCGCCGCCCCTCCCGCGGCCGCTCCAGCGGGCGCCCCCGCTCAGGCGCCCAGCGCTCCGGCCCCGGCCGAGGTGCCGCCCGTGGGGGACGGCTCTCGGATCAAGGCTTCACCGCTCGCTCGGCGGCTTGCGGAAGAAGCCGGCCTCGACCTCGCGCGGGTAGCCGGCTCCGGCCCGGGCGGTCGTGTGGTGAAGCGCGACGTGGAGGCTGCGAAGGAGGCGGGCATCACCGCGCCCACGGCTCCGGCATGGACGCCGGACGCGGCCGAGTACGAGGACGTGCCGACGTCGCAGATGCGCAAGGCCATCGCGAAGCGACTGGTCACCTCGATCGGTCCCGTGCCGACGTTCTACCTCACGATCGATGTCGACATGAGTCGAGTGATGGAAGCCCGGAAGAGTATCAATACGATGCTCGAGAAGGACGGCGGGAAGATCTCCATCAACGACATCGTGCTCAAGGCGACTGCGGCTGCCCTGCGACAGCATCCGAACTGCAACGCCCAGTGGTACGACGGCTACGTTCGTCGCTTCAACTCCGTGCATCTCGGTGTCGCGGTCGCGATCGAAGACGGGCTGATCACGCCGGTGATCAAGCATGCGCAGCTGAAGGGCATCGTGCAGATCGGCGCCGAGGTGAAGGAGCTCGCGGGGAGGGCCCGTGAAAAGAAGCTCCTGCCCGAGGAGTACACCGGGGCCACATTCTCCGTCTCGAACCTCGGTATGTTCGGCATCCACGAGTTCACGGCCATCATCAACCCGCCGGAAGCGGGCATTCTCGCCGTCGGCGGAATCGAGGAGACGCCGGTCGTGGAGGATGGACAGGTCGTGGTACGACCCCGCATGCGCATCACGATGAGCTGTGACCACCGAGTCATCGACGGTGCGCAGGGCTCCCGCTTCCTGCAGACACTGAAGGGGATGCTCGAAGAGCCGACGGCTATCCTGCTGTAGGCCTCCGCGGCGCGGCCGGCTCTACGCCCGACTCTCCAGGCAACACATTCATCGACTCCAGGGAGGCACGACCTGGTTCGTGCGCGCGTACGCGATGAGCTGACCGAGGTGCTCGTGCATGTCGTTCATCGCGGTCGCCACGCTGGCGTGCACCGGCATGGGCGTGCCGAAGTACTCTCCATCCGCCATACGCGCCTCTTCGGACATTCCCTCGACCACCTCGATGAGGAAGTCGAATGCGACGTCCAGCTCCGCGATCATCTCGTCCTTGGGGAGCGACCCGGCGCGCTGCAGCTCGGCTCCGAAGCCCGGCGCGGACGAAGGTGGCGCGTCGTAGCCCCAGCCGGTGGGAAAGAGGTGCGCCTCCGCCACGGCCAGCCCGAGGACCTCACGCACGGAACGGACACCCTCCATCGGCCGCCAATCGTACTGCGACTCGTCGAACGCCTCGGCGAGCCCTTTGAACTTCTCGTGCATCGTGCGGATGTCCTCTACCTGCACGTGCTGCCACGACTGCACTTGCGCTTCCAGCGACGCGGCCTGGCCGAGCATCATCGTGAGCAACACCGCTCCCACGCGGGCTTTCGTCGCCATCCCTTCCTCCCTATGTACTCAAGGTCGATCATCGATCGTCATGACGTACGTACGGGGGCACTCAGCATGACAGACTCACGTCGTCGGGCCTCGCGCCACTCGGTATTGCCCGTCCTCACCGGCCTCGGCCTTTCCATCCTCCTCGGCGCCTGCCGCCCGAGCACCGAGCCGGCCGACATCGTCCTGGTCGGCGGCGAGGTCGTGACGCTGGCGGCCGAGGGTGTGGTCGATGGGATCGCGGTCCGCGGCGCCCGGGTCGTAGCCATCGGTGATGACTCCGAGATACGCGCGTACATCGGGCCGCAAACCCGGGTGATCGACCTTGCCGGGAGGTCGGTGCTTCCCGGGCTGGCCGACAACCACCTCCATTCCACCGGAGGAGGGCCCGGCGTCGACCTGTCGCGGGTCCGGTCGATGGACGAGCTCCTCGCCTCGATCGCCGAGAGGGCCGAATCCCTGCCGCCCGGGGAGGTGATCCTGACGAACAGCGACTGGCACGAAGGCCAGCTCGCGGAACAGCGTCTACCCTACCGCGACGACCTCGACGGGGCGGCGCCGGATCACCCGGTGGTGGTCGTCCGTGGCGGGCACGAATACATCCTCAACAGCGCCGCCATTCGACGGTGGAGTATCGACGAGGATACCCCGGATATGGCCGGCGGTCGGCTCGGCAGGTACGCCGACGGCAGACTGAACGGGGAGCTGGTGGACCGCGCGAAGGCTCTGGTCACGCTCCCGTCGCCCGCCCCCCTCGACCGGGTATCCGAGAAGCAGGCGCTGGCCGACCAGTACACGACGCTCAACCGGCGGGGCCTCACGAGCGTTCGGCATCCCGGCGGCTCCCTGCATCAACTGGAGCTTCTGGAAGAGCTCCGGGACGAGGGTCGCCTCACGATGCGGATCGAGTACCTGCTCCGGGCCCCACGATCGGGCGACCCCGACGCGCTCCGCGAGGCGATCGCCGCCTGGCCGGCTCCACCGACGCCGGAGCGAGCGCGTGGCTCGGCCGCTGACCTGGTCCGCATCGGCGGGATCAAGCTCGGTGTGGACGGGGGCTTCGAGGGAGGCCTCATGAGGGAGCCGTACGAGGAGCCGTGGGGGGAGGGCGGGTCCTATTACGGCCTGCAGACCGTCCCACGCGACGCGTTCCTGACCTCGGTGCGTGTCCTGCAAGACGCGGGCTGGCGCCTCGCGACGCACGCGGTCGGAGACGCTGCGATCGACCTGGTTCTCGACGGGTACGAGGCTGCGAACGACGCGAGCCCGATCTCCGACGGGCGCTGGGTGGTCGAGCATGGCTTCATTCCACGCGAGGATCACTTCCCTCGGATGCGCGCGCTCGGACTCGCCGTGTCGGCGCAGGACCATCTCTACCTCGCCGCACCGAGTCTCGTCGCGTACTGGGGAGAGGACCGGGCCGGTTGGACCACTCCGCTCCGGTCGTATCTGGATGCGGACATTCCGGTCTCCTTGGGCACGGACTCACCCGTGGTGCCCTATGATCCGTGGTGGGTCCTCCATCACTTCACGACGCGTGGTACGATCAGCGCGGGGGTGACGGGTGCCGATCAAGCCGTGAGCCGGTCGGAGGCGCTACGTGCGATGACCGTGGGTTATGCGTGGCTGACTTTTTCCGAGCATGAGCGAGGCACGCTCGCCCCCGGTATGCTGGCCGACCTGATCGTGACCGCGGAGCCGTACTTGGAGTGCCCGGACCCCTGTCTGGAGACGATGCAGATCGACCTCACCGTGCTCGGTGGCGAGGTGATCTTCGAGCGCTGAGGGAGGCTCCCTCGGTGTGCGTCCGCGATCCGGCCGGGGTCGTCTCGGGACTCGCCCCGCTGGCGCGGTCGGGGGTGCCCTCTACTTTCATCGCACCAGCGAACCGCGGCCGAGCCGCAGCTCCGGCCGCCACTCACTCACCCGCTGCACGAGGTGCAAGATGTTCGTTCGCCTGCTCGACTCGGCGTCCACGACCCGGCTCGTCGGGTCCCTCGCTGTCACCGCCCTCCTCCTCGGCACGCACGCGCTCGCCGTCGATGCCCAGTCGAGCTCGAAGCGTACGATCTCGCTCGAGATGTACCTCGACCTCGAGAGCGTGTCATCTCCACAGATCTCGCCGAACGGGACTCAGATCGTCTACACACGCGGCTGGGTCGACAAGATGAACGACAGCCGAGAATCGTCGATCTGGATCATGAACGCGGACGGGTCGAAAAACCGGTTCCTGGTCGACGGCTCGGGCCCGATTTGGTCTCCGGACGGCAGCAGGATCGCCTACACCGCCGCGGGAGAGCCCGAAGGGACACAGATCTTCGTGCGATGGATGGACGACGAGGGTGCGACGAGCCAGATCACCCGGCTCGAGTCGAGCCCCGGCGGGATCCGCTGGTCGCCCGACGGCGCGCTCGTCTCGTTCACGATGAACGTGGACTCCGAGCCCGCGTTCACGGTGAGCCCGCCGGGACGGCCGGACGGATCGAAGTGGGTCGACGCGCCCCGCGTCGTCACTCGGGCCGACTATCGACAGGACCGGGTGGGCTTCGTCGACGGAGCCTGGCGCCACGTCTTCGTCGTTCCTTCCGAGGGCGGAACCGCGCGACAGCTCACGGACGGGGATTGGAACCACTCGACCGGGGAATGGACCCCGGATGGGCAGGAGCTCGTCTTCTCGTCACTCCGCACCGAGGACTCCGAGCTCTCGTGGCGGGAGTCCGAGGTGTACGCGGTGGACGTCTCGAGCGGCGCGATCCGCCAGCTCACGACCCGGCGAGGGCAGGACTCGTCTCCCCTCCCTTCGCCCGCGGGGGACGTGATCGCCTACCGCGGGGCCGATTTCCACACAGATACCTACCGCAACTCGGGTGTCTGGCTCATGAACCGTGACGGGTCGAACCCGAGGTTGATCTCGGGCGACTTCGATCGGCAAATCAACTCGATGACGTGGGCGCACGATGGGAGCGGCCTCTACCTGACCGTCAGCTCCGAGGGAGATCGGAACGTGCATTTCGTTTCGGCGGACGGAGGTGTCGAGCCGGTCAGCTCAGGGGACCACATGCTCGCGTTGAGCTCTTTCACCGCGGACGGAAAGGCGGTGGGAACCCTCACGAGCCCCCACGTGCCCGCCGATATCGTCGCGTTCGATCTGCGCGACGCCGAGGACCGCACGCGGCTGACGCGCGTGAACGACGACGTGCTCGGTGGGTTGACCTTCGGGGAGGTGGAGGAGGTCTGGTACGAGTCGGTCGACGGCTTCCGGATTCAGGGATGGATCGTCCACCCTCCGGACTTCGATCCGACCAGGCGCTATCCGTTGATGCTCTCGATCCACGGCGGGCCGCACGGCATGTACAACGTCGCGTTCAACTTCGGTTGGCAGGAGCACGCGGCCAACGGATACGTCGTGTTGTACACGAACCCGCGTGGGAGCTCGGGCTACGGCAGCGCCTTCGGGAACGCGATCAAGAACGCGTACCCGGGCAAGGACTTCGACGACCTGATGAACGGCGTCGACCTCGTGGTGGACCGCGGCTACATCGACGAGGACAACATGTTCGTGTACGGCTGCTCGGGCGGTGGTGTGTTGACGTCATGGGTCGTGGGCCACACCGACCGCTTCGCCGCGGCCTCGGCGAACTGTCCGGTCACGAATTGGCTCTCCTTCGTCGGCACGACGGATGGGATCGGCTGGTATCGGAACTTCGAGAACTTCCCGTGGGACGACCCGAGCGAGCACCTGCGCCGCTCTCCCATCATGTACGTGGGGAACGTGACGACGCCGACGATGCTGATGACCGGCGTGAACGACCTCCGC
>JBDHDM010000226.1:0-7175 GCA_039591515.1 Gemmatimonadota bacterium | reverse complement strand
GCCTCCGCTGTACAGGGCCGCGGGCGCCACCCTTTCGACCTCAGATGGTGGGTGGGCCCTCTTCGTCGGCGGGACTGACAATCCATACAACTACAACGGAATCGGGTACGACGGCGAGCCATCCAGCCCCCTTCGTCAGGTCCTCGGATTCTCACCGATTCGCAACCGATGGGTCCATCTGCCACCACTTCCGGTCGCAACGATGGATCACCGGAACGCGGGCGTTGCGGGAGGCCGCGTGTTCGTGGTTGGCGGCATGCTCGAGGGGCAGTCGGTCAGCGACCGCACCTGGTGGGCCGAGATCACCGACCTCCACGAGGCGGCGTCCCGATGACCCGAACCGACCCGTCGACCACGGTCGAGCCCGCGGCGCCCCCCACCGACCGCTGGAGCACTTCGGACGCCACCGATCTGTATCGCGTGGACGCCTGGGGTGAAGGCTACTTCTCGGTGTCCGACCAAGGGACCCTGCTCGCGCACCCGAGTGCGACGCGAGCTCAGGCCATCGACCTCTTCGACGTTGTGCGTGGACTCGCCGGCCGCGAGATCGGGACACCGGTCATCGTCCGGCTCCCCGGAGTCCTCGAGCACCGGATGCGCGAGCTTCGTCGCGCCTTCGACGACGCGATCACCGAGGCCGGATACGGAGCCGAGTACGCCTGCGTGTACCCGATCAAGGTCAACCAGGAGCGCCACGTCTGCGAGGCGATTCGGGACCTGGGCTCCGAGCTCGGCTTCGGTCTCGAAGTGGGCTCGAAGCCCGAGCTCATCGCCGGCCTGGCTCTCACCCAGGGGTTCAACGACATGCCCCTGGTGTGCAACGGGTTCAAGGACTCCGAGTACATCGAGACCGTGGTGTTGGCGGCCAAGATGGGGCGGAACATCCTCCCGGTGGTGGAGCAGGCGCACGAGCTGCGCCTGATCGCAGCTTCGGCACGTCAACACGATGTGCGACCCGCCTTCGGCATCAGGGCGAAGCTCACGACCCCCGGAGTCGGACGGTGGGCCGGGTCCGCCGGCATCCGCGGCAAGTTCGGATTGACCGTCGCCGAGATGCTCCACGCCGTGGAGTATCTCGAGCGGGAAGACCTGCTCGCGGGATTGAAGATGCTCCACTGCCACGTGGGCTCGCAGGTCTTCGACATCCGCGTGGTGAAATACGTGGTCAGCGAGCTGGCGCACCTGTACGTCGAGCTCGTGCGCGCTGGGGCGCCCATTGAGGCGCTTGACCTGGGTGGAGGCCTCGGGGTGGACTACGACGGATCACGATCCGCCACGGAGTCGTCGGTCAACTACACGCTCGCCCAATACGCCTCCGACGTCGTGAATCGGGTGATGGCCATATGTGACGAGGCGAACGTGCCCCACCCACGAATCATGACCGAGTCCGGCAGGGCCCTCGTGGCGCACTCGAGCGTTCTGGTTTGCGAGGTCATCGGGAGTCGGGTCTTTCGGGCCGAGCCGGACGAGCGGCTGGTGGCTGCCGCGCTCGCTGCCGACGAGCCCCCACAGCCCCTGCTCGACGCACACGACGCATACCGACGCCTCGGGCTGGCCGACGAGGAGCTACCCGAAGTCTACGCCGACGCCGAGCACGCCCTCACCGAGGCGACGAACCTCTTCAACCTCGGCTACATGGATCTCCGAAGCCGCGCCGCCTGCGAGGAGCTCTTCTGGGCAGTCGGAAGCGCCGCGCTCAAACGACTCGGTGACGAGCTGCCCGAATCGATCGCGCATCTCCCGGATCGCCTGGCCGACCTCTACTTCGTGAACCTCAGCGTGTTTCAGTCCTTGCTCGACTCGTGGGGGATCGACCAGATCTTCCCGATCCTGCCGATCCACCGCCTTGACGAGGAGCCCACACGACGCGGTGTCCTGGCCGACATCACGTGCGACTCGGACGGACGCGTCGATCGGTTCCCCGGGGACGGCGAAGTGAAGACCACACTCGAGCTCCATACCGCCCCGGGGGGAGGGGTATACGACCAGAATGGAGGGAGCGAGCCATACTACCTCGGCATCTTCCTCACGGGCGCGTACCAGGAGACTCTCGGCGACCTCCACAATCTGCTCGGAGACACGAACGCCGTGCACGTCGTTCTCGCCGACGACGGCCGTTGGCGGATTGAGACGATCGTCGAGGGGGAAACGGTCCGCGACGTCCTCAGCTACGTGCAGTTCGAGCCCGAGGATATGAGGCGACGTCTCCGAAAGGACATCGAGGCCGCGCTCGAGTCGGAGCGGCTCACGCTGGCCGAGGCGGCACGCTTGCGCCGGTTCCTCGACGAGAGCCTGCAGGGCTACACCTATCTCGAGTAGCCGCAGCGCCGTCCGCACGGGTGCCGGTGATGCACTTTCGTGCCGGGCGCCGGAACGCCGCCGACCGAAACCCCTTGAAATCATTGACTTCCGGAGTCTTGGCACTTTTCCTGCATACTGTCCGGAGTCCAAGCCGAGGGGGAAGAGAGCCCTCGCAGACGAAGTCCCAAACCAAGAAGAGGAGCTCGCCGAAATGAGCAAGGTCGAACTGAACAGGAGAGGGCTCGGCCTTGTGGCGGCCCTCGCCGTAGCAAGTGCCGCCGGAGCGTGCAAGACGGTCAGCCCGGACGAGATGGACGCCAGCCTCTCCGCCCTGCGCTCCGACATGCAACAGGAGATGCAGGCCGGCGACCAGCGTGTCGCATCGGACCTCAATGGCCGCATGGACGAGATGGACCAGCGGATGGCCGCCTTCGAGGCCGAGCTGCAGCAGATGGAGGAGGAGTTCGAGGTCGCCATCGCCCAGCTCGAGGACGAGATGCGGTTCAACGTGCCGGTGTACTTCGCCTTCGACGACGCGACCGTCCCGGCCCAGGGTGAAGCCGTGCTCGCGCGCTTCGGGGCTGTCGCCCAGAAGTACTACCCGTCCGCCCTCGTCACGGTCGAGGGCTTCACCGATCCCGCCGGTGACGAGGCTTACAACCTCTGGCTCGGCGAGCAGCGCGCAGAGGCCGTGGCTGCCTACCTCGTGGGCCAGACCGCGATCACCGAGGATCGGGTCAAGGCCGTGAGCTACGGCGAAGACTCGCGGCGTCTCGTTTCCAACGGATGGGGCCCGGGCACCGAAGGGTGGGAGAACCGGCGCGTCGTGCTCGTGATCGACCACAACGGTCAGTCCCCGACGATCCTTTCCGGCGGCGACGAGCAGCCCATCGGGAGAAACTGATTCACGAGGTGTGAAGCCGGCCCCGCGGCCGGATGCTCCGAGAGGGTCGTCGGGTTCGTCCCGACGGCCCTCTTCGTTTGTTGGTCGTCGAGCGCGGCTCCGCCGCTCCGGCATCATCCGTGCGCGGGTCACGACGGATCACTCGCAGCCTTTCCCTCCCGGCCAATACCGGCCATCGTAGGCCGTTCCGTCCGTCGGCGGCCACCGGTCCGGCGGCATCTCCGTGCCTCGAAGTACGGTCCCGTGCCACACGTACCGCCCTTCACCCCCGACTCACGACTCTTCCCCTTCCGGTCTCGGTGGTTCGAGAGCCGGGTCGGGCCCGTCCACTATGTCGACGAAGGTGTCGGGGATCCGATCCTGTTCCTGCACGGGAATCCGACTTGGAGCTTCCTGTACCGCGGGATCATCATCCGGCTGAAGCAGCGCTTCCGCTGCATCGCGCTCGACTATCCCGGGTTCGGCCTGTCCGTGCGTCCCCCGAGCTACGACTACACTCCCGCGGAGCACGCCGGGATCGTGCGCGACCTCGTGAAGCACCTGAAGCTTCAGCGCCTTACCGTGATGGGTCAGGACTGGGGGGGACCGATCGGGTTGCGCGTCGCCGCAGATGAGCTTCCTCGGATTCGGGCACTCGTCATGGGGAACACGTGGTTCTGGCCGGTGGACTCGTTGCAGGGCAAGAGCTTCGGGTACCTGATGTCGATGGCGCCGATGCAGAGCCAAATCCTCAAGGCGAACTTCTTCGTCGAAAAGCTGATGCCGAGAGGGGTGATGCACCCCCTTCCCGAGGAGGTCATGGATCACTACCGAGAGGCACTTCCCACCCCGAGCAGTCGTGTGGGTGTGGCCGAGCTCCCCGTGCAGTTGATGGCAGCGACCCCGTGGCTCGCCCGTCTGGAGCAGGACGTGAAGACCCGCCTCTCCAACGTGCCCCTGCTGCTCACCTGGGGACTCCACGACTTTCTGTTCACCCGACCGTTCATGGAGCGCTTCCGCGACACGTTCAAGCAGGTTCAGGTCGAGCGCCTGGACGCGAAGCACTTCATCCAGGAGGACGCGCCAAAGGAGATCGCGGTGGCCATCGGAACCTTCCTCGGGGCCCTCGGCACGGGCGCGGAAGCGGGCTGAGTGACACTCATCGTCGTCGGCCTGGGCGGGGCGCTCGGAGCGGTGATGCGCTACTACGTGACGGACTGGGTGCGGCACGTCGCCGGTGCCGAGATGCCCTGGGGTACGCTGGTCGTCAACGTGCTGGGATGTCTCGCGTTCGGGTTTCTGCTCGTGTGGCTCCAGTCCCGGGCGTCGTCGACGCAAGCCCGGGAGTTTCTCGCGATCGGCTTCCTCGGCTCCTTCACGACGTTCAGCACGTACAGCTACGAGACGGTGGCGCTCGCACGTGCCGGCGAAGTGTGGCGAGCCGGAGGGTATGCGGTGGGGTCGCTCCTGCTCGGGGTCATCGGGGTGCTGCTGGGTGCGGGCCTCGCGACGATCGTCACCCGGGGGTGGGCCGGCTGATTTTCTTGTTGCTCCCCCCGGACGTGCTCGAATAAGGTCGAACAGAGGCCTGTGCAGGGCCGTGCCACCCGCATCGAGGAGAAATTCCCGTGGTCGAAGCGCGTTCCATGATCAGAGCCGGAGTCGTCGCAGCAGCCGCCGCGATCGGACTGAGCACGGCGGTGCCACGGAGTGCCGCGGCGCAGGTCACCGCGGCGGGCTCGCTCGACGCCTTCGCCATGCGCGTCGGGGACTGCTTCGACGACGTGGCGTTCGACACGGAGGAAATCGACGTGGTCCCCGGTGTGCCGTGCGGCGAGCCACACGACAACGAGGTCTACGCGATCTTCGACATCACGGGGGATTGGCCGGGCGAGGAGGGCGTGGAGGAGCTCGCCTTCCAAGGGTGTTACGACCTCTTCGCAGCCGCCATCGGAGCGAGCTACGAAGACTCCGAGATCGACTACACCACGATCTATCCGAGTCCGCGCTCGTGGAAGCAACGCGATGATCGAGAGGTCATCTGCGTCGCCTACCACATGGAGTACGAAAAGCTGACGGGCTCGGTGCTCGGGAGCGGACGCTAGGGTCGGACCGCAACCGCCGCCGGGGCTCGGGGGAACCCAAAGAAAGAGGGCCCATCCGAGCCAAGTCGGTGGGCCCTCCATGGTCGCTGCAGGACTCGAACCTGCGACATCCACGATGTGAACGTGGCGCTCTACCAGCTGAGCTAAGCGACCGGCAGGGAGGACCGCGGCCCGGCGGACTCGCCCGGACCTCGGTCGCTCCATACCCCCACGGGGACTCGAACCCCGGTCTTCGCCGTGAGAGGGCGATATCCTAGGCCACTAGACGATGGGGGCGTCGTGAACCCTCGTTTCCGAGGGGCTCAAATACTACCCAAGCGCCCGGAACAGCTCAACCCCTTCAACGCTTCCAGCCCGGTGCGAGTCATAAGAGATACAGCGGGGACCACGGGACTTCGGGCAAAACCACACGAGGTGTCCGTAAATCGTTTCAGAGTATGGAGTTGAAGGATGCCGGCGGTGGATTCGACCAGGAAGTTGAACGCGGACTCCGTGCGCGGATGGCTGAGCGACCGCAGAGGATGGAAGCGTCGCTCGAACAAGTTGACGAAGGAGTTCCAGTTCACGCACTTCCGTGACTCGATCGTCTTCGTCAATCGTGTCGCGACCCTGGCCGACACACACAAGCATCATCCGGATATCGATGTCCGCCACGGAACCGTGAAGCTCACGCTGTCGACCGAAAAGGTGGGCGGCATCACGGAAAAGGACCTGGACCTGGCGGAGCAGATCGACTTCGCGACCTCTTTCGGGCAGAGCTGACCCCGCCGGCACGAGCCGCTACGGCTTGATCCCGAGCACGTCTTCCATGCGGTCGAAGAGGTAGTCCGGACCCTCGGAGAGGAGCAGTCCGCGCTCCAGGGGCCCCCAGCCGACCGCCGCCGTGCGCACACCCGCGGCTCGACCGGCCCTGAGGTCGTGCGGGGAGTCCCCGACGAAGAGCACGCGCTTCGGGGCATCGCTGATCCCGAGTGTCTTCATCGCTCGGTGGACGGGCTCGGGATGGGGCTTCCCCTGACTCACCTCGTCACCGCAAACCACACAGTCGAAGGCGTCGCCGAGGCCACAGACGTCGAGCGTCCGACGTGCGATGCGTCGCGCCTTGCTCGTGACGATACCGACGCGGACCCCCCGCGTCCGCAGGCTTCCCACGACGGACCGAGCACCCGGAAACGGCCGCACCACGCGGTCGTGGAGGTTGCTTTGGAAGGCGATGTACGTCTCCCTCATCGACCGCAGCTCGTGATCGTCGGCAGCGAACTCACGGAGCTGGACGGGCAGGGGCTTCCCGATGCCTGCCAGGAACCGCGCATCGGGTGGCACCTCGTCCAGATGCCGGGCCATCGTATGGCGGAAGCTCTTCAGGATCAGGTCGACGGTGTCGGCGAGCGTCCCGTCGAGATCGAAGAGGACGCCACGCCAGTCCGAGCCGACCCCGCGGCCAGGCTCGCCCGAAGCTCGGGGAACCGTGCTCACGCCCCCGGCCCGACCGAGCCGTCTTGCGGCACGACCCCCGACTCGAGGAACGAGTGCACGATCTCGAACACGTCGGGGTCCCTCAGGAGCCCCGCGTGCGTCGGGCAGCACAGAGGATAGTCCGGCACGCCGGGAAGAGTCGCGCTCTCGCCGGGCACGATGCGGGTATCGATCAGGGTGCGGATGGTGATCGCGTCGACGCCCGCCGGGGTCGGCTGGGCCGAGTTCAGCGAGTCCAGGAACGCGCTATTCGGCATCATCTCTTCACGCCCACCACCCCAAGCGAGGTGCGCGGACAGCGTGCCGCGATGAGGAGACCCGAGGAAGACGACCCTCCGCACGCGACCACCCCCACGGGTGAGCAGGTACCACCGAGTGGCAAGGCCTCCCATCGAATGGGCGACGACATC
>JBDHDM010000225.1:0-7281 GCA_039591515.1 Gemmatimonadota bacterium | reverse complement strand
CACGGAGTCATCGAACCCCGACCGGAGGAGCTGGACCCGAGGCGGAATGGCCGTGCGATCGTGTCCGCGAGCCGCCTCGAGGCGCTCGGGGCATGCCCACTCCGCTACCTGCACGCCTCCGTGCTGCGCGTGCGCCCCCCCGACGACCCGGAGCTCGACCCGGACGCCTGGCTGGATGCCCGAGAACGGGGAAGCCTCCTGCACAGCGTGTATGACGCGGCCCTGCGAGAGGCGAAGGCTGCCGGGGTCAAGATAGACGACACGGCGTTCGAGCGTCTCGCGCTCGAACGGCTCGCGGAGGGGATCGGCGCGCTCAAAGCGGAGCTGCCCGTGCCAGGGGAAGGAACGCTCGCCCGTGAGACCGCTGCGCTCGAGGAGGACGTGCGGTCCTTCGTGCGCATGATCCGACATCAGACACCCCAATACGCCGCATTGGAGCTCCGCTTCGGGCTCGGCGAGGACGAGCCGGTGCTTCTCGGTCTCGCCAATGGAGCGCTCAAGCTGCGGGGGGCGATCGACCGGGTCGACCAGGACCTCGCGGGTCTCCACGTGATCGACTACAAGACGGGTGTGCCGCACGGCTACGAGAAGGGTGTCTTCAACGGTGGGCGACGCCTCCAGCATGCGGTTTATGCGCATGTGGCCGAAACGCGCCTTCAGAATGACGTGGTCGACGGGCAGTACCACTTCCCGACACGCCGCGGCCAGAACCAGACCTTCACGTTCTCCCGCATGCAGCTCGTTCCGGTTCGGGAGCTGCTCGACATCATGCTGGATGGCGTGGCCGAGGGGTATTTCGTCCCGACGAACGATCCGGACGACTGCACCTTCTGCGACTACGCCGAGGTGTGCCGAGCGCGGAGAAGCGAGTGGGGCAAGACGATCTCACCCCTGGCCAGGTGGTCGGAGGAGCATGCGAACGCCGGTGTTCAGCCGGCCTTCGTGCACCTCAAGCGCACGCGGACGTTCGAGGGCTGACGCCCCGGGGCCGACGTGCCCAGGAGCATCATCGAAGCGGCGCTCGTCCTAGGCGTCGGGATTCTCTCCGGAAAGGACCGCTCGAAGGACGTGCGTGTCGATGTTGCCCCCGGAGACGACGGCGACGATGTGCTTCTGCATCTCGGGGTCCGCATCACGCTGGTGGTCGAGCGCGGCGGCCACCGCACTGGCGCCCGCGCCCTCCGCGATGATGTGCGCGGTACGCGCGAGCGTGCGGATCGCGTCGCATACCTCTTCGATCGACATGACCAGCGAACCCGCCAGTAGCCGCAACGCGAGCGGCCACATCTCCTCGAGCACGGCCGAGCCTCCGATCCCGTCGACGAAGGTCGCGCGGCGGTGGACCGACACGGCCCGACCCGCCTCCAGCGACGCGGCGAACGGGGCGGCGGTCTCCACCTCGGATGCGTAAACGGGTACCTCGGGCTTCCGCGCCCGCATCGCCGACGCGATTCCGCACGACAGGCCTCCGCCGCCGAAAGGCACCACGATCGTGTCGACCTCGGGTAGCTGCTCGAGGATCTCGAGCCCGATCGTGCCGTTGCCGGCGATCACCGCGGGGTCGCTGACCGGGTGAATGAAGAAGCCCGATTCTTCAGGGTGCCCGTGGTTGCAGAGCGTCTGCCACCACTCGTCGTACGACACGGGTACGAGCTGGCCGCCGAGGCGCTCGATCCCCTCCCGCTTGGCCGCCGGGGCGGAATCGGGCACGATGACCCGGCAGGGGACCCCGAGTCGTCTCGCGGCGAAGGCGACACCCTGGGCCATGTTGCCCGCGCTCGCCGTGTACACACCCCCGGCCAACGCCTCCGCTCCGGCGAGAGCGATGGCGTTGGCGGCACCTCGGATCTTGAACGATCCGATCGGCTGGAGACACTCGAGCTTGAGCCAGATGCCGGGGGCTCGATCGACGGCGGAGTGCCCCTCGCCGGGCCAGGGTTGGTCCAGGCGGATGAGCGGCGCACGAATGGCGGCGCCGGCGATGCGCCCCCGGGCGCCGCCGATGGCCTCGAGCGAGATCGGTGGGACGGGATCCATGCTGCGCACGATGGTGGGTGGGATCGCCCACGGCTAGTTTGGCACCCTCGCGCCAGCCAGGGAGGACCCACATGAACCGCATCGCATGGGCGATCGTCGCCCTCGTGCTCACGATCCCGACGGCTCTGGAGGGCCAACGGACACAAAAGCCCGTCCTGCACGGAAAGCACTGGATCGCGATCACCGGCAAGCCCATGGCGGCCACGGCCGGCGCGATGATGTTCCACAAGGGTGGCAACGCGGTCGACGCGGCCGCAGCCATGCTCGGCGCTACGGCGACCATGTGGGACGTGCTCTCCTGGGGTGGGGAGACACAGGCCCTCATCTACCATCCGGGTGAGCGCCGCGTAATCGGGCTCAACGCACTCGGAGCGGCTCCCGCGGGCGCCACGCCCGAGTACTTCCGCGACAAAGGGTACGACTTCCCACCCGAGTTCGGAGTCGACGCCATGGTCACTCCGGGCACACCGGGTGGCCTCATGACGATGCTCGCGGAGTGGGGCACGCTCTCGCTCGCCGACGTTCTCGCCCCGGCGATCGAGATGACCGACGGGTACCCCGTCGAGGGCGACGCCGTGCGCAGGATTCGCGCGGAAGCGGAGCGGATGAAGGAGTGGCCGTACACCGCTTCCGTCTTCTTCCCGGACGACGGGGACGGCCCCGACGAGGGCGAGGTCTTCGTTCAGGAGGACCTGGGCCGCACGCTCCGGAAGCTCGTGGAAGCCGAGGCCGAAGCGCTCGCGGGCGGGGCGAGCCGGGAGGAGGCGATCATGGCAGCCTACGAGCGCTTCTATCGCGGCGACATCGCCGAGGAGTACGTGCGCGGTGCGCGGGAGCAGGGCTCGACCGTGACCATGGGCGACCTCGACGGCTGGCAGGTCCACGTCGAAGAACCGGTGATGACCACCTACCGGGGCATCGAGGTCTACAAGCTCCAGCCGTGGGTGCAGGGACCGGTCATGAACCAGACCCTGAACATCCTCGAGAACTTCGATCTGAAGTCCATGGGCTACAACAGCACGCGTTACATCCACGCGCTGTATCAGGCCATGAACATGGCCTTCGCGGATCGCGACTTCTACTACGGCGACCCGTACTTCCCGCCCGAGGAGCCCATCGAGGGGCTCCTGTCGAAGGAGTACGCGAAGCAGCGCGCGGAGCAGATCGATTGGGAGAAGAACGACCCGGGCGTGCTGCCGGGCGACCCCTACCCGTTCCAGGGAGGAGTGAACCCCTTCTCGGACCTGCTCGAGCGGTGGTCGGGAGGAGGTCGCGTCGTCACCGATCCGGCCGGATCGTCCGCGATGGACGACTTCCTGGAGGACTTCTACCAGGGCACGACGTCGATCCAGGCCGCGGACGAGCAGGGTTGGGTCGTTTCGATCACACCCTCCGGTGGGTGGATCCCCGCGGTCATCGCCGGCGAGACCGGGGTCGGCATGAGCCAACGCGCGCAGTCGTTCGTGGTCAACGAGGTGGACAATCCGTACAACGTGGTGCAGCCCGGGAAGCGGCCGCGCGCCACGCTGACGCCTGGCATGGCCCTCAAGGACGGGCGCCCCTATCTGTCGTTCGCCGTCCAGGGTGGCGACTCGCAGGACCAGAACCTCGTCCAGTTCTTCCTGAACATGGTCGAGTTCGACATGAACGTTCAGGAGGCCGTCGAGGCCGCGAACATCAACTCGTTCCAACTCCGTGGCTCGTTCGGAGCCCATGCCTCCAGCCCCGGCCGTCTGCTGGTCCAGAGCGCGACCCCCCCGTGGGTCCAGAGCCAGCTACGGGAGATGGGCTACCAGATCATGTCCGCCGAGCGCACGTCGGGGCCGATCAACGCCATCTTCTTCGACTGGGAGCACGGCTCGTTCTGGGGCGGCTCGAGCCACCACGGCGACGACTACGGGGTGGTATGGCAGTAGGCAATCCATCTCCGGCACGCCGGCTCTCGACGCTCGGAAAGCCGGCGTGATCACGAATCCGACGGCGGTCTTCTTCGTGATGGCCGGGTGCGTCGCGATCGCGCTCACGCTCGAGGCCCGTACCAAGCTCTTCGGGGCGCTCGGCTCCGCGCTTCTCGGCATCTTGCTGGGGATGCTTCTTTCGAACCTGGGCATCATCCCGGGTCAGTCACCCGCGTATGACTTCCTGGGCGGACCGGGCGTCAGCGCCGGGATCGTCCTCATCCTGTTGACCGTGGATGTGAAGTCCGTCGCGAAGGCCGGACCACGGATGTTCGCGGCCTTCTCGCTCGGCGGCATCGGATCGGCGCTCGGCGCCTCCTTGGCGGCCCTGCTGCTGGCCAATGCGATCGGGGACGAGACGTGGAAGCTCGCGGGTCAGTACACCGCGACGTATACCGGTGGCGGCGTGAACTTCGCCGCCGTGGGGGCTGCGCTCGAGACCAGTGGAGAGCTCTTCACGGCGGGTATCGCGGCCGACGTCACCATGACGGCGATTTGGATGGCGACGTGCTTGACCGTGCCCGTCGTCTTCGCCGCGGGCTTGCGACGGGGTGGAGGCGCTGCCGAGCGAACCGGAGGGCTGCACGAGGACGTGCCCGTGTACACCGGCTCCGTGATCGCCGAGGGCCACGAAGGTGTTGGGGAATCCGGGTCGGCAGGGATGGCGCCGTCGAGGGACCAGGTCGACCACGAGGGCCCGACGTTGCACCAGATGCTCTACTCGAGCGTGGGCACCATCGAGCTCCGCGACCTCGCCCTCATGGCCGTGATCGTGCTCGGCACGCTGTGGGCGTCCGAGTCGCTCGGTACCCTGCTGGCGCCCATCCCGTCCGTGCTCTTTCTCACCACGATCGCGCTACTCCTGGCCCAGATCCCGGCCGTGCGCGACCTACACGGCGCTGGGGTCATCGGCAACTACCTCGTGCTCATCTTCCTGGCGAGCAACGGGGCCATGTCCGTCCTTGCCAACATCGTCGCGATCGGCCCACCCATCGTGTACTTCGCGGCCATCACCGTGGGCGTGCACGGCCTCGTCATCTTCGTCGTGGGGCGCATGGTCGGTCTCGACTTGCCAACCCTCGCCGTGGCGTCGCAGGCCAACGTCGGCGGCCCCGCGTCCGCGATGGCGCTCGCAACCGCCCGGGGGTACGGGGACAAGCTGCTGCCAGGGGTCGCCGTGGGCCTACTCGGTTACGCGGCGGGCAACTATCTGGGGCTCGCGGTCGCCGGAGTGGTGCGGGGGATCATCGGAGGGTAGGCGGGCTGGCCGGGGACCCGTCACAGAACGCCGGCACCGCGCGCGCTCAGATGCCTAGCTCGGTGCGCGCTTCTTCGACCGTCAGACAATAGGGTCGGAGGATCTCCACCAGGTCCCCCGGCAGTGGGCGTGACTTCAACGTATCGCGGGTCGTGCACACCAGGATCTCATGACCGCTGACCGCGAGTTGGCCCGCGTCGAGATGAAGCACGTCGAAGTTGATCTGGAGCGAGCTGGTGCCGAAGCGGGTGAAATACGCGCCGACCCTGAGCTGATCGTCCAGCCGAGACGGGTAGTGGAAGTCCGACTCCAGGTGGACCCGTGGCAGCCACATGTCCCACCGATCGAAGACCTCGCTGTACGGCACGCCTGCGGCGCGGAACAGCTCCATTTCCGCGAGCTCGAAGAAGCGCACGTATGCGCCGTAGAAGATGATCCCGGCCTTGTCGACCGCGGACCAGCGGACGCGTTCATCGATGGTGAAGAGCATGTGCGTTGGGAAAGAGACGGGTGGGGCAGCATGGTAGCGGCACGACCCGGGGGGAGGCGAGACTCGGCACCGGAGTCGCTCTCCCTGGCGCTCGCCAGTCGGTTCTCCGACGTTGCCCACCCTCCCCCATGGCCTCGTCCAAGGAGCTCCCCATGCGCCTCGACCGCTCTAGGAACCGGACCGCCGCGATGAGCCGCGCCGCGACGCTAGCCGTCGTGCTCGCCGTGCCTCTCGGGGGCCCTCTCTCCGCCCAATCCATCGCCGAGTACACGGGCGGCATGGACTCTCAGGAGGGCTTCATCCCGCTCCACTGGGACGGCGAAACCGGTCGGCTCCTGCTCGAGATCGACCGCCTGGACCAGGACTTCCTCTACCTGCAATCGTTGGCGACGGGGATCGGGTCGAACCGGTTGGGCCTCGACCGCGGCATGATCGGTTCGGAGCACATCGCGAAGTTCGAGCGTGTAGGGCCGAAGGTCCATTTCGTCCTCCAAAACCCGGCCTTCCGTGCCGAGGAGGGGTGGACGGACGCGCTGGAGCGCTCGGTCGACGAATCGTTCGCCACGTCGACGGTCGCGTCGTGGAACATCGTCGCGGAGGACGGGGGTGCTGTGCTGGTCGACGCGACGACTTTCTTCTTCGAAGACGTCATGGGGGTTGCGGACAGGCTGCGACAGGCGGACCAAGGCACGTTCCGGGTCGATCCCAATCGGAGCCGGATCCATCTACCACGCACCAAGGCGTTTCCTGAGAACACCGAGGTCGAAGCCACGCTGACCTTCGCGGGCACGGACCCGGGACCGGAGATCCGACGTCACACTCCCGACGGGCGCTCGCTCTCCCTCCGCGAGCACCACTCTTTCGTGCAGCTCCCGGACGATGACTTCCGCCCGCGTGCGTTCGATCCTCGGATCGGGCTCTTCGCCGTCAGCTACTTCGACTTCGGGAGGTCGTTCGACACGGACTACGTGACGCGCTGGGCCATGCGTCACCGCCTTCAGAAGCAGGATCCAGGCGCGGCGATGAGCGAGCCGATCGAGCCGATCATCTATTATCTGGATCCTGCCGTGCCGGAGCCCTATCGATCGGCGTTCGAGGTCGGCGGGGTCTGGTGGAACCAGGTCTTCGAGGCCGCAGGGTTCATCGACGGGTTCCAGATCCACGACATGCCCGCCGACATGGATCCGATGGATGCGCGCTACCACGTGATCCAGTGGGTCCACCGCACGGAAGCCGGGTCGTCGATCGGACCGTCGTTCGTAGACCCACGCACGGGGGAGATCATCAAGGCGGCCGTTCGCATGGATTCCCACCGCTCGCTCGCCGACTACAACCTGTACGCGGGTGCGCTGCCTGCGACGGGGGCAGCCGGAGCTTCCGGCGCGGCCAGCGACGGCCTCGGCGGCACCGAGATGTTCCTGGGGGCGGGTGGCTCTCTCGACTGGATCGCGCAGCTGGATCCCGACGTGACGGCCGAGGAGTTCACGATGGCCCGGCGGCGTCAGCACTCGGCGCACGAGATCGGCCATACGCTCGGC
>JBDHDM010000224.1:0-7284 GCA_039591515.1 Gemmatimonadota bacterium | reverse complement strand
GCTTCCCGAAGCCGAAGAGCGCATACGCCGCTTGCTCGTCCATGTCCACGACCCCCGTCAGCGTACCGATCTCGGCGGGAGTGAGCTCCACGCCGCCGATCGTCACCGGCCCCATCAAGTCTCCGCGAATCGACGGGTCGTCGGATTTGAACACGATTCCACCGCCGATCCGCAGAGCGCTGTTCAGATAGAAGTCGACGCCGACGTTGTACCAGGCGTCTGGCAGCTCGAGGACGACCGGCACCGCGTTGAACGACGTGCTGGTCTCGAACTTCGAGAGCCCTGCGCCACCGCGCACCGTGAATCGGTCGGAGAGGGCGATGGCGCCCTCCCCTCCAATCCCGAGGGTTCCGAAGCGGGCGGCGACGCCGAACTGGCCCTCGGCCGCAGATGGCACCAGGACCGAGAGCGCGAGCACGACGAGGGTTACGTGGCGAGCGTTCATCCGAAGATCCTAACGGCGACGAACGCGCCCGTGTAGCCGAGAAGGAGCATGTATCCGAACTGCAGCATGGGCCACTTCCAGCCGGCAGTTTCGCGGCGCATCACAGCGACAGTCGACATGCATTGGAGGGCAAACGCGAAGAAGACCAGCAGGCCGATCGCGGAGCCCGTCGTCAGGTCTCGGCGGAGCGTCTCCTGCAGCGCAAGCGAATCCTCGTCCGCCGTCTCGACGCCATAGATCGTGCCCAGCGTGCCCACGATGACTTCGCGGGCGGCGAGCGAGGTCACCAACCCGACCCCCACCCGCCAGTCGAAGCCCAGCGGCTCGATCGCCGGCTCGATCACCTGCCCGATCCGCCCCAGCGCGCTCTCCTCGATGTCGGGCGCGCCGAATTCCGTACGGGGGAACTGGGTGAGCGTCCAAAGCACGATCGTGACCGCGAAGATGATCCGGCCTGCCCGCTTCAAGAAGATCTTACTGCGGTCGAGGAGGCGGAGCGCCAACGTCCGGGGCGCAGGGATCCGGTATGGCGGCAGCTCCATCAGAAAGGAGGTCGGCTTCGCCTTGAGCAGGGTCCGTTTGAGCAAGAATGCCGTGCCGACGGCAGCCCCGATGCCGAGGCCGTACAGTCCGAGGAGAACCGCAGCTCGTCGGCCGACGAACGGACCCAGGAGCGGCTCGTCCGGGATGAACGCGGCGATGAGGAGCGCATAGACCGGCAGACGGGCGGAGCAGGTCATGAAGGGAGTGACGAAGATCGTCGCGAGCCGGTCCCGCTCGTCGTCGATCGTACGCGCAGCGAGAATTGCCGGCACTGCGCACGCGTAACCCGACAGCAGCGGCAGGAAGGCTCGGCCCTGGAGCCCCACGCGGTACATCATGCGGTCGGCGATCACCGCGGCCCGTGCCATGTATCCCGAGTCCTCCAGAATGCCCAGAAAGAGGAAGAGGATGAGGATCTGCGGCAGGAAGATCACCACCGACCCGACACCGGCAAACACGCCATCCACGACAAGAGACCGGAACCACGTGTCGGGGAGCGTCTCGCCGAGCCAGTCGCCCGAGGAGACGATGAGGTAGTCGATCGCGTCCATGGCCGGGACCGCCCACGTGAAGATCGACTGGAATACGACGAGGACCACCGCAAGGAAGATCAGTGGCCCCCAGAGCTTGTGGAGGAAGAACCCATCCAACCGTTCGGTCAGGGCGGACGGGCCGGGAGGGATGAAACCGGCCTCGTCGACGACTTCTCGGACGAGCCTCCGCCGAGCAGCGAAAGCGTCGACGACCGGAAGCGACGTGCCGACCTTCACGTTCGTGAGGTGCCTCTCGACCGGAGGGGCCCCTCCGGGAACGGCTCGGACCGCCGAGAGATACTCCCGGACCGACTCGACTCCGTCTCCGGTGCGCGCGCTGGTGCGCACCACGTCGACGCCGAGCCGTGTGGCCAGGGCAGCGTCATCGATGTGCCCACCCCGGGCCGCGAGCTCGTCCGACATGTTGAGCACGAGCAGCGTCGGGAGCTCGAGCTCCAACACGGGCTCGACGAGCATGAGCTGGTTCTCGAGCCGGGTGGCGTCCACGATGAGAACGAGGGCGTCCGGGGCGCGAATCCCCTCGACGCGTCCTTCCAGGACGTCCTTCGTCACCCGCTCGTCGAGCGTGCGCGCGGAAAAGCCGTGGACCCCCGGCAGATCGACCAGGTCGAGCGACCCGTCTCCTTCGATCCTCACCCGCCCGACGTGCTTCTCGACCGTGACGCCGGGGTAGTTGGCAACCTTCTGACGGAGCCCCGTCAGCCGGTTGAAGAGGGTGGTCTTCCCCGAGTTGGGTGGACCGACGAGCGCGACGAGCGGCCGGTCAGCTCCCTCGGCACCGAGGACGGAGGAGTCGGCTTCGCCTCGGGAGGCGGCGTGGGAGCTCATCCAAGGCGAAAGGGGACGGCCTCAGCCAGCGTCCCCCAAGCTCGCCAGCAGCCGGACGCAGAGGCAGTCCGCGGTCTCGCGACGAATCGCGAGCAACGATCCGTCGACCGACACGATCGGGTCCCCGCCCGGCGAGGCGCGCACGGGGCAAATCCGGCACCCAGGGAGAACCCCGCGCTCGAGCAGTGGCTCGGCCTGATCCGCCGGCAGATCGATGCTCACGAGCTCGACCTCCTGCCGAAGGGGAATATCCCCGAGACGGAGGTCAGGAGCGGAGCGTTCGACTTCGTGGGCGACGGGCAGAGACTGCACGGCCTTCTCACTGAGATTGAAAACGAGTCTCAACTAAGGTACTACTGGCCCCCGGTCCGCGAAACCCGCCCCCCGGCTCGTCCGATCAGGCTCCGATCTGATGCATGTGAACATCCTGCTGCGGGTACGGGATCGAACAACCCGCCGCCTCGAGGTTCTCCTTCAGCGCCCTCGTCAGATCCCATCGCGTGGTCCAGTAGTCTTCTCCCTTGACCCAGGGGCGGACGACGAAGTTCACGGACGAGTCGGCGAGCTCGTTGACTGCGACCACGGGCGCCGGCTCGGCAAGGACGCGCGGATCCGCGGCGATGGTGTCCATGATGGCGCGCGCCGCGACGCCGAGATCGTCGTCGTACCCAACGCCCATGACGAGGTCGATCCTGCGCGTCTCGTTGGCCGAGAAGTTCTTGATGGTGCTGCCGAAGATCCCGCTGTTCGGGACTCGGATCTCCACGTTGTCCGGTGTGTTGAGGATGCACGAGAAGATCCCGACCTCCTTCACCGTGCCGGCGGAGCCGCCGACTTCTACGTAGTCACCAACGCCGAACGGACGGAAGGTGAGGAGCATGATGCCGGCAGCGAAGTTCGAGAACGTGCCCTGAAAGGCGAGGGCGATCGCCAGGCCGGCGGCGCCGAGCACGGCCACGAACGACGCCGTGCTGATGCCCAACACTCCCATCGCGGTGACGGCGATGATCACGATCACCAGAACGTGGATGATCCCCGACAGGAAGGGGATGAGGATGTCGTCGATCGGAGAGCGTCGAAGGGCCTTGCGGGCGAAGGACCGGGCCCAGCCCGCGAAGATCCACCCGAAGAGGAGAACCGCGAGCGCGCCGACCACTTTCGGCGCCCAGGCCGCTACGACCTCGGTCGCGAGTACGGACAGTGTGGCCACGTCGATCTGCATTGAGACCTCCCGGAGGTGTGGGGGGCCGGGCCCGGGAACGTAGCGTCAGGCTACCAGGAGCCTCCAGACCTGCGCGACCAGAAAGCAGACTGTTACACCCATCGCCACGGGCATGAGCGTCGCGACCGTCGTCCACTTCGCGCTCCGGGTCTCCCTGTAAATCGTGTAGATCGTGGTCGAGCACGGGTTATGGAGCAGGCTGAAGAGCATCAGGTTGACGGCGGTCAGCAGCGTCCAGCCGCCAGCCCTCAGCACCTCCGCCGTTGCGTCGGCGGAATCGAGCTCGAACATGACGCCGGCGCCCTCCCCTCCCACGACCCCCGTCGTCAGCACGGTCAGCATCAGCACCGTCGGGATCACGATCTCGTTCGCGGGAATCGCCACCACGTACGCGAGGAGGATCACCCCGTTCAGGCCGATCAACAGCCCCAGCGGGTCGAGCCAAGAGACGGCGTGCTCGGCGACGCTCGACCCGCCCACCGAGACGTTCGAGACGAGCCAGATGACGGCGCCCGCCGGGACCGCGAAGACGACGGCCCGCCACAGCACGATCAGCGTCCGGTCGATCAGTGAAGTGTACAGCGTCTGCATGATCCGCGGCGGGCGATACGGCGGCAGCTCCAGGCTGAAGCTCGTCGCCTCGCCGCGAAGAACCGTGCGCGAGAGCGCCCAGGACGCGACGAACATCATCACGACCCCGAGTAATGCGATGCCGACGACCGCTCCGGCGCTCACGAGGCCACCCAGATGGTCGGGCGCAAGCGCACCGATGAAGATCGTCGCGATCAGAATCTGCGTCGGCCAGCGGCCGTTGCAGAGCGAGAAGTTGTTGGTGATGATCGCGATCAGGCGCTCGCGTGGGCTGTCGATGACACGCGTGGAGACCACGCCGGCCGCGTTGCAGCCGAAGCCCATGCACATGGTCAGCGCCTGCTTCCCGTGGGCGCCCGCCTTCCGAAACATCGAATCGAGGTTGAATGCGACCCGCGGCAGATAGCCGAAATCCTCCAGCAGCGTGAAGAGCGGGAAGAAGATCGCCATGGGTGGGAGCATTACGCTGATGACCCACGCGGTCGCAAGGTACACGCCGTCGATCAGGAAGCCGTCCAGCCACCAGGGGACGCTCATCATGGCGGCGACGCCCTTGAGCCACCCGTGTCCGTTGTCGATGAGGAGCGTCGCGAGCATCGCCGACGGAACGTTGGCGCCTTCGATCGTGAGCCAGAAAACGGTCGCGAGAATCAGGAGCATGAGGGGGAAGCCGAGGATCCGGCTCGTCAGGAGCTCGTCGAGCTTCCGGTCGAACGCGAAACCCACCTTCGAGAGCCCCTGCTTCTGCACCGCGCCGGCGACGTCCTCCGCCGCGGCGAAAGCATGCTCCGTCACGATGTCGTGGAAGTCGGGGGGCAGCTCCCACCTCAGCCTCGTCGCCGCATCCAGGAGCCGGAGGCGCTCCGCCTCGGAAGGGGGCTGCACCTCGCGATCGGACTCGTCGAACGTGAGCTGCCCGAGCTCTCCGGAAGCGACCGCCTGTTGCACGGCCTCGTCGGCATTGAGAAGGCGCAGCGCCACCCAGCGGGCGTTTGGAACGTCGGGAAACACCTCGGCGACGACCGGGGACAAGGCCGCGATCGCCTCCTCGACCTCGGGGACGTAGCGGTCGAGTCGAAACGGACTGTTGCGTCGAGCACCGGTGGCCACCGCGTGCGCCGCCGCCTGCAGCCGGTCGATGCCGATCCCCTCGCGAGCGATCCCGGATACGACGGGCACCCCGAGCACGCGCTCGAGCTTTTTGGGGTCGATCGCGATGCCGTGGCGGCGTGCTTCGTCGATGAGGTTGAGGAAGATCACCGCCCGATCGGTAATCTCGAGGATCTGCAGCACGAGGTTGAGATTCCGCTCCAGACGGGTCGCGTCGACGACGATGACGGTCACGTCCGGGCGCCCGAACAGGAGGAAATCCCTCGCCACTTCCTCGTCGACGCTCCCTGCCTGCAGCGAGTAGGTACCTGGGAGATCGACGACCTTGACCCGGCTCCCTTCGTGGGCGAACGCACCCTCCGCTCGGACCACGGTCTTGCCGGGCCAGTTGCCTGTGTGCTGGCGCAGCCCGGTCAGCTCGTTGAAGACGGTGCTCTTCCCTACGTTCGGGTTCCCCGCGAGCGCGACCAGGTAGTCCCAGCGGTCGGGGCTCAGCCCGAGTCGAACCAGGCTGCGGGTCCGATGTTGAGCACAAGACACGCAGGGGTCGGGTGCGAGCGTCGCCACTAGGCGACTTCCTCGGACGAGCCGAGCCCCTCTTCGGCGTCGGCTCCGGTCTCGACGCCTTCGTCGATGCGAATCCACCGCGCCTGGCCACGGCGGAGTGCGATGAGCGCACCTCTGACCCGATACGCGACCGGGTCGCCCGCAGCGCTCCGTAGAACCGCCTCGATCCGTGTCCCACGCACGATCCCCAGATCCAGCAGACGTCTCCGCTGAGATCCCTGACAAGCAGGAGACAGGCCGACCACGTGCGCCGCGGACCCGGGCCTCAGGTCGGCGAGGGTGCGCAAGGCCGCGTCCGCGCTGACCCCGGCGGGGAGCTCACGTACCGTGACGTTCCGCGCGACGACGTTGTTCAGCGTCCAATCACGGCCGCGTGCATGTACGGTGACCACGCTGTCGGAGCGATCCAGGACGTCGACCCGCGAGCCGAGGTCGAAGCCGTCTTCCCGAAGCGCGTCGTAGATCTCGCGGGGCTCGTCCTCGAGGTGGACCACCTCGACGGTGGTCCCCGCTCGCGCGCCGGCGAGCGAGAGCTCACGGACCGCCGGGAGGTCTCCCGTCGCCGTGGGGATCGGATCCCCGTGTGGGTCCCACGCTGGATGACCCAATCGCGCCGAGAGCTCGTCGACCTCTGACTCGGAGAGCGCGTGCTCCATGCGCTCGGCCTCCTCGTGCCACTCCCCCGCCGGCACACCCGTGCGATCCGCCAGATACCGCTCCCAGAGTCGGTGTGTACGAACGAGCCGGACGGCTGAGGAACGACCGGCCTCGGTGAGCTCGGGGCCACGCTCGTCGTTTCGTACGAGTCCCGACTCGGCGAGCTTCGAGAGGAGGTCCGCTGCCCGAGCCACCGTCACTTCCAGCCTTCCGGCGACGCTTTCCAGTGAGCACTCCCCTCCGATGCGCTCGCGCATGTACACGTGCTTGAGCGCGTCCTCCAGCAGCACCCGCTCGCTCAAGTGCGAGAGGCGGCGCAGACGAGGCAGCAGCCCGAGCCGCGGCCAGAATAGCGCGGCCAGGAGCAGGACGATCGCGCCGAATACCGCGAGGGCGAGCGCTGGGTCGACCATGACAGACACGGAGTGCGGATGGAGTTTTAGTCTATCCTAAAAATCGTCCGATCCCTCTCGCAGTCAAGGGTCCCGTGCTCGTGACCTCCACTTTCACGATGCGACGGGGGCGGTCGGTCGCACCGCTTGCCCCGCGATCGTTGGGCGGCGAAGCTGCCCGATATGCGCCGACTCATCCCCTTTGCCATGGTGGCGGGCCTGCTCGCCCTTCCGCCCGGGCGTTCGTTCGCGAGCGCGCAGGTCGCGGATGTCTCACCACTCTGCTCGGACCGGCCGCCGGCGACCGGCGCCGCCTTCCTCGCGACCATCGATCGTCCCCAGCGCTCGGGCGCTCGGTCCGCGCGTCCTGCCTCG
>JBDHDM010000223.1:0-7305 GCA_039591515.1 Gemmatimonadota bacterium | reverse complement strand
CCGGCCCCGGTGACCCGACGGTCACGACGGCCGGTACGAAGCTCGGCTTCGAGCAGCGTGAGCGTGTGGTCAACGCCGGCTTCTTCCTCCAGGACGTCATCGACTTCAGTGACAAGTACTTCATCACCATCGGTGGTCGCGTGGACGGTAACTC
Source organism: Gemmatimonadota bacterium (assembly GCA_039591515.1). Classification (GTDB taxonomy): domain Bacteria; phylum Gemmatimonadota; class Gemmatimonadetes; order Longimicrobiales; family Gaopeijiaceae; genus UBA2589. The sequence continues at coordinate 7,151 of JBDHDM010000223.1, read as the reverse complement.
CGCGTTCGGCTCCGACTTCGGGCTGCAGTTCTATCCGAAGGCGAGCGCCTCGTGGGTCGTGTCCGACGAGAGCTTCTGGGGCAACGACAACCAGCTGAGGCTTCGTGCGGCATGGGGCCAGTCCGGTCGCGCACCAGGCGCCTTCGACGCCGTGCAGACGTACGACGGCGTGGGCTGGGGCGGCGTGCCCGCCTTCTATCCGCGGGTTCTCGGGAACTCGGACCTCGGACCCGAGCGGACGTCGGAGTGGGAAGTCGGGTTGGAGGGAAGCTTCATCCAGGATCGGATCTCCGTCGACTTCACGTATTACGACCAGCACACGGAGGACGCGCTGTTCGCCGTCCGCCAGACGCCCTCGAGCGGCTTCACCGACGTCAACGGTGGCAACTCGCAGCTCGAGAACGTGGGTGAGATCTTCAACAGCGGGATCGAGCTCACGGTCAACGCGCTGGTCTTCCAGAGCGACAACTTCGCCTGGGATCTCGGCGGATCGTACTCGACGAACAGCTCCGAGGTCGGACTGCCCGGCGAGGTCACCGAGTTCTCCGTCGGCGGCAACGGTTGGATCGTGGACGGGCAGCCTGCACCGGTCATCCGGGGCGAGCGGGTCATGAACCCCGACGAGCTCGCCGATCCGGTCATCGAAGACGATCAGATCTACGGGCCGAACCAGCCCACCAAGATCGTCGGTCTCAACACGACCTTCACGCTGCCTGCGGGTCTCCGCCTGACGGCGCGTGGCGAGTACCAGGCCGGTCACTACGTGACGGCCGGAGTCGCGAACTCCGCCGTGAGCCGGTCCGTCATCTGGGCGGGTTGCTTCGACGAGTACGCGATCGCGGGCGAGGCCCCGGTCTCGACGGACTCCCCGGGATACGACAATCTGACGGCGCTGCAGCGTGCACGCTGCGACTCCGACGAAACCGACTCGAACTTCTGGGCCGAGAAGGCCGACTTCTTCAAGCTCCGGGAGCTGTCGCTGCAGGCGCCGCTTCCGGACAACCTGATTCCGGGCACGTCGGGTTCGACGTTGACCCTCGCGGGGCGCAACATCTGGCGCTGGACGAACAGCGACTGGACGCACTTCGACCCCGAGATGGGTGGCAACAACGACAACAACCCGATCAGCCGTGACGGCAGCCAGCCGGGCAGCTTCCTGGTCACCTCGATCAGCGAACACATCCCGGCGCCGGCGATTTGGACCCTCGCCCTTCGCGTCGTCTTCTAGGAGCCGAAAGCAATGAATCGAGAGAACTGGAAAGGGGTGAGGAAGCACCTCACCCGGATCATGTCGCTCGGGCTCCTGGTGGGGGCGGCGTCCTGCGACACGGACGTCGTCAACCCGGGCCCGATCGAGTCCGAATTCCTCAACGATCCCGCCTCGCAGGGGGCGATCACGAACGGTGCCGGCCGGGCGCTGAGCGACGCCGTCAACTGGATCGCCTACACAGGCGCCGCCATCTCCCGTGAGGTGCATCCCTCCGGGTCGACGGGGAGCTTCGGCATCACGCCGAAGCAGCAGGCCGGTGAGCTGAGCGACGATGAGGTCGGCACGCAGTGGGAGAACGCCCACCGGGCGCGCTTCCTCGCGGAAGATGGCATCGAGCGGATCGAGGCACTGGACGGCGCGGATCGCGACCAGGAGAACCTCGCACAGATCTACCTGTGGGCGGGCTTCACCAGCCGCCTGCTGGGCGAGAACATGTGCAGCTCGGTCTACGACGGTGGTCCGGCCGGAGACAGCAACCTGCATCTGGCCGACGCGATCAACTACTTCAGTCAGGCGGCCACGTTGGGAGCCGGCTCGGATATCGAGGTCGCAGCCGTTGCGGGTCGAGCGGGCGCAAACCTGATGGCCGGGAATCTCACGGCGGCTTCGGACGATGCCACCGCGGCCTTGGGCCTGGCAGCGGACTTCAGCTACGAGATGCCGTATTTCGACATCGGTGACGATGCGCAGTCGAACCGGATCTACGTGGCCGGTAAGGCTTCACCGTACAAGGCGCACTCCCAGATCTTCACCTGGATCACGGAGTACAACCCGCAGGACACGACGGTCATCGGTGGCGTTGCCGACGCCGATCCGCGTGTCGCGTGGATGGTGAGCGGGGAGAACGGTGACGCAGCTTCTTCGTGCTGTGGTGTGATCCAGTGGTTCCCGCAGCAGAAGTATCAGGACGACGATTCGGGTATCGAGCTGTCGTCCGACGAGGAGATGCAGCTCATCCTCGCCGAGGTCGCGTTGCGGAACAACGACGCGACGGGCGCGATGACGATCGTCAACGCGCTGCGCGTGGCCGCCGGTCAGGGCACGGAGACCGCGGCGAACATCGACGAGGCTTGGACGTTCTTCATGCGTGAGCACGCCATCGAGTCGTGGCTCGAGGGTCGTCGTCTGCCGGCAATGCGCCGGTGGCTCGCGGTGTTCGGAGACGAAGCGACGCTGGAGGCGCGCCTCCAGCCGCTCGAGCGGATCGGTGACGGTGACACCGGCACCGGGTCGCACCTCGGGACGCGCAGCTACTGCTTCCCGGTCTCGGAGGCCGAGAAGCAGACGAACGACAACATCGACATCGCCTTCCCTGGCTGATTCGGTTCGAGTTCGGTAGGACCTTCCGGGGTCGGCGCACTGCGCCGGCCCCGGTTTCCTTTTCGGGTCGGTCCATTCTCCTTGCCCTGGCCGCCGCGCGTGGGTTTATTGCCCGCTGGTAATGACCGCCGCTCGACCCACCACCGGCCATGCAGCACCACAACACGCTCAAGCTCGCCCTGGTGGCAGCCGTCGTGATGTGCCCGGTCACGGCGGAGCCGGCGAATGCCCAAGACGTCGTTCCTGCGCACACGCACATCCGTCACGTCGCCGAGGCCTTCCGGGGGACCCCGGACGGCCGAGGCCTTCTGCCCACGGCGATGGCAGAGGCCGAGATCGCCGCTCAACACGCCGCCCTGGCCCAGGGGGATCCCTCCGACCTCGAAGCGATGAAACGCCACGCCCGACACGTCATGCACGCGCTCGAACCGAGCGAGATCGAGGGAGGACCCGGGCTCGGGTACGGCATGATCCGTGCAGCGAGGCGCTCGGCGCATTGGGTGGAGCTCGCGATGGCATCGGCCGGAGCCGGTGAGGCCGTCGGGACGCATGGACCCCACGTAACCACCGCAGCACAGAGCGCGGCAACGATGGCCGAGGAGGCGCTCGAAGTGGCACGACAGATCCGCGAAGCCGAGACGGCCGAGGAGGCGGCGGCGCTCCTGGCCGACCTCTCCGCGCTCACCGAAGGTGCTCTGAACGGAATCGACGCCGACGGCGACAGTCGCATCGGCTGGCAGGAGGGCGAAGGGGGCCTGACCCAGGCGCAACAGCACCTCGAGCTGCTTCTCCGCGGCGAAGGAATCATCGGCTGATACACATGCGTACGCCCTCCCTCGCCACGCTGGCGTGCGTGGCAGCACTTCTCGGACCCGTACGGCCCGGAGCCGCCGCCCAGGTACCCGACTCCGTCGCAGTGCAGGATTCGCTGCCGGTGGACTCCCTGCTCGTGGACTCGTTGCAGGTGGACTCGCTACGAGCCGACTCGGTCGGGGTGGACTCCGTGGAGGTCCGTGCGCCGCTCCCGCCCCAGATCGTCGGCTACCTCCGGACGATGACGAGCACCGCTCCGGACACGCCCTACGGAATGGGGCTGATCCCGACGGGGATCGTGGAGGCCCGAATCGCCGAAGGCTACGTGTGGATCGCCGGGCAGGACTCCGCCAGCATCCGGAACATGACCGACAATATGATCCACGTCATGCACGCGATCGATCCGACGTCCGTGGAGAGTGGGCTCGGGTTGGGATACGGCTTGAAGCAAGCGGCGGAAGGTGTGCGGACGTACATCGGTCTGGCCACATCGGTCGAGGGGGCGTCCGGACCTCTTCTGTACCACGCGCCCTACATTGATGGAGCAGTCGCCGGCGCGCTCGCTCGGGCGGACGAGGCGATGGCACTCGCCCGCAGGATCGAGGCTTCCACGGACCCCGAGGCAACGCTCCCTCTGCTCGAGCGACTGGGCGACCTGGTGCGGGCCATGGCGTACGGGTTCGACCGAGATCGGGACGGCCGCGTCGGCAACGACGCCTCCGAGGCGGGTCTCGCCCAGGCCGCGTACCACCTCGAGCTGATCCGCCGCGTGGAGGGGCTCGATCCTCCACCTCCACTTCCTCCGAACCTCCCCATCCCGGAGCGGAGGTCGGACGAGGGCGGCTCGGGCCGCTGAGCGACGGCCGTCTCAGGTAGGAGCGACTCGGTAGGAGCTACTCGCAGGACACGCAGTTGTTGTTGTTCTTCGAACCGAGGCTCTCGAGCAACTCGATCGTCTCCGGGAAGGGCGTGATCCGCTGGAACGGGCCGTTGGCCATGTCCGCCGTGGTCTGGCCGCTCCGCGCGACGACGGTCGCGTCGGCCCCCTTCTCCACGAGGTAGAGAATGACCTCGTTGTCTCCGCGCGACGCCGCCCAATGGAGTGGCGCGAAGCCGTTGGCGTCCCTCGCGTTTACGTCCGCGCCCAGCTCGTCGACGAGGTACTGCACGGCCGGCAGCCACGCACCGGGCGCGTGGCGATGCGAAACGCCGGCGAAGCCGGTTCCGTAGGCGTGCCCGGTCGCCGCGTGGATCGGGTACACGTCGGGGCCTCCCTCCGGAACCGGCGGCAGACCCGAAGGATCGTTCTCCGGGTCCACACTGGGACGGTACCGCCGCGGTGGCGCTTTCATCGTGGGTACGCCCGAATCGGCTCCGGCCTCGACGAGCATCTTCATCGCCGGGAGGTCGAGTGCATAGGCGGCGCGCCAGAACGGCGTCGCCCCACGCGTGTCGACGTCGAGCTGGCTGAACGTGTACTCCATGAACCAGAGATGCTTCGTCAGACGGGCGTTGGGATCGGCGCCGGCCTCGAGCATCGCACGCATGACGTCGTGGTGCGTGGCTTCCTGTTGCTGGTACGCCTGCTGCTGCGGATAGCGCGCCTTGGGCGCCCAATAGGTGTTGATGGCGGCGTACAGCGGGGTCAGGCCGGCGTGGCTTTCCAGGTTGGGGTCGGCCCCGCGCTCGAGCAGATCGAGCGCCAGGTCGAAGTGGCCGTTCACGACCGCCATGAGCATCGGCGACGTGAGATCGCCCTCGGTCTGCTGATCGATGTCCGCACCACCGTCCAGCAGGGCGAACGCCGTGGTGGACTCACCTTCGCGGACCGCATGGTGAAGCGCGGTGAGCCCCCCCTGCCGGTAGACCAGGTCCGTGTAGGACGTGCTGTACTCCCCGGGAGTCCGACTCGGGGCGAGCTCGACCTCGCCGAGATCCGGATCCGGGGCAGGCTCGTCCCGCCGCTGCGCGGAGCCGGCGTCGGCCGCGGTCACACGGGCACTGTTGGCGGCCCGCACGGCAGCCTGGACCTGCGCCGGCGTCGGTTGCCACGAGGTACCCTCCGGCTCGTCGCCCCTGAACGCCGCGATGACCTCGTCCCTGACCTGACCCGCCGCGCGGTCCTCCGCCGCCCGGGTGGGAATGTCGACCACGTACGACGTGAGCGCGGGATCGGCCCCCCCCGCCATGAGCAGGCCGACCACCTCGGTGCGCCCACCGGCCGCGGCAAACATGAGCGGCGTCTGCCCCCGCGCATCCTCGACGGCGTTTGGATCGGCTCCGGCCCTCAACAGCACCGAGACGGCGTCGGGGCTCCCGGCGCGGGCGGCGAAATGGAGCGGTGCGACGGCGCCCGTGGACGTGCGGGCCTCCACGTCGGCTCCCTTCTCCAGCAGCAGGGCCGCCACCTCGGCATGCCCCCCACGGCTCGCCAGATGGAGTGGCGTGTAGTCCCCGAGCCGGGTAAGCGCCCCGACGTTGGCGCCCGCATAGAGCAGGACCTCGGCCATGGGTGCGTCTCCCGCCTCCGCCGCCCAATGGAGAGCGGTCATGCCGTCTCCTTGGGCCGCGTTGACATCCTCACCGACCCGGAGCAACGAGCGGACCGCGTCGACGTCGCCGCGCATGGCGGCGTCGGCCACCGGTGACTCCGCGGATGGCCCCGACCAGATCAGGAGGGTCGCGAGCAGCGCGCCCGCCACGTTCACGTTGAGCGTGCGACCGATCGATCCGTTCATGGGTACGCTCCTTCCTTCTATCCCTGAGCCGGCATCGTCGACATGGGCATCGTGAGCGACATGGCTCCGGTGCTGTCTCCGAAGGACTCCCTGTCGTCGTGACCGAGCGCGTGCATGAGGCTCAACATGGCGTTGGCCATGGGCGTCCCGTCCGGCGCCTTGAGGTGCACATTGCCCTCGAGCGCTCCGTTGGCGCCGCCGAGCGCGATGAGTGGGGCACGACGGTGGTTGTGCAGGTTCCCGTCGGCCATGGGCGACCCGTAGATGATCATCGTCTTGTCCAGCATCGACGCGTCCCCCTCCTGGATGCTCGCGAGCCTCTCGAGCAGGTACGGGAGCATGCTGACGTGGTACTTGTTGATCAGCTGGAAGTCGAGGATCGCCTCCTCCCGGCCGCCGTGGTGGGAGGCAGGATGGAACGGCTTGTCCGTGCCACTCTCCGGGAAGACTCGGGCAGACGAGTCGCGGCCCATCTTGAAGGAGAACACGCGGGTCGTGTCCGACTCGAAGGCCAAGGCCTGGAGGTCGAACATCAACTGGACGTGCATCTCGAACGAGTCGGGCACACCGGCCGGGGCCGTAGGAAGCTCCCGCTCCTCGCCCGAGGCGTTCTGGACCTCGACCATCTGGATTCGCCGCTCGAGCTCCCGCACGTTTTGCAGGTACCGATCGAGTCGCTCCCGATCGTTGGGCCCCAGCTCCCGCTGCAGCTGCGCGACCCGGCCGCTGACCCAGTCGAGGATCGACGCCGAGGTCCGTCGGCGCATCGCCCGCTCCGCAGCGGTGCCGCCCGCCCCGAACAGCTGCTCGAACGCGACCCTCGGGTCACGGATGACCGGCAGCGGCTCCGTGGGTGAGGCCCACGAGATCGAGTCCGTGTACACGCAGGTGTACCCGTAGGCACATCCACCAGACTGATTGATGTTTTCGATACACAGCTGCATGGACGGGATCGGCGTGTCCTGCCCGAAGCGCTGCGCGTGCATCTGGTCGAGCGAGGTGCCGACGTA
>JBDHDM010000222.1:0-9068 GCA_039591515.1 Gemmatimonadota bacterium | reverse complement strand
CGTGCGACGCGGATACAAGAATCAGGTGCACTTCGACTTCGGCAACGAGGACGACCTTCCCGAGTTCCATCAGCTGATGGCACTCACGGCACGCCACAAGGAAATCGCATATCGAGGGATCGATTATTACCGCGGCCTCATGGGGGTGGTGAGCCAGTCCGCCCAGGTGAAGCTCTTCATGGGCAGGCTGGAGGGCGCCGCCATCACCACGGGCATGTCGGCCGTCTATGGAGACAAGGCTTGGCTGCTGTACGCGGCCTCGGCGCCCAGCTCCTACAAGCTCCGCGCGAACCGTACGCTGCAGTGGGAGATGATCAAGTGGGCGCACGGCGAAGGCTGCGTGCGGTACGACTTCCGCGGCACGGCGACCAACGACCCTCCCAGCAAGGACGATCCCGGGTATGGCGTCTATCAGTTCAAGAAGAGCTTCGGCCCCGAGTTCACCCGGCTCGCCGGCTACTACGATCTCGTGAACCGGCCTCTTATGTATCGTATGCTCCGGGCTGCGGAGGAGCGGGGGCTTCCTGCTGCCTACCGCGTGAAGACGTGGCTGCAGGAGCTCCGATAGTCCGGCCGTGGCCGGGTCGGGCGTGAGCGCCCTGGTGCCGAGGTCGACCGAGTGACCGGGAGAGGTGACGTCCGCTGGCGCTGCCTGATGTACCACGACGTGGTGCCGGAGACGGACGCCAGCGGTGGAGGTCCGGACCGATTCGCAGTTCCGCTCGACTCGTTCGAAGCCGCGCTCGACCAGATGCTGGCGCTCGGCCTGCGAGGGACCTCACTGAGTCGGTCGCTGGAGAGCCCGAGCTCGAAGACCGTCGCGATCACCTTCGACGATGGCGCGGCCAGTCAGTTCGATCACGCGGTGCCGGCCCTTCTCGATCGCGGCATGACCGCGACGTTCTACGTCACCACGGATTGGGTCGGCGACCCGGGCTTCATGACCTGGGACCAGCTCCGCCAGCTGAAGGCCTGGGGGATGTCCGTTCAGTCGCACACGAAGACCCATCCGTTCTTGTCGGAGCTCGACGAAGCGCAGCTGGTGGAAGAGCTGGCCGGCTCCAAGGAGGCGATCGACGAGTCGCTGGGCCAGCAGACCGTGGAGTTGTCGCTTCCGGGCGGGAATGCGCCGAGGAAGAAGTACTGGCCACTGCTCCGCCGCGCTGGATACCGTGTCGTCGCCGGATCCCGATGGGGGCTGAACGTCGCCGACGCACCAGGCAGCTTGGACGGCCGCTGGGTGCGGCGTTGCACGATGAGGGGGCGCGTGGACTCGACCGCGGCGGCCTCCCTTCTCACGGGTGACGTGCGCACCGCGCTGCACTACCACCTCAAGGAGCCTGTCCTGTACGGTGCGCGCGGATTCCTGGGCCCGACCAGGTACGCTCGATGGCGGCGGCGCGTCCTCGACCTCCTCGCCTCACGCTGAGGCGCCATGGCCGTCCTCAGGCGCGCAGGATCCTCCCGTAGATGGCCTCGTACCGGTCGACGAACACGTCCAGGGAATACTCCGAATGCAGTCTGTCCAGCGCTCGATCCGCCCGGCGTAGCGCGACGTCCGGAGCGCTCAGCGTCTCTTCCATCGCGCGAGCCAGGGCCGAGGGGTCCTCGGGAGGCACCAGCACGGCTTCCTCCTCCGAGACGGCTTCCGAGACACCGCCCACGCGCGCGGCGACGATGGGAGCCTTCGCGGCCATGGCCTCCCTCGGACCGTGAGCTGAGGACGTATGCGTCGAATGCCGAGAAGTACCGCCCGGCATCACGGATCTCCGTGAGGAAGCGAACCACGCGCTCCAACCCGAGGTCGCGAGAGAGCCGCTCGAGCTGATCTTGGTCGGGCCCGAATCCGATCATGACCGCGACGGGTCGAGGCTCCGGCATGAGCGCGAGCGCCTCCAGGAACAGATCGGGCCCTTTCACCGGGACGAACCGCCCGACCCAACCGACCACCGACGCGCTTCCGTCCAGCGCCAGCGCCTCTCGGGCTGACATCCGGTCCAGCGGTTCCGAAAGGCCGGGCCAGGAGTTGGGGACGACGTGCAGACGCGACGAGGAGACGCCCGAGTCTCGCGTCACGTCACGCAGCGCACTCGATACCGCCACGACGGCGTCGAAGCGCCGGAAGTTGACCCGTTGCAGCCACTCGAAGAAGGCCCCCTTCAGTCCGCCGGTGCCGTCGGGCCCATGAACCGTCGTGACCGTCGCGATCCCGAGCGCCGCGGCGGTGGGACGATGGAGGATGTCCCGACGATAGCCGTGCGTGTGGACGATCTGGGGGTGGAGGTTCTCGAGGGCGCGGCGGACCAGCCGGCGCTCGCTTCTGTATCCGCGATCCGGCGTCCGGATCTCGATCACCGAGACGCCGTGTGACTGAAGCGACGCGACGACCGGATTGCCCTCTTCGTCCTCCCTCTGCAGCGCGAGGACGGTAACCTCGTGGCCACGCCGGTGCAGACCGACGGAGAGCGCTTGCACCACACGTTCGAGGCCTCCCGCTGTCATCGGGGAGACGATCTGCGCGACTCGGAGCAACGGGATCGGGTGGAAGGAGCTCGGCCTTCCTAATGTCGTACTTCGAGCCTCCGGCGGGCAGGGCCCGCCATGAGGTCCTTGGTGCCGGCGCGGGCCTCAGGCTCGCGTGCGGTCACTTCCCGTGAGGTCCGCACCAGTCGTTGGCGCATACGGCGACCGCACCCCAGTAGTACATGGGCTCGCTGTACTTGAAGCCCGGAGGGATCTCGCCGGCGGTCGCGGTCACACCGCTCGTGCCGATCATGAGCTGGAGCCAGTTCTTCGTGTTGAACGTGAGGACCCCCGACTCGGCCATCGTCGCCGTCCGGTTCACGTTGACGAAGCTCTCGGGGCCGTAGACCAGTGAGTCTCCTGCAACGTCCCAGACTCGCGGGCGGAGGCTGAAGTGTGTCTCCGAGGTGTGCTCGAACTGGATCTCGATCATGTACGTGTGGTTGCTCTTCAGCGTCGGACGGTTGCGCTTGTCTCCGTCCGTGCAGCCGGAGGCGGTGCCCGCGACGCACCACCGATTGTTGGGCCAGTCGGAGTTCGCGAAGCGCCACTCGATCGACCATTCGCCGTTGCTGTGGGCTTCCGTGGTGAACACCCAGTCGGTGTGGGACCCTCCGCCGTTGCCGTTCTCGAAGGGGTGCTCCGAGGGCAGGTGCGAATTCTGGTTGTACATCGAGTCGACCTGTAGATAGACCCGGTAGTACAGGCTCTGCCCGATGGGCGGGGCGGACCAGGCGTTGTCGATGTCTGCGTGCTCGGCCTTGCAGTTGCCGTTCCCGGCCGCCATGCACGTGACCTTGAGCGCGTTGGTGGTGGGCCAGTGCGAAAGGCCCGCAGATGCCGCGTTGACGATCTCGAGCACGCCGCCGTCCGACAGGCCCTTGATCCAGGGAGTCGGTTGGCCGGTGTCCCGGAGCGCGTCGTCGGACGTTCCCGTCGCGGTGCTCCAGTCCGACTCGAAGAGGACGGTCGGGTCGCTCGGAAAATAGCCGCTGGAGTCGGGACCGACCGGCGTGCCGTCCCCGATACAGGCGAGGGCGGCGAGGCCACCGAGCGCGAGCGTCAGGCTACGCCGCGCGGCTACGGAGAAATGCATGGTACATCACCCTGGGGAAGGGACGTCGTGCGGGGTCGAGGCGGCTGATGGCGAGGACCAGAGGATGAGACCTTTTCGGCGGCCGGGATGTTCCACCTCACTCCGGACCCTGAACGAGCCGACTCGAACCACACTCCAGTGTTCATGCAAGACACGGGCCGAATGGGTCGCCGCTTTGGCGCTCTCCGACTCGGCCGGCGAAAACCTTTGCGTACGCCGCACACGGCGCCACTAAATTATCCACAACGCCACGGTGAGCCCGGACCTCCGCAGCCATGCCCACACTCTTAGCCGTAGGAGGCCGTCAGGCGGCCGCCATGTCTTCCAAGCAGCTCAAGACGGGCCTGGGAGGTAGGTACTCCGAGGGCGTCGCTGTGATGGTCGACATGGAGACGGGCGACGTATCGACCTGCCTTCGGTACGTGAGCCCACCGGAGTACGTCCCTCCGGAGCGAGCCTCGATTCTCTTCAAGAGCGCGCACGTCGAGGGGGACACGCTGTACGTGCCTACGACGACCGAGGTGTTGGTCTACGAGCTGCCCTCGTTCCGGCGCGTCCGGCACCAGACCCTCCCGTGCTTCAACGACGTTCACCACGTCCGTCCGTCCTCGGGCGGCAACCTGATCGTGGCCAACACCGGCCTGGACATGGTGCTCGAGATGGGGGCCGACGGTCAGGTCGTCGAGGAATGGCCCTCGTTGGATGAGGATCTGTGGGCGCGCTTTTCGAGGGACGTCGACTATCGGCTCGTGCCCAGCACGCAGCCCCACGCCTCCCACCCGAACTTCACGTTCTTCGCGGACGGAGAGCTCTGGGTGACGCGGTGCAACCAGTACGACACCCGGTGCCTCTCTCGTGACCTCCCGGCGATCCCGATCGCCGATCGACCGATCCACGACGGGCTCATGCGCGGTGGGCGGGCACACTTCACCGTGGTGGACGGTGTGGTCGTCATCGTCGACATGTCGACACGAGAGGTGATCGAGCGGATCGATCTCAACGAGCTTTCCGGGCACGACGGCCCGCTGGGCTGGTGTCGCGGTCTCGACTTCGTGGATGACGATCACGTCGTGGTCGGCTTTTCCCGCCTCCGACCGACCAAGTGGCGTGACAACGTGCGCTGGGTGAAGGACCGGATCAGGGTCGGGCGGGGGGGAGGCAAAACCACACGCCTTGCCGTGTACGATCTGAAGCGCCGTCGTCTCGTCCGGGAAGTGGACCTCGAGCCCCACGGAATCGACGCCGTCTTCTCCGTGCACGTCCTCCCCGGGTGACCCCTCGGCGACCGACCCACCGTGGGCGCGTCAGGCCGGCGTGCGTCAGACCCGGTGAGCCGGCGCGGCGGTACCCTCCATGACCTCCCGGTGCCAGGTCGAGAAGCACAGCAGGGTCCACAGCACGCTTTCGTGATTCTGCTGCCGAGCCGCGTGCTCGGCCCGGATGCGGTCGATGACCCGGTGATCGAAGTAGCCGAGCTCCTTGATTCGGTCGGGAGCGAGCTCGTCCGCGAGGACGTCTGCAAGTTCGTTCCGCAGCCACATGGCGGTGGGACCCACGAAGCCACGCTTCGGAGCCGTGAAGTGCGCCGGCGTGAGCCGCTCGCGCTGGGCTTCGCGGAGGATTCGTTTCGGTCGTCCGCGGCCGATCCGTGTCGCGTCCGGCATGGGGAAGAGCTTCTCCACGAGCTCGTGGTCCACGAACGGTGTCCGCAGCTCCAGCGAGTGGGCCATCGAGATCCGATCGGCGAGGTGCAGGAGGTCTTCCGGGAGGTACGTCTTGTAGTCGAGGTACAGGGCCGGGCGCACTGAGCCGTCCACCGGGGCCCCGAGAGCGTGCCGTTCGAAAGCGCGCTGCGTATAACCCGTGGCGATTTCGGCGCGGATGTCCTCCGTGAAGAGATCCAACGGCCCCATCCGGTTCTGCAGGCTGAGATAGAGTGCCGGAAGAGACGCCCCGGACGACCCGAGGAACCTCTTCAAGCGGGTGACACCGAGCCCCCCGGCCGCGGGTTCGGGGAGCATCCTCGCCCCGCGGCTGACCGCACGCCGGATGCCAGCCGGAACGCGCTGCCATTGAAGCGCCGCCGCAAGCCCGAGGTGGCGCCGGTAGCCGCCGAAGAGCTCGTCTCCACCGGTTCCGACGAGGGCCACCTTGTAGTGCCGAGCGACTTCCTCGCACAGGAGCCACGTTGGCACGACGGACTCGTCTCCGAGGGGCTCGTCCAGCGCGGACACGATCCGTTGGAGGATGCGATCCACGCGAGGCTCGACCGGGACGACGGTCAGGTCGATGGAGTAGCGGTCAGCGAGGGCTCGGGCGAGGCCCGTCTCGTCCGCGTCGTCGGCTCCGGACCCCTCGTAGCGGGCGGTGAAGGCGTGGACGGTGCCACCGGCGAGAGCCATGCTCGCGACGACCGAAGACGAGTCCAGACCCCCGCTGAGGAAAGCGGCGACCGGCACGTCGGACACGAGGTGGGCGCGTACCGACTCGTCCAGGCGCTGCCGCACCTCCTCCTCGGCGTGGGGCAGCTCGTGAGCCGCCTCCGTGGGCACGTCCCAGTAGCGGCGGACCCGGGCCCCGGTGCTGGGTCGCCACGTGAGGACATGGCCTGGCTCCAGCTTCTGAACCCCCTTGAACGGCGTACGCGGTGCGGCGACGTATCCGACCCGGAAGAGCCCCTCGAGGGCCTCCCAGTCCAGCTCGCGGCGAACGAACCCGCCGGCGTGCAGGGCCTTGAGCTCCGATGCGAAGGAGATGCCCTCGGCGTCGATCGACACGTAGAGCGGCTTGATACCGAACCTGTCGCGCGCCAGGAGGAGCTCGCGCTGCTCCGAGTCCCAAAGGGCGAACCCGAACATGCCGCGGAGGGGCTGCACGCAGTCGGGCCCGACCTCCTCGTGCAGGTGGACGATGGTCTCCGTGTCCGAAGCGGTGGCGAGGCGATGTCCCCGCGAGGTCAGGCCGGCCCGCAGGTCGCGGTAGTTGTAGATCTCGCCGTTGAAGACAAGCACGCGCCGGCGCGACTCGTCGTAGATGGGCTGGTGTCCCCCGGCGAGGTCGATGATGCTGAGCCTCCGCATCCCGAGCGCGACGGGCCCCTCGACGTGGGCGCCATCGTCGTCCGGGCCGCGATGGCGAATCGCGTCGAGCATGGCCTGCAGCCTGGCCGGATCAGCCGGCCGCGTCCGATCGTGGTGTATGAAACCGGCGATGCCGCACATCGCGGGGCTCCTGGCAGGGAATCGGGTCTAGGCCTGGGACGTTCGGGCCGCCAAGAGGCGGCGACCGGAATAGGGGCTCCTGGAGAGTTCCTCCACCCTTCTCCAGGAGTACCTTAACTGAAGAGAAAAGTGAATGATCCTACTTCCAGCACGTGGGCGAGCACTCGCCGCCCTCGATGAGGTTCGTCCATGAGGGTCGGCCTGTCGATCATCACCGATAGCCCTGGCGGCGCCGAGACGATGGTACTCGGCTTGGCTGCGGAGCTCCAATCGATGGGTCACGAGATCGTCGCGTTCCGCCCGACGGGGGCGGACGGATGGCTGACTCATCGCTTCTCCCAACTCGGCATCGAGCGGGTGTCCGTGAGTCTGCCCGGGGCCTTCCGTGTCGGCGGAGTCGGACGGTTGGCGTCCCTGATCAGGGAGCACGATCTCGACGTGCTGCACAGCCACGAGTTCACGATGTCCGTTTGGGGGGCGCTGGGAAGCACGTTGGCCGGCTGTCGCCACGTGATCACGATGCACGGCGGCATGTACCACGCCACGGCACTCACCCGTCGCGGCGCGCTCCGCTTCGCCGTGGGGCTGAGTGACCACACCGTCGCAGTCTCCGACTCGTTTCGCACACGCTTCGCGAAGTCGATCGGGATCTCCCCCGAGGCCGTGCGGGTCGTGCACAACGGGGTCAGCCAGTTCTCCGCGGAGGCCGCGGTGGTGCACGACAGGTCCCAGCAGCCTTCGGCCGCACGAGAGCGTCTTCGTGGTGAAGTCGGTGCCGTTGACGGTGCCGTCTTCCTGCTGGCCGTGGGTAACCTGCTCGAAGTGAAGGGGCACGTGCACCTCCTCGATGCCATGGCCCGCCTGCGAGATCGCGGGCTTGCCGCGGTGCTGGCGATCGCGGGGAGCGGCGAGGAAGAGGAGAGCTTGCGGGGGCGTATCGAAACGCTGGATCTCGCCGACCGCGTGACACTGCTCGGGTACCGGAGCGACGTCCCCGACCTGCTGGCGGCGTGCGACGTCTTCGTGATGCCGTCGCTGTCCGAAGGCCTCCCGATGGCGATGATCGAGGCGATGCTGGCCTCCAAGTCGATCGTGGCGTCGAATGTCGGCGGCATCCCGGAGCTGCTCCCGAGCGGGGAATTCGGGCTGCTGGTGAAGGCCGGGGATCCCGTCACGCTCGCCGACCGGATCGGGGAGCTGGTCGGGGACGCCGGACGCCGCGAGCGGTTGGGCCGGAACGCGAGGGAGCGGGCCGCGAAGCTCTTCACTGCATCCGCGATGGCTGCGCAGTACCTCGACCTCTATTCGGGCTGACGGTGGGCGTCGTCCGATACGCCAGGAGCGCTCGGCCGAGGGGGGCTACATCCAGACCTTCCCGAAGACCATCACGGGAATCGTCTTGGCCATGATCTCGAGGTCTTTGCCGGCCGAGCGCTCGCCGATGTAGGCCAGGTCCATATCGACCTTGCGGCGGACCCCCTCGAGATCGGTGTCGTAGCCGAGGTGAACCTGGGCCATGCCCGTGATACCGGGGAGGACCCGTTGCCGGTGGCGGTATCGGTGGCCGAGTTCCCCGTCCAGCTCCGCGAAGATGTCCGGTTGCTCCGGGCGCGGGCCCACGATGTTCATGTCGCCCTTGATCACGTTGAAGAACTGGGGGAGCTCGTCCAAACGAGTTGCGCGAAGGAAGCGTCCGACCGGTGTGATGCGGGGGTCTCTCTGGGCGGCCCAACGCTGGCTGCAGTCCACCACGTTGTGCCTCATCGTCCGGAACTTGTAGATCGTGAACAGGCGGCCACCTCGATCGGAGGTGCGACGCTGATTCGGGAAGACCATGCACTGCGCCCGGCGCCGGTTGTGACCGACTCGGCTCTGCTTGAAGACCACGGGGCCGGGAGAGGAGACCTTGATTGCGGCTGCGATCAGAGCCATGAGCGGCGCGGTCAGCGCGATGCCGACACAAGCCACGAACAGGTTCAGCGCCCGCACCGTGGGATCGGTTCCTTGTCCCTGCGTCGCGTTGGTCGCCCGATATCGGAGGGCGAGCGGGGCACGACCGTCCGCGCGCGCCGCGGCTCTCTTCCGCGGCCTACGAGGCGGCATCCACTTCGGTATTTGGATCGGTACTACACGAGCAAGGTCGATCATGTAGGGCGAGCATGGGGGGGTGCTCGGAACGAAGGTCCACTTCCTCTGCGCCCATATGTCTGCAAGGGCTGTACTCGGGA
>JBDHDM010000221.1:0-7374 GCA_039591515.1 Gemmatimonadota bacterium | reverse complement strand
GGCGGAGCGCTCAAGCGAGGAGGCACCAACCCGGGTGCGGGGCGCCCGCCTGGCCAGCTTCGGGGCTCCATGCGCGAGATCCTCGCGCTCACGGCTCCTGGGTCCGGCCGGAAGCAGCCTTCCCGCCCTCCGCCGGAAGGTAGGTCACGGCGAATACGTGACCCCCTCTCGCGACGAAGCGACCCCTCAACCGAGCCGGGTCTCCGCATCGAGAGGTCGCGGGCCCAGCGTTGGTCCACGTGTACCTCAGAAGACCCGTGGCAATCTGCGGCACGACGGTGACATCTTGGAAATCGAGCCACACGCCGTTCACCGGATTCAAACACTTGTGCAGCGCCTCCTTGGCGCAGAAGAAGAGCTTGTCCCACTCCCCCGCCATGGCCCCCTCCCTATCTCGTATCCACCGCACCTCGGCATCGGTCAGAACCAGACTCCTGACCTCGAGCGGAAGGTGCTCGATCGGTTCGGCGTCGAAGCCCACCGAATCGACGATCCCTCGACTGCCGACCACGGCACCCACGAAGCCGTCAAAATGGGTGATGCTGCCGGTGAACCCCTCCGGCCACACGGGGCCCCGACCCGGCCCCGTGGGGATGGGCGAGGGATCCACGCCGAGCTCGACGAGAGCGCGGCGGGCGCACTGTCGACCTAGAGAAAACTCCCTCTGTCGCTTCGGCACCGCGCGTACCACCGCGGCAGCCTCGGCGGGATGGAGTGGCTCAGCGGTCGTGGACGGGTCGGTGATGAAGTGTGCGGCCACACCGGGGACCAAGAGGTGGCGCAAATCGCGTCGAAGCATCGCGCCGTCTCCGGTCACCGAGGCTGACATGGGGACTCTTCACTGGGACGATCCCGTACACGAGTGGTCAAGGCCCGAAGGCGCATAGGAGGAGTCGGCATGACCGGGGTACTCAGGTTCCCGATGACGGGGCTCCAGCACGGGATGGTACTCCAACATCTTCGCGCCCCCGGCGCCGGCGTCAATATCGAGCAGCTCGTCTGCACGATCCACGGCAAGCCGGAGCCCGAGGCCTTCCACCGAGCGATCGACGAGCTCGCACAGCGTCATCTGATGCTCAGGGTGCGCGTGGACGCCCAAAGCGATCCTCCGGTCTTCGAGGAGATCGCGAGCCCGCGATACGATGTACGGTGGGAAGACCATACATCCCTGAGCACCGAGGAGGCGGACACGGCCCTGGAGGAGCTCCTCGTCTCCGATCGGCACCAGCCGCTCGACCTCGAGGCCGGCCCTCTTCTCCGGGCGATCTGCGCGATGCGGGGTCCGGAATCGTGGTGCGCTGTCGTCACGCTACACCACATCGCCGCCGACGGCCGCTCTTATCCGATCCTACTCACCGACCTGTTCGACCTCTACGATGCCGTGGTCGGCGGCCGGCCGCTGCCATCGGGGGAGGGCGCCTCACCGGTGTCACTCTACGAGTGGCACGAAGGCCAGGACTGGGCGGACGGGCGGAGCCACTGGCAGAACGTCCTGGGTGATGTCACCGAGCCCACCCTCCTGGCCCCGGAAACGACGCTTGACACCGCCGGCGGCATTCGCATCCAACGGGACCGAAGCGCGGGGAAGGAGCTTTCGGCCGACCTCGCCGGCCTGGCGGCCTCTCTCGACGTGTCGGTCGCGTCCATCGTGCTTGCGGGATGGGCGATCGTGGCCGGCAGACTCACGGGAAGCTCGAAGGCGCTCTTCGGGAACACGCGGGCAGGCCGCGCGGGCACCGTCGAGAACACCGAGTCCATGGTCGGGACGTTCATCGCGACGAACCCGATTCGGGCCGACCTGGTCGCCTCGGCGGAGGAGCTGATCAGAGGGATCCGCGAGCAACAGGTCGCAGCTCGCCGCTTCGAGCACGTCCCGCTCATGGAGGTCCAACGACTCTCCCAGGTCGCCGGACACCCCCCCCTCTTCGACTCTCTCGTCATCGTCGATCGCGACGATCTCGACGGACTGGTGCACGCGCGCCGGCCCGAGTGGTCGGACAGGCAGTTCCTCCTTCTCGAACGGACACCCTACCCCGTCACCCTCAACGCCTACCTTGAGCCGGAGCTGCGACTGGTTCTGTCCGTCGAGCCCGGGGTGTGGACGACGGAGCAGATCGACGGATGCCTGGATCGGTTGGTTCGGGTCCTGGAGCAGATCACCCACGACCCCTCGATCCCCGTTCGATCGATCGACGTCCTGACTCGGGACGAGGCGACCATGCTCGACCTCCTCAACCAGACGGCGGGTGCCGTCCCGGGTGGCTCGGTCGCCGGCCAAATCGAGCGACAGGTCCAGGTCACGCCCGATCGGATCGCGGTCGAAGTGGCGAACGAGTCCTACTCCTACTCCGAGCTGTGGGCGCGCGCGGGGGGCATCGCCGCGGCACTCCACGCGAGCGGCTTCGGAGCCGGTGACGTCATCGGAATATCACTCCCTCGATCGATCGACATGCTGGCGGCCGCGCTCGGCGTCCTTCGCGCGAGGGCTGCCTATCTCCCTCTCGACCCCGAGTACCCGAAGACGCGCCTCCAGTTTTGCGTGGAGGATGCGGGCGTGAGGGCCGTGATCGCGATCCCGCGGACGGCGACGAACTTCGCCGAGAGCCCCTGCGCAATCCTGGACGTCAGGGACCTCACGGCCGAGTCCGTCGAAGAAGCGCCGGTCGGGGACGGCGAAGACGTGGCCTACGTGATCTACACCTCCGGCTCCACCGGGAAGCCGAAGGGGGTCGTGGTCACGAATAGGAACGTGGCCAACTTCTTTGGCGCCATGGACGAGGTGGTCCCACACGAGACTCCGGGCCGGTGGCTCGCGGTCACCAGCCTGTCCTTCGATATCGCGGTCCTGGAGCTCCTTTGGACCCTGGCGAGAGGCTTCACGGTCGTCCTTCACGACGGATCCCCCAGCACCTCCGCGACCGATACGTCGACCGGACCCTCGTGTTCGCTCTTCTTCTTCGGGAGTGGCGGCTCCGAGCCGACGGAGGGTGCGTACGACCTGGTGTTGCAGGCCGGGCGCTTCGCGGACGAGAACGGGTTCGAGGCGGTCTGGACGCCGGAGCGGCATTTCCACGCCTTCGGTGGGCTCTACCCCAACCCCTCGGTGCTCGCGGCGGCCCTGGCCGCTACGACCGAGCGGGTGGCGCTGAGGGCTGGCAGTGTCGTCCTGCCCCTCCACTCGCCCCTACGCATCGCCGAGGAGTGGTCGGTGGTCGACAACCTCTCGGGCGGGCGCGTCGGTATCGCCCTCGCCTCCGGGTGGCAGCCCAACGACTTCGTGCTGGCGCCGGACAGATACGAGCGCCGCCGCGACATCCTCTTCGAGGAGATCGACGTCCTTCGGCGGCTCTGGCGTGGAGAATCGGTTTCGCTGGAGAACCCGCTGGGCGCGACCATCGAGGTTCGGACATTGCCCCGCCCCGTGCAGGACGATCTACCGATCTGGGTTACGGCCGCGGGCAGCCTGGAAACGTACCGCAGAGCCGGCGAGTGCGGAGCCAATATCCTCACGCACCTGTTGGGCCAATCACTCGACGAGGTCGCCGAGAAGGTCCGCGTCTATCGAGAAGCCCGGCGCGAGGCTGGTCATCCGGGTCGCGGGCACGTCACGCTGATGCTGCACACGTTCGCAGGACCCTCGCGGGACTTCGTCCGGAGCCAGGTGCGAGAACCGCTCAAGGGTTACCTCCGCAGCGCGGCCAGCCTGGTGGGGCACTACGCGGATGCCTGGACGGCTTACAAGCAAGGCGCCGGCCGCTCCCTCGAGTCCTCGGCCCTCGACGACTTGAGTGCCGAGGAATTCGACGAGCTCCTCGACTTCGCCTTCGAGCGCTATTTCGAGACCTCTGGCCTGTTCGGCACACCCGAGGAATGCGCTCGGACCCTCGCCCGCGTCGCAGAACGCGACATGGACGAGGTCGCGTGCCTAATCGACTTCGGCATCGAGCCGGAGCTCGTGCTCGAGCATCTTCCGTACCTGGCGGAGGCGAGAGCCGGGGTCGGTGTCGATGGTTCGGAGTCGGTGCCGGCGGCCATCAGCACGCGCGGCATTACCCACATGCAGTGTACGCCCTCGGCGATGAAGATGGTCCTCGCCGATATGGACGCGGGAGACGAGCTCTCCCGCCTTCAGCATCTCTTTTTGGGCGGAGAGGCACTCGATGCCTCGGTGGTGGAACGGACGCGCAAGGTCACGACAGCCTCGATCACCAACATGTACGGACCGACCGAGACGACGGTTTGGTCGACGTGCTGGGAGGCCCCCGAGTCCGCTTCCTCGCCCCTCCTCGGTCGTCCGATTCTGAACACCCAGATCTACGTCACGGACCCGCAGGGCGGTATCGTGCCCCCGGGCACGGCCGGCGAGCTCCTGATCGGCGGCGAGGGCGTGACCAACGGCTACCACGATCGGCCCGATCTCACGGCAGACCGGTTCATTCCGGGGCCGGGGCCGACGGGTTCTACGGTGTACCGAACAGGTGACCTGGTACGCATGGGGACGGACGGATCGTTGGAGTTTCTCGGCCGCATCGATCATCAGGTAAAGCTGCGCGGACACCGCATCGAACTGGGAGAAGTCGCCGCCGCACTGCGTTCGTGCCCGGGCGTTCGAGACGCCGTGGCGATCGTGAGGAGTGATGGACCGGCCGGGGACGAGCTCGCGGCCTACGTCATTCCGGAAAACGGCGAGGGCGTCGACAGAGGCCAACTCCGGGCGATGCTTTCCGAACGACTCCCGGTCTGGATGGTGCCGACGGCGATCACTGGCATCGATGCCTTTCCGCTCACTCCGAACCTGAAGATCGATCGCAAGGCGCTACCATCTCCCTGGGTCGGGGTCGACCGGCCCGAGGCGCCGGCGCTCGCTCCGGGCACGGACTCCCACGTGCTCGCCGAGATTACGAAGATCTGGGAAGAGGTCCTCGGACGGACGGCGGTCAGTGCGGACGCGAACTTCTTCGAGCTGGGCGGTCACTCGCTTCTCGCGATCGAGGTCCAGCGGCGCCTCCAGGCCAAGTTCGAGCGACGTGTTCCCGTCACTCAGCTGTTCCGGTATCCCACGGTTCGCTCACTCGCGGACTACTTCGGCGACGATGCGGCCGCGACCTCGGAGTCCAGGGGCGCGAGCCGCGCAGAGAAGCGACGCCGGGCTCGCCAGGTGAGGGAAAACGCCTGATGGCCGGGGATGCGACCCAGCGCGTCCACGATTCGGTCGCAGTCGTCGGGATGGCGTGTTACCTACCGGGTGCCTCGACGACCGAGGAGTTCTGGAACGTGCTCGCCGAAGGCCGCGAGGCGATCCGACCCCTCACCGAGGCCGAGCTCGCCTCCGTGCCGGCGCACGAGGCGGACCATCCCGAGTTCGTGCCGGTCGCTGCGGTCCTCGAGGGACCCGACGAATTCGACGCAGGCTTCTTTCGGCTGAGTCCCCGCGAAGCTGCCCTGATGGATCCGCAGCACCGCAAGTTCCTCGAGTGTAGCTGGGAGGCGCTCGAGCACGCGGGATTCCGGCCTGATGATCAGGACCTCTCGATCGGTGTTTTCGCCGGATGCGGGATGGATTGGTACTACCTCCGAAACCTGAATCCGAACCGGGCGCTCGTGGAGGATCTCGGGCACTTCATCATCCGCCACACGGCCAACGACAAGGACTTCCTCGCCACACGGGTCTCGTATCAGTTCGACCTGCGGGGCCCCAGCATCAGCGTCCAGACCGCCTGCTCTACCTCGCTCGTCGCGATCCATCAGGCCACGCAGAGCCTGATCAACGGCGAGTGTGACCTCGCGATCGTCGGTGGCTCGACGGTCGATGTCCCGCTCCATGCGGGATACCGGGCACGGGAGGGTGAGGTCCAGTCCCCCGACGGCCACTGCCGGCCCTTCGACCGCGACGCCAACGGTACCGTGTTTGGAAGCGGGTGTGCGGCGGTCGTCCTACGGCGGCTGGGGGACGCCCTCGACGCCCGCGACACGATTCACGCCGTCGTCCGCGGCACGGCGATCAACAACGACGGGGCGCGTAAGGTCGGGTACCTTGCACCCTCCGTCGACGGGCACGCCGACGTAATCCAGGAGGCGTTGGCCATCGCGGACGTCGAGCCGCACGACGTGCAGCTCGTCGAGGCCCACGGCACCGGCACCCGACTCGGCGACCCGATCGAGGTCGCGGCCTTCCAGCAGGCGTTCGGCGCACGTGCAGGCGCCGAGCCCTGGTGCGCCATCGGGTCCGTGAAGGGCAACGTGGGGCATCTGGACGCGGCCGCCGGAGTATCGTCGTTCATCAAGGCCGTCCTCGCCGTCCGCCACGGACAGATCCCGCCCACGGTGCACTACGAGCAAATCAACCCCGAGATCGCGATCGAGGAGTCGCCCTTCTACGTGCCGCAGAAGCTCGAGACATGGGACCGTCCTCGAGGAGGGCGGCGGCGGGCAGGCGTGAGCTCACTCGGCGTGGGTGGAACGAACGCGCACGTGATCCTGGAAGAGGCCCCCGCCGAGGCGCTCCCGCCGGTGGCGGAGGAACGCCCGATCGTCTTCACGTTCTCGGCCCGCTCGGAGGCAGCGCTCGAGCAGATGCTTCTGCGTCACCAGGACTTCCTGGTGAGCCACCCCGACGTCTCTCTCGACGACCTCGCGCACACCCTTCGCACGGGGCGGATGGAGTTCGAGCACCGCACCTGGAGGGTCGCCCGCTCTGCGGCGGAGCTCGCTTCGCAGCTGGACCTGAAGAAGCCGGTGCTGCGCGCTACGTCGTCCGACGGACTCGGATTCCTATTCTCCGGGCAAGGCTCACAGTTCCCGGGGATGGCATCTCGGCCCTACCGAGACAGCGCGAAGTTCCGTGAGGTCTTCGACTACTGCTCGGAATTGACCCGGCAGGCCGGTGGGCCCGACATCACGATGGCCGTCGTCGATGAGCACCTCGACGAGCACGCGGCGACGATGAAGCAGACCGCGGTCGCGCAGCCCGCGCTCTTTGCGGTGGAATACGCGATGGCCCAGGCGCTCGCCTCATGGGGCTTGAAGCCGACGGCGATGCTCGGTCACTCGCTCGGCGAGTACGTCGCTGCGTGCCTCGCGGGTGTGTTCTCCGTGGAGGACGCGATCGAGATCGTCGTGGCGCGAGGACGGCTCATGCAGTCGATGCCGGCAGGCTCGATGCTCGGTGTCATGACCGACGAGGCGACACTGCGAAGCCTCCTTCCGGCCGAGCTCGACGTCGCGGCCATCAACGCACGAGAGTCGCTCGTGGTCTCGGGCCCGGATGGAGCCATCACCGACTTCGCGCAGACACTCGAGTCCGAAGGCTTCGGGGCGCGCCTACTGCACACCAGTCACGCCTTCCATTCGAGGAGCATGGAGGGGGCGATCGAG
>JBDHDM010000220.1:0-7390 GCA_039591515.1 Gemmatimonadota bacterium | reverse complement strand
GTCGAGATCGGTGGCCACTGCCACCCCTGGAACACCCCGCCCCGCACATCGGAAGGTGTTCACAACTCGATGATGTTCCGCTTCTCCGAGTCCGTGAACCTCGAGAAGGTACGGGTGGTGCGTGACGCGGCGACCCGTGAGCTCGGTGTGACTCCGCGCTCGTTCCGCGCCGGGCGTTGGGGGTATGGGGAGACCGTCTCCAAGCCTCTTCGCGACCTCGGGTTCGACATCGACTGCTCCGTGAGCCCTCTCATCGACTGGTCCGATGACGGTGGTCCGGACTTCGGGGAAGCGCCGTATCTCCCCTTCCGGTTCGATCCCGAGCGGCCGCTCGAGCCCGACCCCGGAGGGGCGATGACCGAGCTCCCGCCGACGATCGGCTTCCTGCGCGGCGATCAGGTCCGCGCTCGTCGCCTACGTCGCCGGATCGAGCGGAGTCTCCTGGCCCGATTCAAGGTCGTGGGGTTGCTCAGTCGCGCCGGATTGCTGACGCAGAGGTGGCTGTCGCCGGAGTTCGCGACGGGCGACGAGATGATCCGCCTCTCGAGCGCATGGCTGGCCTCCGGTATGGGTCCCTTCCTCCAGCTCACCTTCCATTCGTGTACACTTCTTCCCGGCGCCACCCCGTTCGTCCGTGATCAGAATGATCGTACTGAATTTCTTGGGGCGATCGATGTGCTCCTGCGACACCTCGCCGGGCTGGGCTGCCGGTTCGAGACGCTGGGTGGTGCCGCCCGGTCTTTGGATCTCGCACCGTGATCGCCCTTCCGTTCCTGGCTCCGCAATGGCGCCGGCCGGCTTCGCCCTCACACCTCCGACTCGATGGATGACCTCGCCTTCGGCGTGCTGGCCGCGAGCCTGACGCTCTTCGGCTATACCTACTTCGGCTACCCCGGGCTCCTGTGGCTCCTGAGCCGCGCCCGCCCGCGGGCGTTGATCGGGCCCGAGGGCCAGAGCGAGTGGCCGCACATTTCGATTTCGATCCCGGCCTACAACGAAGAGGCCCAGATCGAAGGCCTGATCGCGAGCCTCCTCGCCCTCGACTATCCGCGGGACCGGATGCAGATCCTGGTCGTCTCGGACGGATCGACGGATCGCACGGACGAGATCGTCCTGGGGCACGCCGTTGATGGAATCGAGCTCCTGCGCGTCGAAGATCGGGGAGGCAAGACCAGGGCGGAGAATGCCGCCGCGCCTCACCTCACGGGCGAGGTGATCGTGAACACCGACGCGTCCATACGGATCGCGCCCGACGCCCTACGTCCGCTCATTGCGGCCTTCTCCGACCCCGGCGTGGGCTGCGCGTCGGGACGTGACGTGAGTGTGAGCTCGGGAGCCGACGCGGCCAACGCGGGCGAGGGTGGTTACGTCGGCTACGAGATGGCCGTGCGGGATCTGGAGACGCGAGTGCACGGTATCGTGGGCGCCTCCGGATGCTTCTACGCCATTCGGGCCGACCTGCACCGGCTACCGCTCCCCGAGTCGCTGTCCCGCGACTTCGCGGCCGCGCTGCACACTCGTGAGCACGGCTTCCGGCCGGTCTCGGTCCGTGACGCGGTGTGCTACGTGCCGCGCACGGCGTCGCTACGAAAGGAATACCGGCGGAAGGTGCGGACCATCACGCGTGGAATGCAGACTCTCTGGTTCAAGCGTCGTCTCTTGAATCCGTTCCGCTTCGGGTGGTTTGCCTGGATGCTCGTGAGCCACAAGATCTGTCGTTGGGCGCTTCCCTGGGCGGCCGTGGGCTCCGCGGTGGCCCTCGTTTCGCTGGCGCCACGGTACCCTCTGGCGGGGTGGTTGGCCGGAACAGGGTTGGTGATCGCCGTGTTGGGTGCGATCGGCTGGAAGCGGGCCGAAGACCAGACGGTTCCGAAGGTCTTCGCGCTGCCCGCCTATCTCATCGCTGGCAACCTGGCCGCAGCCCACGCGCTCGTGCGGGCCGTGGGGGGCGCGCGGGACGCTCTGTGGGAGCCGACACGCCGCGACGTCGTCGAGGCCGGCTAGCGGGCCTCGAGTCCTCCGACGAGCTCCGCGATGCGCCCCTCGAGCCGCGCCTGCAGAGCTTCCAGCTCGGCAGTCTGCCCGAGCACCTGCTCGTCCATCTGTGCCGTGAGCTCGGTGATGCGGCTGCGCGCGTCGGCCACGAGCGGCTGGATGTGTCGCTCCACCTCGTCCCGCGCCCTCGCCTCGGCCGCCTCGATCTCTCGACCGACCTCCCGCCGCAGGGATTCGGCGACCGCGCTGCCGAGGTTGGACGAAACGTGCAGGGACGGACTCCGGATCGAGCCACTCAGCCGCACGTCGAGCTCGACGCTCCCCAGGCCCGCCAGCGTTCGCTCTACGAGGTCCTGAGCCCACTCCGCCGAGCCGATCTCCGCCGGTTGCCCCTCAGTGGGGCTCCCCGAGTCCTGCGCCGAGGCGAAGCTCTCCCAGCTCACCCGATCGGACACCCAACGCATCCTGGCCTCGATCTCTTCGCCGGTGCGTTGGAGCATGAAGAGGTTGTCGCCTTGCCCCAGGTTCAGAGAGCCTCCGAACGCATCGATGGCGAGGCTCGGAAGCTCCACTCCCGTCATGGTCAACTCCAACGAGTCGCGGATCACAGGAGACGTGTGGTCCAGAAACGCCGACAGCGAAAGGGCGCGCGGTCCCTGTGCGCCCTCCAGTCGGCTGACGCTGATCTCCATCGGGCGGCCCACGAGGGCCGGCGCCGACGTGAGACCGCGAATGCGCGCTTCGTACGAACCGGCGAGCGCGCCCACCCCGTCCACCTCGACGCCAAGGTCTCCTTCCTGCAGGAGGAAGTCCGGATACTCGGCACCCTCCCTGAAGTCGTACGTCGTGCCTTCGGCTCGAGCACGCGACGGCCCTGGGCGGTTTCGCGGGTCGAGTCCTGGAGGCAGGAAGCGCTCAGCGGCCTGTGCCCAGTACAGAGCGGGTTTGAGCCAGGAGAGTGCCGTGGTGCCGAAGAGCGCCGGCGAGATGGTCGGTGCGTCCAATGAGGGGATGTCGAGGAGGCCACGAGCATAGGCGAAGTCCTCTGCCCGAAGGTCTTGGATGATCTGCTCGTTCACGGCGAGCGTGGACAGCCCCGCACGGACACTCTGTTCGAGGGCCTCGACTTCGGGCTTGAGGCTCGTGATGCCATCGAGCGACCTCCGCCCGGTCTGTACGAGCTCAGGTAGCTGAAGGGCGCTGAGCGGGGTGAGACGGAAGCTCTCGAGTCGTTCCACGACCGTGGTGATCGAGTCGATGCGTGGGCGAGGATCGAGCGCGACGACGGTGGCCTCCCAATCGGTCCGGAGGGAGTCCGCGCGACCGACCATCGCCCGGGCGTATCGGACTGTCGCCAGGCTGTCGGGGTGGATCGCCTCTGTGCGCACGACGGCTCCGGTGAGGCCATCCAGCGTGAGCTCCGGGATTTCTACGGAGTTGGCCCATGCGTCCACCTCCGAGAAGAGCGTCCTCGCGGCAGGGTCGGGGTTCTCGATGGCGCCGGACGTCTCCCGGTCCGTGCCGAAGCGCACGCCGCTCACGACGAGGCGCTCTACGATCACTTTCTTCTGCAGGAGCGGCTCGAGCATGACGTCGCCCATGATCTCGTCCGCCTCGAAGAGGTTCTTCATCGGCGCGTTCGGATTCGTCACCTGCAGTCCGGTGAGGCGGATGCTACCCTCCGTCGGACGGACGTCCGCGGACTCCAGCTCCACGAGAGCTCCTACCAGCGCGGTTCCGGTCTCCTCCACTCCGCGCTCCACGAGCCGATCGGAGTAGAGCCACCACAAACAGAGAACGAGCACGAGAAAGAGTAGAAAGACGGCCAGGCCCGGAGGGCGGAGGACCTTGCTCTTGGGCCGACGCTCTCCAGAGGGTGCGGCTTCTCCCATGGCGTGGGCGCTCATGACGCACTCGGGCGGAAGAGGCGGTAGGCGCTGTACAGCTTCGACGCTCTCAACGCCTTGAAGAACTTCGCGTCCTTGTAGCGCTCATACACCGTCCTGCGGTACCACGCGACGCCGATCCGAGCGAGGAAGAAGATCGGCACGACGGCGACCATCCACGAGACGATGCTCCCCACGATGATCGTGTTGGTGGGGTTGCCCCACGCGATGACGGGCGTGTTGTACAGCGTGATCCAAACCGACTGCAGCGCCGAGGTGTCGGCGAGCAGTGTCGTGCCGATCGAGTCGAACAGTGGATCGAGCATGAAGCCGACGGGGGTGAATATGAGCCACCCGAGCGTCGCTCCCGGAACCGATACGCGGAAGAACATGATGACGCCGACGACCAGCAGGTTGTGCAGGCTGATCAGCGGCGTGAGGCCCAGACACGAGCCGAAGGCGATCCCAGCGGCGACCTGACCCGGGGTGCCTTCGGAGTTGAGCGCCTTGACGAGGCTCTGGATGAACTTGACGAGCCAGTACACGAGTGGGGTCCCCTCCTATCGGAGCATTCCTCTGTCGATTAGCGAAGCATCCTCAGGACGTCCGCCCAGGTTTCCTCTTCACCATAAGCCAAGGGGAAGATCGCGATTCCGCCTAGCCCCCGGCTGCGCACGAACTCGTACTTGGCTCGCAGGGACTCCGCGTCCTCGAACCATCCTTGGATCCATCCGTCGGCGGATTCGAACGCATACCAGGGCACGCCGCTCACCGGATCTCTACGGACCCCGTGGCGGGCAGCGCGGTCCTTCGCAC
This sequence comes from Gemmatimonadota bacterium, assembly GCA_039591515.1. GTDB lineage: Bacteria > Gemmatimonadota > Gemmatimonadetes > Longimicrobiales > Gaopeijiaceae > UBA2589. The sequence continues at coordinate 2,693 of JBDHDM010000220.1, read as the reverse complement.
GAGGTTCGTCCGGAAGCACGTCCGGGGGTGCCGTGAGTGGAACCGTCCGACCCGGGCCCGTCGTGGCGGCCCCCATCTCGTCCGACGCCACTGGCCACTCGTAGCCGTACAGAGGGACGCCCATGACGAGCTTCGCCCGCGGGATTCCGAAGGCCTCGAAGCGCCCCACGACGGACTCCCAGTTGAGACGGCCCCACCCCCGGGTCGCTCCGACCGGTCCCGCGTTCTCGCTCGAGGCACTGTGGTAGTCGTAGCCCTGCACGACGACGTAGTCGACCAGCTGACCGATGGCCCGCTCGTTGAAGACGTCGTCGTCGTCGAATGCGAGCACGAATGCAGAGAGGGACTTCCCGGGGAAACGCGCATCCATCTGCTCTGAGAGGATTGCGACGAAGGCGGTGAATCCGTCTCGAGCCTCGTCCGCCACGGGCTGGAAGACCTCGAAGTCGATGTGGAGGCCGGCCACCTCGGGCGTCTCCTGCAACAACGACAGTGTCGACTCGACCAGTCGGTCGATCCGACGCGCGTCGGTGAAGAGCATCTCGAACGCGGTGGGGTCGTGCATGGACACCGTGGGCACCATCTGAACGCCCGCCTCTGCGGCCCGCTCGGCCATGGAAGCCCACTCCTCCGGCCATCCATGCCGATCGAGGATCGACCCGTCCGCGGCGACCTCGGATTCGAAGAAGAAGAGCTCGTCGATCAGGTCGAAGGGATACGACTGCCAGGACGAGCCAGCCCAGTACGCGTGGTAGCCTGCGACGAACGGCTGTGGAGCCGACGTGGGCTTCAAGGAGGGAAGGGGAGCAGCGGGGGCGCACCCGGTCAACGTGACCACCGCTGCCCAGGAGAGGGTCGAGCGGGTCTGTCGTTTCACCGCGTCCGGGAGCGGTCGAACGGTGCCTCGGTCAGCGGCTGTCACGGTCGACGAAGGTGATTTGCCTCACCTCGCCCGCCCCGACGGAGCCGACCCGCACACGCATCCCCCATTCTTCGTCGAGGAAGTCGACGGAGCGGTCGTCCACCAGTGGGATCGTGTTGTCCGGCAACTCGTGCACGACGTCGATCCACAGGCCGTCCACCTCGGCTCCCGACGCGATCGTGACGAGAATCGCCTCATCACGCCACTCGAGCTCGACCTTCGACCGATTGACCCACCATTCTGCGACGGCGTCAGCCCGGGTGATCCACCAGTCCCCCTGTGCCCTGGCCGTGTCGCCCAGCGAGAGCATGGCATCGATCCGCGATTCGCTCGAGATGATCTGCGTGTGACCAGCCACCACGGCGAGGCCGCCGATCGCCCGCATCTTGCGGATGTCGGCATGGTACGCGCTTCCGAGGCTGGCCGCTCTCATGGTGACGTCGCGGACCACGATGTCGTAATCGTCCTTCAGCAACCTCGGGAGGAGCACAACCGGTCCGTCGGAGGTCGGGTGGATCTCCGGAGCGGCGGAACGGGCCTCGTTGCTCGCCAGGATGTAGGATCCGCCAGCCTGCCGCCACGCGCGGATCGTCCAGATGTCGAGCGTCTCTTCCGGGGGGCGGAGCCCGGCCGGACCGATCCCGGTCCAGTCCTGGATCTCGCTCCAGCTCCGGCGGAGCCTCAGCGCCTGATCCTGGGGGGTCCGGCCCGCCAACGGGAGATGATCGACGGTCTGTGTGCCGATCTCGCCCGCCGCCGCCAGGTCCTCGGCCAGCTCACGGTCGGCGAGCACCAGCCGTGAGACCGCGAAGAAGGTGATGGGGAGGGAATCGGCACGGAAGGCCGCCGCCGCGTCCCGCGCATTCATGTACGAGTCCTCACCCTCGACGTCCAGCACGAAGACGAGGGCCGCCTGAGCGGCGCCCGGCCAAGCGGACGGACTCGCCAGGGGCACGCCGGCCGACCACAGCAGTCCGTTCGTGAAGAGTCGATCGAGGTTGACGCTGTCGGCACCTGTGGCGCCCTGTCTCGACCGGGGCCCGAACCATGCGACGCGCCCGCCTCCCTCGGTGGTGCGGGTGACGACCGCGACGTCCGCGCCGGCCCCTTCTTCGTCGGGCGCCGGGTTCAACGCCCAGTCGGACCAGTAGGCACGCTCGCCTCCCAACCTCAGGGCGATGGAGGGCTCGGGTCTCAACTCGATCCGAGTGCCGGGATCGATACCCGGCGAGACCGGGAGCCCACCGGGCAGGGTCACGTACATGCCCTCCCGAGTCGGGAGCTCCCTCACGGCGTCGGCGCCGGTGAGCTCGAGAACGGGTGTCCACCCTCGCCATTCGCAGGCTCCATTGCGGACGCCGGGAGCCCAGTTGCTCGCGACACTGCCGCCCTTGCGCACGTGTGCGTTGACGGCCGCGAGCTCGGCGGAGGAAAGACACGGAGCCTCAGGCAGCAGCAGGACCTCGTCCAGGCTCAACGATCCCAGCCCGTCTGCGTCGACCACCACGCGCACCCGTCCTCCGGCGCGCTCGACCAGGCCGGTCCAGCGGGCCATCTCGGTGGCGTAGTAGGACGGATCTTCGAAATAGCCGCGGTTCGCGTCGGTTCGCAGGAGCACCGCGCTGAACGAGGTTCCGTCGGTGACAGCTGCGGACGGCCGGAGCCGCTGAGGCATCGGCGACGCCGCCGCCGCCTCGGCCAGGGCCGGCGCGAGCTGTCGGACGTCGATGTTCTCCCGAAGGGCGAGCCCGGCGACGAGGACCCCGCCGCC
>JBDHDM010000219.1:0-7430 GCA_039591515.1 Gemmatimonadota bacterium | reverse complement strand
TCGAGCTTCACCCCGGCATGGTCGTCGTGGAGTTGAACCGGGAGATCCTGGAGCGCGGGAGATACGGCGCGGTCGATGTCTCGGAAGGGGACACCATCGAGCTCGTGCACTTCGTGGGGGGAGGCTGACTTGAGCGACACGATGATCGATCAGGCCAGGGAGCTGGACGGGCCCCTCGTCATCGGTGGTGTCGAGCTCGTGTCCCGGCTGATCGTCGGCACGGGGAAGTACGCCACGAATCAGATCATGGTGGACGCCATCCGGGCGTCCGGGGCCGAGATGGTCACGGTCGCCGTGCGACGGGTGGATCTCGACCGGACGAAGGAAGAAGCCATCCTCCACCACCTCGATCCGAACGAGTTCTTCCTGCTGGCCAACACCGCAGGCTGTTACACCGCGGAGGATGCCGTTCGCTATGCGCGTCTCGCGCGGGCGGCGGGCTTCAACGAGTTCGTGAAGCTCGAGGTCATCGGCGACGAGCGCACGCTGTTGCCCGACGTGCACGCAACCCTCGAGGCTGCCCGCACGCTCAACGCGGAGGGCTTCAAGGTGATGGCGTACACGAACGACGATCTCGTGACCGCGCTCCGCCTCGAGGACGCGGGCTGCGCGGCGGTGATGCCCCTCGCGAGCCCCATCGGCAGCGGCCTGGGCGTCGTGAATCCCTACTTCATCCGCGAGATCAAGAACCGCCTGGAGGTTCCGGTCATCGTCGACGCCGGCGTGGGCACGGCCTCGGACGCGTGCGTCACCATGGAGCAGGGCGTCGACGGTGTGTTGATGAACACCGCGCTGGCAGCGGCGGACGATCCGGTCCGGATGGCACACGCCATGAAGCACGCGATCATCGCCGGTCGGCTGGCCTATCTTGCCGGGCGGATGCCGTCGAGAGAGATCGCGGTCCCGTCGTCTCCGACGACGGGCCTGCTCGACTGAGCAGCACGATCTCCGGTCGCGAGGCCGCGTTCCGCGCACGCGTCCAGACGGAGAGGGGGAGGCGGCTCGACCGCGCCTTCGGTGAGGCGGCCACCGGATTGGCTCGACGCGAGCGTGCATTCGCCCACGAGCTGGCTTATGGCACCACCCGGCTCCGGGGTCGACTCGACCACCTGATCGCGCCGCACGCTCACCGCGGTCTCGATCGCGTCGATCCGCACGTGCTCGAGCTCATTCGGCTCGGTGCGTACCAGGCCTTCTATCTCGATGCCGTGCCGCCGTACGCAGCGGTCTCCGAGTCGGTGAAGCAGGCGCGTGTCCTAGCCGGCGGGCGTGCCTCCGGATTCGTCAACGCCGTGCTGAGACGCGTGGCCGAGGCGGGCGACGGGCCGGGCCGGTTCCCGGCCGTCGACGCCGATCCCGTCGGCCACCTGTCGACGTGGGGATCCCATCCCCGCTGGCTCGTCGAGCGCTGGCTCGGGCGGTGGTCCGTCGACGAGGTTTCGAAGCTGGTGGAAGCCAACAACACGAGACCGGACGTCTATGTGGTTCCGCTCGACGGTTCGCCCGTGGAGGCCCTGGAGAGACTCCGGGACGGCGGAATCGCCGCGGAAGCGGTGGGTGGGGGAAGCCGTTGCTTGCGCCTCGCGGCGGCGGCGAGTGTTTCGCTGGCTCTGGCCACGCTGGGAGCTGCCATCGTCCAGGATCCAGCGGCGAATTTCGTCGCGCTCTTTGCAGATGTTCCCACGGGCACGATGGTTGCTGATCTTTGTTGCTCACCCGGTGGCAAGGTCCTCGCCCTGCCTGCACCACGGCCGAGGGCGTTTGCTGCCGATCGCTCGGAGTCGCGTATCCACGTCATGAGAGAGAACGCCCGTCGGGTCGGCCGCCCGGTCTCGTGCGTGGTGGCGGACGCGGTGCATCCGCCGATCCGCGAGGCGGGCGCCGTCCTTCTGGACGTTCCCTGCTCCGGGACCGGCACGCTGGCCCGGCATCCCGATGCCCGATGGCGGCTGACCCGGGATGCGGTCGAGGAGATGGCCGAGCTTCAAGGGCGCATGCTGGCTGCGGCCGCGGATGTCGTCCAACCGGGGGGGCTCCTCGTGTATTCGACGTGCACCCTCGAGCCCGAAGAGAACGGGGAGCAGGTGGCGGCGTTCCTCGCGCGGCGTAAGGATTACGCCCTCGAGCCGACGGACGCCGTGCCTCGGGCCCTCCGCAACGCGGACGGCTGCTTGGAGATGACGCCGCAGCAGCAAGGGTTCGACGGCTCGTTTGCGGCCCGACTCAGGAGGGTGGCGTGAAGCTGGGAGATTCACTCGGTCGGAGCCGGAAGCGTCACTCGAGGAAGCCCGACGCGCAGCCCGGCGAGTCCGAGCAACCCGAAGACGCACTGTCCGCGCCCGGGGAGGATGCGGGGCAGCAGTCGGACGACGCCGACATCTTCGCGCCTCGAACGAGCCTCGGGCCCAAGAACAAGAAGAGGGAGTCCAAGGGGTGGCCGGTGATCGGTGGGCTGCCGATCCGGGATCTCGTGCTCGCCGTGGCGGGGCTTGCCGTCCTCGGCTGGGCGTTCGGTTATGCCGTCGCCACGCTGGTGTTCTTCCCGGCTCCCCCCCCGACGGGCGATCTGTTCGAAGTGCCCGACTTGCGTGGCCTCGGCGTGGCGAGCGCGAACGAGCGACTGGCCGGCGCCGGGCTCGAAATGGGCGCAGTGGACTCGCTGCAACATCCGAGCGTGGCAGCGGGACTCGTGCTGGGACAGTCGCCGCTGCCCGGACAGGTCGCTCCGCCGGACCAGCCGGTGCTCGTGACCATCAGCGCCGGTCCTCAGATGCGCTCCGTCCCGGACGTGCGGCGCCTCGAGCGCGATCGCGCGCGGGTCGTGCTCGAGACGAGTGGTTTCGTGGTCAGCTACGACACGGCCGAGGCGGAGGAGCCGAGGGGCCGTATCATCGACATCGTGCCCCCCCCGGACAGCGTGGTGCCGCTTCCCGCTGAGGTGACCCTGGTGGTGAGCACCGGCCCGCCCGTCATCACCATGCCGCTCGTGCTCGGGCTCGAGCGTGCCCAGGCCGAGTCTCTGCTCGACTCCCTCGGGCTCGTCGTCTCGGACGTCGAAGAGGTCTTCCGATTCGGCCGAGATCAGGGAGTCGTGGTCGAGCAGCAACCGGTCGCGGACACGGAGCTGGAACGGGGGAGTGCCGTTCAGCTGAAGGTCGGTCGCAGCGGACTCGGGCGGGAACAATGACCCTGGCGACCCGTAGGATCTCAGCATGAAGCGATCGTTCGTCCGCTCGCCCTATTTCTGGGCAATCGTGGGGGTCGCGGCCGTCGTCGGTTTCGCCTGGCTGGGCCGCGAAAGCTACCGTCCCGTCATCACCGGGGCCGACGCGCCCGATTTCGTGTTCTCGTCGATCGAGGGCGTTGAGGTCGGCCTCTCGGATTACCGAGGCGATCGGGTCGTGCTGGTCAATGTCTGGGCGACCTGGTGCGGGCCCTGCGTCGTGGAGATGCCTTCGATGCAGAGGCTCTACGAGTCACTCGAGGGCGAGGACTTCGAGATCCTGGCGGTGAGCGTCGACGCGCCGTTCGGGCAGCTGGACGTGGCGGGGCGCCCAGGTGGAGACCTGCGTCAGTTCGTCGAGGATCTCGGACTGACCTTCCCCATTCTGCACGATCCGGCCAACTCGATCAGTAGCCTCTACCAGACCACGGGTGTGCCCGAGAGCTTCATCGTCGGCAAGGACGGGGTCATCTACAAAAAGGTGGCTGGACCCACGGAGTGGGATGCCGAGGTGAACGAAGAGCTCGTTCGCCGACTTCTCACGGCCAAGTAGGGGCGGCGTGGCGAGCCTGTATCAGGCGCTCGTACGGAATTGGCGCCTGAAGCTCTCGGCTCTCTTTCTCTCGGTCTTCCTCTGGGCGCTCGTCCAAACCGAGCCCGCCGACCAGGAGGCGATCCCTTCGGTCCCGGTTCGCGTGCAGATCGCCGATACGGCTTGGACCACAGCGGGTGCGCCAGAACCCGCCACGGTGGAGCTCCGGCTGTCCGGGCCCGCCCGTGAGATCATCCGCCTCGCCCGAGAAGGGACCGCTGTCCGTGTGCCGATCGCCGCGGTGGGCTCCACGGACACGACCATCGTGTTTCGTCGGGAGTGGGTGCAGCTGGGCCAGCGGGCCGGGCTGATCGTGGAGTCGTTCTCTCCCGCGAGCGTCCAGCTGTCGTTCGAGCCGGCTCAGACGCGCTTCCTGCCTCTCGCCGCCCGGACCGTCGGTGAAGTCCCGGCGAACCTCGCGTTGGCGTCACGCATCGAGGTGAGCCCGCCGCTGGTGCGTGTCCGAGGCCCCGAGAGCCGCCTCGAGGGGCTGGACTCCCTCCCGCTCGTCGCGTTCAACCTGGCAGCCGTCTCCCGCTCGGGCGCCTTCGCGGTGGCGGTCGACACCGCCGGCCTCATGGGAGCGTCGGTCGTGCCGCCGTTCGCCACGGTCGGCATCCGGGTGGAAGACATGGTGCAGCGCGTGCTCGACAGCGTCGTCGTACAGGCCATCCCGAGCCCTGGTGAGGCCGAGGTGGTGACGGAGCCTGCGGCGGTTCAGATCCGACTGCGCGGTCCGCGGACACACGTCACCTCGTTGGACCCGAGCGGCTTGCGGGCCTGGGTGCCTCCCGAAGCCCTCCAGGGCATGGTGGCCGGCGAGGAGCGGGTGCTCCCGGTCCGAATCGAGGGTGTCCCCGAGTTCGTGACCGCCGAGCCGAGTGTTGCGCGGGTACGGGTCCGCCGAGCCACCGATCTGCCCGGTTTCGATGACCGGGAAGTCGACCCGGCTCGCCCCGCGCCGGAGGTCGCGAACCGCGCCCCCGCGGTGGGGGCGCGGTGAGCGGACCGCACAGACGTCCACTCGTGCTCGGGCTCGAAACGTCGTGTGACGAGACCTCCGCCGCGGTGATCGACGGCGAGAACACGATTCTGGGTCACGTGATACTCTCGCAGGACGTGCACCAGGTGTATGGCGGCGTGGTGCCCGAGCTCGCGGCCCGCGCTCATCTGCAGAAGATCGACGCCGTGGTCGACGAGGCGCTCGTGCGTGCCGGCACGACGCTCGACGATATCGATGTGGTAGGGGTCACCGCCGGGCCGGGACTCATCGGTGCGCTCCTCGTGGGTGTGTGCTGGGCGAAGGCGGTTGGCTACGCCCTCGACGTTCCCGTGGTGCCGGTCCACCACATGGAGGCCCACCTCTTCGCTCCCTCGCTGGAGGATCAACAGGCCGAGCCGCCGTTCATCGCGTTGCTCGTGTCGGGTGGCCACACGCTGCTCGTGCACGCTCGAGGCTGGGGCGACTACGAGCTCATGGGCCGCACTCGGGACGACGCGGCCGGCGAAGCGTTCGACAAGGTCGCGAAGCTGCTCGGGCTTTCGTATCCGGGAGGGCCAGAGATCCAGCGCATGGCAGTCGGCGGCGATCCCGGGGTGTACCGACTCCCGAGACCCATGCTCCGTCGCAACCAGACACCCACCGACGAGGCCTACTACGACTTCTCCTTCAGTGGTCTCAAGACGGCGGTCGCGGAGCTGGTGCGCACGATCGAGGCCGGGGCGGTGGCCGGGGGCCTCGCGGAAGCCGAGGTTCGCCACGTCGCCGCGTCTTTTCAGGACGCCGCCGTCGACGTCCTGGTATCGAAGACACTTCGGGCCGTGCGGGAAACCGGGTGCACCCGCGTCATGCTCGGGGGTGGGGTGAGTGCCAACACACTGCTCCGTACGGAGATGGCTCGCCGTCTGGGCGAGGTGGCCGCGGACGGGAAGGTGTTCTTCGCGTCCCCTCGTCTCTCCCTCGACAACGGTGCCATGGTTGCGCGCGCAGCTCGTTTCCGCTTCGATCGCGGAGAGGTGGCCGATCCCGACGTCTCTGCCTCGGCGGTTCTCCCGTTTCCCGGCCTGAGCAGTTCCGAAGCTGTCCCGTTGGCGCGAGGTTGAAGGCCTATGTATCCGGTCTTCTTCGAACTGCCGAGCTGGGTCCCCTTCCTGGGAGGACAGCCGGTCACGTCCTTCGGGGTCTTCATGCTGCTCGCGTTCCTGAGCGCGGGCTATGTCTTGCGCGTGGAGCTGCGTCGCGCCGGCGAGGACCCGGACAAGGCTTGGGACCTCGTCTTCATGGCCGTCGTCGGCGGCATCGTGGGTGCGAAGGGGTACTACCTGCTGCTCAACTGGCCGCGCCTGGTCGACGACCCTCTGGGGATGATCCTCTCTCGCGGCGGTCTCGTCTGGTACGGCGGTTTCCTTCTCGCCACCGCGCTCGTGATCTGGGAGATCCGCCGTCAGAAGATGTCCGTGCCGGTCGTCGCCGATATGGTGGCACCGGCTTTGGCGATCGCGTACGCGGTCGGGAGGATGGGCTGCTTCCTGGTCGGTGACGATTGGGGGCGCCCGACCGACTCACCCCTCGGCATTCGCTTCCCGCAGGGCACGCCCGCGACCACGGTCCGGAACATCGAGCAGATGTTCGGCATCACGGTCGATCCGGAGCTGATCGAGAAGTACGGAGAGGTGGTTCCGGTGCATCCGACGCAGCTCTACGAGGTCGGGCTGAGCACGCTCATCTTCTTCGTGCTCTGGCGCATGCGCGACCACCGCCACGCCAAGGGATGGCTCATGATGGTGTGGCTCGTACTGGCGGGGATCGAGCGGTTTGCCGTAGAGTTCCTCCGGGCGAAGGACGACCGCTTCTTCGGGGTCTTGACGCTCGCTCAGATTCTCAGTCTGGGCATGGTCGCCTTCGGCCTGGTCGGCATCGCCAAGACGAGGGACGCAGGGACGTCGGTCGAGGCGGCGTAGCCATGGACCGGTCGCTCACCGTGCTCCACGTCTCGGACCTCCAGTGCGGGGCGCCTTACCTGCCTCGTGCTGCAGAGGCGATGGTCCGCGTCTTCGATGCCGTGGGGCCCGATCTGGTCGTGGTGTCTGGTGACCTCACCCAGCGCGCGAAGGTGAAGGAGTTCGCCCTCGCCAGGGAGGCCCTCGCGGGGTTCGACGGCGTGCCGGTCGTGGTCACCCCGGGCAACCACGACGTCCCGCTGTACCGTTTTTGGGAGCGTGCTTTGGCTCCCTTCCGCAATTGGCGTGACTTCGCTGGCCCGAGCCTCGATACGTCGGTCCGGGTCGAGGGAGCCACGGTCGTGTCGCTGAGCTCGGCCGCGCCCAGGCGGGCGATCGTCAACGGGCGCCTGGATCGCGAGCAGGTCGAGTTCGCACGACGTACCTTCGAGCAGGCCCCCGAGGGCGACTATCGGATCGTCGTCGTTCATCACCATTTCGTCCCCGTCCCGACGGGCGAGGGCGCGCGTCCTCTGCCCGGCGCCCGATCGCTGGCCGAGGCCTTCGCAGCGATGGGCACCGACGTGGTCTTGGGGGGGCACGTGCACCAGCTGCACCTGAGCCGACTCGAAAACGTCCCGTTCCTCGCGACCGGGACGACGACATCCCGGAGAG
>JBDHDM010000218.1:0-8126 GCA_039591515.1 Gemmatimonadota bacterium | reverse complement strand
GGAGTAGACGCGGGATCCCAGGCAGCTCGAACCTCCCCTTCTCGACCATGCGGGCCTGCGGGGTACCGGGGATTACCGTGAGGGTCAGGGCGCCGACGTAGTCAGGATCCATTTCGGTGATGAGGTGACCGGTCTCACGGGCGTGCTCCTCGCTCCGATCCACTCCGCCGGCCCCGAGCAGGACGATGACGCTGAGGCGCATGCCGGCCTCGTCCGCCTTCCGGGCGGCCGCGACGTGGTCGGCGAAGGTACCGCCCTTCACGATCCGCTTGAGGGTGACATCGTCCCCGGACTCGGGTCCGATGTAGAGCATCTCGAGACCGGCGTCGCGCATCGCACTCAGCTCATCGGGCGTCTTCTCCAGGACGTTGTCGGCCGTCGCATAGCACGAGACCCGGCGCAGCTTCGGGAAGGCGTCTCGGCACGCGCCCAGAATCGTGAGCCACCGGTCCGTGTCCATGACGAGCGCGTCTCCGTCGGCCACGAAGACTTTGTCAGCGCCAGGATAGGCGCGACCGGCCGCCCCGATGTCCTCCAGCACCTCGTCGAGATCGCGCACGCGGAACTGCTTGTCCCGGTACATGTCGCAGTAGGTGCACAGGTTGTGCGAGCACCCGATCGTGGCCTGCACGATGTACGAATACGCCTCGGACGGAGGCCGGTAGAGCTTGCCCTCGTAGCGCATCGATCGGCAGCGGTCAGCGCGAGATGTCGAGAAGGAGGGGGCCGACCGTGAGGTCTTCCCGCGTGCCCGCCTCTTCGAGGATCGCGCCCTCGTCAGAGGACGCCGCTCCGGCGAAGCCGACGCCGCGTCGCAAGCGAAGGGTGTGCGTTCCGCCGTCGGCGAGGAAGCGTCGCACCTCGCCCGAAGCAAAGCCTTGCAGCACCCGCAGGAACTCCCAGCGGCCGAAGGGATCCTGTGCGGCCGTATCCAGAGGTGGGGCAGGAGGCTGCCGCTTCCCGAAGACGTTTCGAACGACGGCGCCCGTGCGAACGTGCACCTGGTCGCCGGGAGCCAGGTAGTCCAGGCGCACATCCCGCGCCGTTCTCGGCTCCATGTCGATCGTCGCATCCGAGGCGTCGACGACGAGGACGCCCGAGGCGCCGACCACGGTTCCGATACCGTCTTCGTAGACGACGGCGGTGTTCTCGTCGATCCCGAGCCCGAGCCAGTCTTCCTCTTCGAGCACGGCGACGACGAGGCGGCCCCACCGGCCGCGTGCCATGTGGTGCTGGCCCAGGATCGCCCACGGTACGAAGTCCATGCCGTCCATGATCCAGAGTCCGTCAGCTTCCCGGTCGCGTGTCACACCGACCTCGAGCGCCTCCGCCGGGGAGCCGCCTCCGATCGACCGACTGCTCATCATCGCTGCGCCCGCGCTCGTACCGGCAACGACCGCGCCCTCTCGCCACCGGCGCATGAGTGCGTCGTACGCCGGGGTGTCGGTACCGTCGGGGCGGAAGGCGTCGATGATCCGTGACTGCGAGCCCCCCACGAACCAGAAGCCCGAGCACGCGGAGAGCTCGGCGACTGTTGCCGGATCATGCGCCGCCTCGGGGTTCTCGGTCGTGATCCACACGCCGACTACCTCGGGACGGTCGTCCGCATGGCGCTCATCGGCGGCGTAGGTGGTGAAGCGATCGATCATCGTGCCCATCGACGACTCGGCGTCACCCGAGGCGGTCGGGACGATGCACAGGGGGCCTCTCCCATTCCGCGCCTCGAGCACCGCGTGGTGCACGTCCGCGTTGTCGGCCGCGAGGGCCCCGCCGACGATCACGAGGCGACCCTCGTTCCCATCGGACGGCGCTGCATCGGTCGGGGAGACGTTCTGCGCAGCGGCGTCCGAGGCAATGGATGCGGCGATGCAGAGAACAGTGACGGCGAGATGGTGCTTCATCGAGTGCATCAAGTGCGATCCCCTGACTTCCCGCGGCGCTCTCCACTCCATCCGGCTACGGTCCAGGAAAGGGTAACGCACCAACGCGTGCTGCGGCACCGCGTGAAGCGGGCTGACGACTCGGAGTTCACTCTAGGCAGGCGCAGCCGATCGACCTAACGTCGGGGCTCGTTTCACATCGACCCTGCCCGCCATGTTCCGCAATCGCCCTGTCGCCGTCTCGCTCGCCCTGAGCGCGGCGTTGCTCGCCCTTCCGTCGATCCTGACCGCCCAGGACCGCCCCGATCCGCCCGGTGGCGGTGACGAGGACACCGACGAGCCGCAGGCCTACGCCGACGTAATCACCGCCGAGGCGGTGACCAAGCGCGGGCTGTTCGACGTGCACGAGGTGGACGACAAGCTCTACTTCGAGATCCCCGTCTCGAGCTTCGGCATCGACATGCTGCTGACCGGCCGTGCCGAGGAGTCGACAGCGCAGGATCCGGGCTCCTTCTTCGGCTCGGGTCCGCTCGGTCGCCTCTACGTCGCGTGGGAGCACGACGACGACCGCGTCGTCCTGCGTGCCCGCGAGTACGATCTGACCGCGGAGCCCGGGGACGCCATCTGGGGGCAGGTGTCGCACTTCCGGAAAGGGCCGGTGCTCCAGGTCTTCGACGTCGAGACGTACGCGGACGACGGGTCCGCGGTGATCGACGTCTCGGACCTCTTCATCGGCAACATCCCCGAGCTCCGGCCGGTGGAGGGCATCCAGTCCAGCAGAAGCTGGGTCGACGACTTCTGGGCCCTCGACGACCGGGTGAACGTCGCAGTCACGCAGACGGGTCAGTCGCGTGCGAACGGCAACGGTGGCGGCGGCGGGGGTCCGGGCGGGGGCGGGCAGGCCGGTCCGCAGTCGCAGACGGTGAAGGTCCTCTTCAGCATGACGCCGCTGCCCGCGGATCCGATGATGCCGCGGTGGCACGACGAGCGGGTCGGATTCAACTCGAGCCGCGCCTGGGACTTCAGCCGCCCCGACCGTCGCCTCGAGCAGGTTCGCTTCATCCACCGCTTCCGGCTCGAGAGACAGAACCCGTCGGCCGACATCTCCGACCCCGTCGAGCCGATCGTCTACTGGATCGATCCGGCGACGCCGGAGTGGCTGCAGCCGTGGATCGTGAGCGGGGTCGACGCGTGGCAGACGGCCTTCGAGAATGCAGGATTCTCGAACGCGATCTTCGGTCGCGTGGCGCCGACGCCCGAGCAGGACCCCGACTTCTCTCTATACGACGCCCGGACGTCCGCGATCTACTGGCGCCCCTCGACCGTCGCGAACGCGACCGGTGGCCAGATCGTCGATCCGCGCACGGGAGAGATCCTGAAGGGCGAGGTCAACATGTACCACAACATCATGCAGCTGCAGAAGGCGTGGTATTTCATCCAGGTGGGGCCGCTCGACGAGCGCGCGCAGAGCCTGCCGATGCCCGACTCGCTCATGGGGAAGCTCGTCGAGTACGTCGTCGCGCACGAAATCGGTCACTCGATCGGCTTCCCGCACAACATGAAGGCGTCCGGGATGTATCCGGCGGACTCGATCCGATCGGCCTCCTTCCTCGAGCGCATGGGCGGTAGCCACGTCGCGACGCTGATGGACTACTCGCGCTTCAACTACGTGGCCCAGCCCGAGGACGACATTCCGCTCGACTACCTCATCCCCAGGGTGGGGCCGTACGACCACTTCGCGGTGCGGTGGGGCTATTCGCCGATCCCGGGCGCTGGGTCGCCGGACGCGGAGCGGGAACAGCTGGATGCCTGGGCGCGCGAGCAGGACCGGTTCCCATGGCTGCGCTTCACGACCGCCGACGCGGAGGGCTCCGATCCGAACGGGATCACCGAGGCCGTGGGTGACGCCGACGCGGTGAAGTCGACGGGCTACGGCATGCTGAACCTCGGTCGGGTGATGGACATGATGCTCGACGTCACCGAGAAGCCGGGCGAGAGCTACGACGAGCTCGAGTACATGTACGGTCAGGCGGTCGGACAGTGGGGTCGCTACATGGGCCACGTCGTGGCCGTCGTCGGAGGCGCGATCACGCAGGAGAGGTACGGAACCGGGGCGCGCTTCGAGCCGGTCGAACGCGATCGGCAACGGGAGGCGGTACGATACCTCAACGCGACCGCGCTCCACGTGCCCGACATGTTCCTCGACGAGGAGATCCTGCGGCGGATCGAGCCGGAGGGCGTGGTGGATCGATTCCGCCAGCGCCAGAGCGCGGTGATGAACCAGCTGCTCAGCCAGTCACGGCTCGATCGGCTCGTCGAGTTCGGCGCCATGGACGAGGGCGCCTACTCGATCCACGATCTGATGAGCGATCTGAGAGCGGGTGTCTGGGAAGAGCTCGGCGACGGCACCGTCCGGGTTAACACGTACCGGCGAAACGTGCAGCGAGCCTTCGTGGAGGCGGTCGACCGCCGGCTCCATCCGAGCGAGGCGGAGATGAACCGGAACTTCAATCCGGTGCCCGCACCGTGGACCACCGACATCCGGGGGGTGTTGCGCGCGGAGCTGGAGGACATCGACGCGATGGCTGCCGAAGCGCTCGACCGTGCCGGCGATCCGGCGACACGGGTGCATCTTCGGGACGTGCGACGCGAGATCGCGAGGATCCTCTCGGACGAGGGGTGAGCGTCGGCGCGATCGGCGCTGGGGGTTCGCTTCCACGAGCGGCGCGCCGAGCTGGACCTGCCACCCTTCCGCATCGAGGTGACGAGCGCCCTGCGGACCTCGGAGCGGCAGGCGCGTCTGAGACGCACCAACGCCAACGCGGCAAACGTCGACGAGACGGATCGTGACGTACGCCACCTTCGGCCCGTAGGATCGTGCAGAGACACCACCCGACGCACCCATGGAGGTCCCCATGAACCGCCTCTCTGTCTCAATCCTCACGGTGCTCCTGGCGCTTCCCGTCGGGTTGGCGGCCCAGCGGTACACCGGACCCGATGGCCGCCTGCGGGTCGCGCTGTCCAAGCAACCGTTCAGTCCGAACCGCCAATCTCGCGGCCCCACGACGATGGCCGAGGGGGGCATCCAGGAGGCGCTGGCCGGCATGGGGGCCGTCGTCAGGGTCGAGGAGTCGGGGCTCACGCCTGAGGAAGACACTGAGTACGGGGGGTGGAAGCGACTGGGGATGTCACTTGGGCACTACGCAGACATCGTCGAGAAGAACGAGCGCGAGGGCTGGTTCACGGTCGGCCTCTTCGCGACGTGCCCGTCGATGCCGGGTCTCGTCGCGGGCCTGCAGGCCTCGGGGCCGACGAACGAACCGCTCCGCGTCGGCATGCTCTGGCTCGACGCGCATCCAGACTTCAACACGCCCGAGACGACCCGGAGCGGGTCACTTGGGGGGATGCCGGTCGCGGTCGCTACAGGCCGTGCGTTGCACGTGCTCCGTCGCGACGCGGGCCTCGAGCCGCCGATGTCAGATCGGCATGTGGTGATGGGGGGAGTCCGACTGACCGATCCGCTCGAGCAGTGGCTGCTCGACGACTCGAGGATCGAGCAGGTCTCGGTCGATGACCTGCGCACTGCCTCGAGCGCGGTCTTCGAGCAGCTCGACCGGCTGGCGGCCATCACGGACAGGCTATACATCCACATCGATATGGACGTACTCGACCCTGTCGAGGTGCCGTTCCACGGCAACGCGGTCCCGGGAGGGCCGTCGAGCCACGAGCTCGCGGCGCTCTTCGAGCAGATCTTCGCACGCTATCCATCGGCTTCGGCGATGCCATCGACGCCGCGGCCCACGTCAGTACGGCCGAGCTTGCTGACGAGTTGGGCCGAATGCCTGCACGGTACGCGAGCGCGCGCGTCGGATCGCCAGCCTGCCCCCCTACCGGCCCTCCTCCGATATCGTCGCGGGCTCCGCTCCACCCTTCACGTACTCGTCGAACCAGCCGATGAAGCGCGCCCACATGTCGAGCTTGTTCTCGATCGCGCGCGGGGTGTGCGACTCATAGGGGTATTCGTAGAGTACGGCCGTCTTGCCGAGCGTGGTCAACGCGTGGATCATGCGCCGCGACTGCACCGGGAAGGTCCCCGTGTTGTTGTCGTCGCCCCCGTGGTACAAGAGGAGCGGCGTGTCGATCTGGTCGGCCCGGAAGAAGGGCGACATCTCGATGTAGGTGTGCGGCGCCTCCCAGATGATGCGTCGCTCCGCCTGGAAGCCCGCTGGCGTGAGCGAGCGGTTGTATGCCCCGTCCCCCGCGATCCCGGCCTTGAAGTAGGGTGCGTTGGCCAGGATGTTCGCCGTGGCAAAGGCGCCGTAGCTGTGGCCGCCGTGCCCGATCCGGTCGATGTCGATCACGCCCAGCTGGTCGACCGCGCGGATGGCGCCGTACATCGCGTCGACGAGGTTGCCGATGTAGGTGTCGTTGTAGTTCTCCCCGATGATCGGGATGTCGGGATAGACGAGCGCGTATCCCTGCGTCAGCCACAGGTCCGACCAGCGCAGCCAGCTCATGTGCGTGAACGCGTTGTGATTGCGCGACTCGATCGCCGCGTTCTCGTACCGTTCGGGCTCGGTGTACTCGCGCGGGTACGTCCAGAAGATGGCGGGCACCTTCCCGTCGCCCTCCGTCCATCCGACGGGCATGGACACGCGACCCTGGACCTCGAGTCCGTCGCGGCGCGTGAAAGAGAAGTCGAGCCGTCGAGCCGCCGTCACCTCCGGGAAGGGATCGACGTTGTTCGTCAGATTCTCCCACTCGCCGTCCTGCCAGAGAAAGCTGTCGGGGAAGCCGGTCACGGATTCACGGCTCACGATCATCCGGCCGACGTCGGCGTCGAGCGGCACGAGCGGACGATCGAAGGAGTCGGTCGCGCCCTCGAAGACCCGCTCCGTGGATCCGTCGGCGAGGCGCACCCGATCGACGAACGGCCGGGGCCGGAAGTCGGCATTGTAGCCTTCGCCCCGCAGGTACGCAGAGGTGCCGTCGCTCGACACGAGCGCGTAATCGAGCCCGTTTCCGGTCTGGCCGGTCAGGAGGTCACCGGGCAGCGCAGTCGGGTCCTCGGTGTCGTGGAACGCCACGACCATCGTCGGGGCCGGTGATCCGGCATCGAGATCCCACCAGGCGATGCCGCGCGCGTCGTCGTCGCTGACCTCGGCGAAGGCGTGCCCGCCGTCGAGCGAGAGCGTCACCGAGCGGATGGGGTGCTCACTCTCGACCACGACCTCGGCGTCCTCCACGTCGAAGGGCGCCGTCATGAGCAGGATGCGGTCGGGGCGAGGGGCGTCGGGATCGGCCTCGTCGCGCTCCGCGCGCTTCAGGAAGGCGAGGCCCGATCCGTCGGCCATCCAGGCGAAGTCCCGGGGATCCGAGCCGCTCCCGTTACCGTTGCCCGTTCCGGTCCACCACGACGGTGGCGCGCGGAAACCCACGATAGCTGGTGATGTAGCTGAACGGCCGCTCGATCCGCTCCACGAGCACGTGCCGGCCGTCGGGGCTGAGCGCGATCGACTCGATCATCGCCGGCTCCCCGAGCGCACGCACGGAGCCGTCGAGCGACAGCTCGGCGAGCTGGCTCTTCGTGTAGTGCTCGAAGAGGGCTTCGTCGTGCGGATCCTCGAGCAGGAAGGGGTACGTTCTCGCCTGCGTGGGCTCCTCACGCGTCCTTCGGGTCAGGGGACCGAGCGGGATGCGGTCGTCGGCCGGCTCGGGGCCTCGAGTCTCCGGGACGAGGAGCGTCAGCACGGTCCCCTGCGGCGTCCACTGCAGCATGCGCGACGCCTGGCTCCCCTGCCCGCCCGCGCTCGTCCCGACCGTCGCGAGCACGCGGCGCGCGGACAGGCTCCGCGCACGCCCGCTCGCCGCATCCGCGACCCACGCTTCGGTGTGTGACGGAAGGTGGGCCAGGAAGGCGATCTGGCTGCCGTCCGGTGACCACGTGAAGTCGCTCGCGAACGATCCCGCAGGCAGCTCCACGTCGACGAAGCCCCTCTCTCCGAGCGAGTAGAAGCGAAAGCCGTCGATCCCGTAGGTGTCGAGGTGCCAGAGCCGGTCCGTGCCTGAGCGAAGCTCCAGCTCGGCCAGCCGGTAGGTCGGCTTGGACATGAGCTCGAGCGTCGACAGCTCCGTCTCGTGCGGCACCAGGAAGTGATCGCCGTCCGGGCCCACGTAGTCGAGCGTCGCGTAGTTCTTGTCCGTCCTGAGCATACGCGCGATTTCGGCCGGCGGTTGGGCGTAACG
>JBDHDM010000217.1:0-8674 GCA_039591515.1 Gemmatimonadota bacterium | reverse complement strand
AGGGGACCCACCCAATCGCCCGGCTGGATCCGCTCGTACTCCTTGACCACGATTGCGACGACTTCTCCATCGCCGATGGTCGTGACCTCCGCGAGCCCGGTCGGCAACACGACCTGACCGATGTTGTCGATCGTGCTGTCCACCCGATAGAGCTGAAGCATCTCGCCGACCCGGGCCGCCTCCGGCATCGTGACCCGGATCCGGTCGTAGGAACGGATCGTCGAAGCGCGCTGGGGCTCGGCGAACCCTGCGATCCACCCCGAGTGCGACGGCTCGGCCTCCAGGCCGATCAGCCACGGGGCCGAGTACACACGGTCGGCAGACACCGCGAGGTAGTTGCGTTCGGCCGCCGCGACGATTTGGGACCGTATGGTCTCGTCGGTCTGAGAGTAGAAGATCGTCCGCGTCTCGTCCGTCACGGGCCGAGCCTGGCGAAGACCAAAAGGCACCAGATCCGCCGGGACGCCCTCGACCATCGCCGGCGTCTCAGCCGGTGCCGGGTCTGGGGGCGCGTCGGGGCCGGGACCGCGAGCCCCCGGAGCGAGACCCGGGATCGTCAAGACCTCGTCTGGATAGATCAGATTCGGATCTTCGACGACATCCCGGTTCGCGTCCCAGATGGCACGCCATTCCCAGGGACTCGAGTAATAGCGCTGAGCGAGGTCCCACAAGGTGTCGTCCCTGACGACCGTGTGGGTACCCACAGGCTCTTGCGCCTGGGCAAAACTTGCGAGAATCAGCAGGGCGATCACGGCCGCGGCCGAGCGAACCATTCGGGCTCCTTCGGCAAGTAGGACAGGGCATTTCGCCCATCGGACTGTCACCGAAGATACGGGGACCGACCTCGAGCGGTCAACGCATTTTTTCGAATTGACTTCATATGTTTACAACTCGAGCTCTGTCGCCAAGGACACGTATCGCCCGCGCCCGACCACAACGTGATCGAGTACGGGGATGCCCAGGGCCCGACCGGCCTTCGACAGCTGCCGAGTGATGACGCGGTCCTCCTCGGAGGGTGTCGGATCACCGGACGGGTGATTGTGCACGAGGATCACACCGGCAGCTCCTTCGCCGACCGCGAGGCGAAACACCTCTCGCGGATGGATCAGCGAGGCATCGAGGATCCCTCGGGTGACCAGGACCTCACGAACCACTCGATGCCGGGTGTTCAGGAGCAGCGCGTGGAACTCTTCCTGACCCGCATCCCTCAGACGCGGACCGATGCGGCAGACGCGGACCGATGCGGCGGAAGACATCGGCGGGCCCGCGGATCGGAGCGTCGGTGGGCTCGGCCTCCGCCACGGCGCGCCGCCCGAGCTCGAAGGCCGCGACGAGGCGCGACGCGGTCGCGCGACCCACACCGGAAACCCGCTCGAGGGTCGCCACGTCGGCGGCTGCGAAACGGTCGAGCGACGGAAAACGCTCGGTGAGGGACCGGGCGACGCCAACCGCGGACGCGTGGCCGCTCCCGCTTCCGATCAGCAGCGCGAGGAGCTCCTCTCGGGCGAGGTTGCGGGGCCCCACCCGGCGCAAGCGCTCGCGGGGTCGCTCACGCGCGTCACGTCGCCACAGCCGATCCATGTGGGATCATGATGCGAGGGGACGGTCTCCGGGATGGTCCGACGGGACCCCGAGCTCAGCGCGCAAGACCAGGGCGTCTTCGCGGGGTTGCTCGTAGTACCCCTTCCGCCGCCCGACCTCCTCGAAGCCGAAGCGCGCGTAGAGGTCCAGCGCCGCACGATTCGACGCGCGCACCTCCAGGAAGACGCGCGCGACCCCCCGTCGACGGGCGACGTCGAGGACGTGCCGGAGAAGAAGGGTGCCCAAGCCCGTACGTCGATGCGCCGGCGCGATGGCGATGTTCGCGAGCTCGCCCTGGTCGAGCACGCACCAGAGCACGGCGTACCCCACCACCGCCTCACCCGACTTCGTCATCACGACCAGCTCCACGCCGTCTCGCTCGATGAGGCCCGCGAAGGTCGCGGGCTGCCACGGGGTCGTGAAGGCCTCTCGCTCGATCCGCACCACCTCCTCGATATCGGCCTCGCGCAGCTCGCGGATCCGAACGTCGTGGGGCGGGCTCACATCTTCCACAGACGCTCCGCACTGGACGCCCGCACGTAGAGAGGCTCCCATGAGCCGAGGTCGTCGACGGGTCCTTCCTCGATCCGGGCGAAATACTCGACGAGTCCGTCGGCGAGCGTCCGGTTCTCGGGCGCCTCGACCACCTCGAAGCCAGCACCTTCGATCGCGGCACGGTGCTTCGCGGCTCCGTCGCCGGTGAACACTGCGCCCGGAGGCACGTCACCGGCCAGCACGTCTCGGAGCTCTCCGGCATGTGGGGCGACCATCTCCTCCGCGCGATCACTCCCGACGCCCCAGCAGCCTCCGTAGACACGATCGGACCGCGCGTCGAACAGCGCATACCGGACGGCCGCTCGATCGAGGGCGAACGCCGCCGCCACGAGACTCGATGCCGCCCAAACGGAAACGTCGAGTGCCCGACCCAGACCCTTCGCGGTCGCGGCGGCGACACGGACGCCGGTGAAGGAGCCCGGACCCTCACCTACCAGTACGCCGCCGATCTCTCCCCGGTCGACGCCGGCCTCCTCCAGGACCTCGCGGATCGACGGCACGAGCATGGCGGCGTGGGCGTTCTGGGTGCTCATGACCGTCCGCGCGAGCACGTCCCTGCCCTGCGCCACAGCGACGGAGCCGAACGGGCCGGAGGTGTCGAACGCAATGCGGAGATCAGCCACGAGACGAGACCGACATCGGAAACGCGGGGAGCTCCGCCGGCGACCCCACGCGGTGGACCTCCACGTCTCGGAGCTCGGGCTCGCCCACCGGGACGGAGAGGTCGATGATCCAGTGGTTCGCGGGCATCAGATTGCCTGCGCGTTCCGGCCACTCGATCAGAACGATCTCGCGCTCCGTGCCGAGCTGCGACCACCCGAGCTCCCAAAGCTCCTCGGGTGCCTCCACGCGGTACAGGTCGAGGTGAACGACCGGGCCGCCGGACGGCCGCTCATACCGGACGAGGAGGTTGAAGGAAGGCGAAGGCATCACCTCGGTGACACCTGCGCCCGCCCCGATGGCGCGAGCCAGGACGGACTTCCCTGCCCCGAGCGGCCCACGAAGCGCGATCACGACCGGTGCCTCGACGGCTTCGCCGATCCGCACCCCCCAACGCTCCAGCTCGCGTTCGTCCAGCCTCACGGTGATCCGTCCAAGGTGGTTGTCGGCGGCGAAAGGTGACGCTCGACCGCAGACGAAATATAACCGTCCGACCCCCGCAACCGGTCAGCTCCGATACAGCCCCTCACGCTCGATGATCGTCGCCACCCCCGGAGGCACCATCTCGTCGATGGAGCGACCCCGGGCGACCCGGGCCCTCACCGCGGTCGAAGATACGTCCACCCGTCGCACCCGTACCGGGACGACCCCCGGCCGAGCTTCGACCCCCTCCCCGGCCCTGTCCATCACCACGATGGTCGCGAGCGACCGCACGCGGTCGGGTTCGTGCCAGTCTTTCAAGGCTCGATACTGGTCGACCCCGAGGATCAGGAAGAGCTCAGCTTCGGAGCCGTGCCGCCCGCGCAGCGCGGCGAGCGTGTCCACGGTGTACGAGGGAGGAGGCCTCTCCAGCTCCACCTCGTCGACCACGAAGCGACCGTCGGCGTTCGCGGCGGCTCGCACCATCTCGAGCCGTACGGCGCCGGAAGAGAGATCCTGATCAGGCTTGAGTGGAGATCGACTCGCCGGAACCCAGACCACGACGTCGAGTCTCAGCGCGTCCGCCACATCCGCGGCGACCGAGACATGCCCGAGGTGAGGTGGGTCGAAGGTGCCGCCGAAGATCCCGATGCGCGCGCGGGGCGACGGATCGGCGTCAGCGCCCCTCTTCATCGATGCGCGCCTCGGCGGCCGCTTCCGAGTCGGGGTACTCGAGAAGAAGGCGCTCTCGCGCCGCCTCGGCCAAGTCGTCGTACCCGATCGCCTGATTCGACAAATAGAGTCCGAGAAGCGCCTGCGGGGCGAATTCGGACTCGGGGTACAGGTTCGCCACGAACTCGTAGTACTTGATCGCCGAATCGTACATCCTGCGGCGGAAGTAGAAGTCCGCGTTCATGTAGTCCTTCTCCGCCAAGGTCAGACGGAGACGGTTCGAGATGATCGCCGCCTCGGCCGCCGCCTCGCGACCGGCGAAGTCGACCACGACGTTCCGGCACGAGCTCATCGCCTCCTGCGTGTATCCCTGATCGCGCTGAGGCTTCGGCGCGAGCGCGGCCAGGGACTTGCAGGTCCCCAACGCCGCATCGGCCGACCGCGGGTGCCCGGCATACCGGTCGAGGAAGCGCCCATACTCCGCTCGCGCCGTCAGGTAATCACCGCGGTCGAAGTAGACGTCGCCGAGCATGAGCCGCGCCTCGGGAATCCGCTCCCAGTCTCCGTGCGCCACGAGCAGGCGATCCAGCGCTTCGATGGCGTTCCCGTGATCCCCGTCTCCGAACTCGGTCGTGGCGATCTCGTAGAGCTGAGCGGCCTCGACGCCTTGGTACCTCGAGGCTCCCCCGCCGCACCCGACGAGCCACACGACCGTGGTGAGCACGAGTGCCTGAAGGGCTGCATGAAGTGGAGATCTGGGCATCGAAGAAGACTACACTGCGACGTTGGGGCTGTTTCGAGCGCTCGTAGGCGAACGTCGTCCGGAGATCAGCGCTACAACTTAACGACAACGGCCCTCGCGGAGGTGCTCCAGCCCGCGTCCGAACCGGATCTCGTCGAAGGCGTCCTGTGCGCGGTCGATCCACGACCCCGCTTGATCGGCGTAGCGGACCTGCGCGTACGCCTCCATGGCGAGGTCGCACTCACCCATCTCCGCCAGGATCTCGCCCTTCTCGAACCACGCTTGGGCCTGGATGTTGCGCGGCTCGAGGACCTCCACAGTACGCTCGACCAAACGGAGAGCGGCGGCGAGCGCCTGCTCCGGGTCCCCGATTCCGGAGGCGGAGCGCTCGCGAATCTCACGGGCGAGGTTGAAAGCACACGTACCGATGTACCAGTCGACCTCACCGCGCTCCCAGGGACGCACCATCTCTCGGAAGCGCTCGAAGTAGACGAGCGCGTCCTCGCAATCGCCGATCTCGTCGTACGCGACGCCCACCTCGAAGACGATCTCCGGCGCGGAATCGGCCGCCTCCGCCATCGCCTTCTGGTAGAACGGCAGCGCGCGTCCGTACTGTCCGTTCTCGAAGTAGTGTCGGGCGAGCGGCAGCGACATGTCTCCGACCCCCAGGCCCGGGCGGAGACGCAGCGCCGTCTCGACCGCAGTGGCCATCGCGAAGCGATCCCCCTCGGAGCGCGCGTCACGTGCGAGCCGCATGAGGTCCGAGACCGCCTGATCGGCCAGCCCGGGATCGCGGGCAACCGCGTCGACGTAGTACGAGCCGGCGTCGTCCACGCGCTTCATGTGCGCATACGTGTGCGCGACTCGTGCCGTGACCACGGGGTCGTCTGCCCCCTGACGGATCGCCAGTCGATACTCGGCGAGCGCGTCCTCGTAGTCGCCGAGAGCGAACGACTCGTCGCCCCGGCGGACCGCGCTCTCCTCGGTGTCCCGCGTGGAGCAGCCCGCGAGGACCACGCCGAGGAGCATCACCGATGTCAGACGTCTCACCATCATCACCCCTCCAAAAACCGGACCGCACGAGGGGTCCGCCCCTTCACGCCGACCCGTCCTCGCCGTCCAGAGACATCTCGACCGAAGCCAGGTACGCCCGCGCCCTCATGTCTCGTGGATCGTCCTCGAGGCACTGCTTCCACTCGACCACGGCCGCCTCGTCGTCCCCGAGCCGGTGCAGCACGACGCCCAGGCGGACCCGGGCCCCGACGAACGAGGGGCGCGACTCCAGGATGAGCTCGAGCTCGTCCTTTGCCTGCTCCAGCTCCCCGAGCTCGATCAGCGTCTCCGCAAACTTGCTGCGGATGTCCATGAACCTCGGACGAACCTCGAGCGCCGCCCGGTAATGCCCGATGGCGTCGGCCGGGTGATTCGCGACGAGGTAAAGGTCTCCCAGTTGGGCGTGGGTCACCGCGATACGGTTGCCCACCTCCGACGGGAAGGCGGGCGAGTCCTTCGTATCGATCTCCCCGGCCTTGCTGAAGGCGACCTGCGCCTCCTCGTGGCGTCCGAGGTCGTTGAGGATGATCCCACGGTTGAGGTGCGCCTCCGCGTAGCTCGAATTCTGCTCGAGCGCGGCCTCGAAGTGCTGCAGCGCCTCGTCCAAGCGGCCGAGCATCGCGAGGCACAAGCCGGCCTTGTTCTGCACATCGGCGAACTGCGGATAATCCGCGAGGACCGCCCTGAAAGTCTCCAGCGCCGACTCGAAGTCGTCCCGCTCCCAGGCGCTGATGCCCCGGGCCACGATTTGCCGAGCGTGCTTGTGGTCGGTCTCCATTCCGAAAGCTTCGCGTATGGTAGGGTACGGGTAAAGGGTTCCGGCTCGGGGCTACTGGATGGTTCGCGCCGTCGTGTCGTGCCGCTCCAGCTGGCTCCGGAAGAAGGGCAGAGTCCGGCGAATCCCCTCGCGGAGCTCCACTGCTGGCTGCCATCCCAGCACCCTTCGTGCCAGGGTGATGTCGGGCTGGCGCACCTTGGGATCATCGGCGGGAAGGGGCAGCGTCTCGATCTGCGACGCGCTTCCCGTTTCCTCCAACACCACGTCGGCGAGCTCGCGGATCGTGAACTCCGTCGGGTTGCCGATGTTGACCGGCTCAGCGTGGTCGGAGTGGAAGAGTCGGTAGATGCCGTCGACCTCGTCTTCCACGTAGCAGAACGAGCGCGTTTGGCTGCCGTCTCCGTAGATGCTGAGCGGATCGCCGCGGAGCGCCTGGACGATGAAGTTGGAGACCACCCGTCCGTCCCCCGGCCGCATGCGCGGGCCGTAGGTGTTGAAGATCCGCACGATGCGCGTCTGCACCCCGTGGTAGCGGTGATAGGCCATCGTCATGGCTTCCGCGAACCGCTTCGCCTCGTCGTAGACGCCGCGCACGCCGATCGGGTTCACGTGGCCCCAGTACGTCTCCGGCTGTGGGTGCACCTGAGGGTCGCCGTACACCTCGGACGTCGACGCAAGGAGGTATCGTGCGCCCTTGGCCATCGCGAGCCCGAGCGTGTTGTGCGTCCCGAGGCTGCCGACCTTGAGCGTCTGAATCGGGAGATCGAGGTAGTCGACCGGGCTGGCCGGCGACGCGAAGTGCAGGACGCCGTCGATCTCCTCCGTCACGTAGAGCGGCTGGGAGACGTCCCGCTCGATGAGTCGGAAGCCCTCGTACGTGTACAGGTGCTCCGCGTTCTCGCGCGACCCGGTGACGAAATTGTCGACGCCGATGACCTCGTGATCTTCCTTGAGGAAGCGCTCTGCGAGGTGCGACCCCAGAAAGCCCGCGGCTCCGGTAATGAGAACGCGCACTCAGGCCTCCGCGCCGGCGGCTGCCGCGTCGGAGGCGCTCGTTTCACCCGCGGCGGCCTCGACGCCGACGGGTGCCCGCCCGATCGAGACGTAGGCGAAGCCGTGCTCCACCATGTCGTGCGGGTCGTACAGGTTGCGGCCGTCCAGGATCAGCGGCGTGCGCATCGCCTCGCGCATCCGCCCGAAGTTCGGACTCCGGTAGGGCAACCACTCGGTGTGGATGATCAGCGCGTCCGCCCCGTCGAGCGCGTCGTAGTTCCTCGCCGCATACCCGATGCGGTCACCCAGATGCCGCTTCGCCTCTTCCATCGCCACCGGGTCGTGTGCGACGACTCGCGCCCCCCGCGACAGGAGGCCCTCGATCGTGACCAGGCTCGGAGCCTCACGCATGTCGTCGGTGTTCGGCTTGAAGGCGAGCCCCCAGACCGCCACGGTGCGGCCCGCCAGGTCCTCGCCGTAGATGTCCGTCAGTCGACGGAGCAGGGTCCCCTTCTGCGCCTCGTTCACCTCCTCGACGGACTGTAGGATCGACGCGTCGACACCGAAGTCGCGCATGGTCCGGACGAGCGCCTTCACGTCCTTTGGGAAGCACGAGCCGCCATAGCCCGCGCCCGGGAAGAGGAAGCTCGGCCCGATCCTCCCGTCCGACCCCACCCCCGTGCGCACCGCATTCACGTCGGCACCGGTGGCTTCGCATAGCTGAGCGATGGAGTTCATGAAGGAGATCCGGGTCGCGAGCATCGCATTCGCCGCGTACTTGGTGATCTCGGCGGCGGGCACGTCCATGATCATGATCGAATGCCCCGTCCGGACGAACGGCTCGTACAGCTCGCGCAGTGTGCGTGCGGCGTACTCGGAGTCGACTCCGATCACGACCCGATCCGGCTTCATGAAGTCGTCGACCGCGTCCCCCTCCTTGAGGAACTCGGGGTTCGAGCAAACGTGCACCGGGATATCGGTCTCCGCCTCGATCACCTCACGCACACGCTTGGCCGTGCCGACCGGGACCGTGCTCTTCGTGATGACGATCTTCTCTTCCTGCATCGACTGACCGATCGTCCTGGCAACGTCGAGCACGTGCTGCAGGTCGGCCGACCCATCCTCGTCCGGTGGTGTCCCCACGGCGATGAAGATCACGTGCGACGCCCGCACCGCGGCGGCAACGTCCGTCGTGAACGTCAGACGCCCGGCCCCGAGAT
>JBDHDM010000216.1:0-12841 GCA_039591515.1 Gemmatimonadota bacterium | reverse complement strand
GTGCCCACGCTCCCGAGCTTCCCATCATCGCAGGAGCAAAGCGGGCGAGCAGCATCTCGCGCATGTACCGCGCCGGCGTCGACTTCGCCCTCTCGATCAGCCAGGTGTCGGGGCAACTTCTGGCCCATCACGTGCTGGGCGAGACCGTTTCTCTACAGCCCCGCATCAAGCTCGTGCTCGTGAGCGCGGGCCGGCTCGAGGGGAAGAACCCACTCTCGGAGCGGATCCAGGAGCGCACCGGCGCTACGGTGGTTGCGCTGCGGCGCGGCGGAGAGGCGGCCCTGGACTTCTCTCCCGATCTGACGCTCGGGCCAGACGACGCTGTCTATGTTTGCGGGACTGCTGAAGCGATCTCCCGCTACCAAGAGGTGTTCGAGGCGGCTTGGCTGTAGCGGCCCATGGGCTTCAGGCAGCCGTCACCGACCTGCTGCCGACACCGTCGGGCCGCCGCAGTTCGGGGGTGACGACAAGGACCGCGACGGCGACGACTCGGGCGGAGGCTGAGCCCGCGTCTATCCCCCCGACGTGACCCCCGCGACTCAGCCTTGCGAAGTCGCGGGAACCGCCAGCAGAATCGCGAGTCCGTCAAAGCACGTCCACCGGGCCGGATTCCCGGTCTCCCTCGTGTCCTCTCTTTCGGCACGGGACCCGTCACCGACACCGCAGCAGCTCACAGGGCCCGTCAGCGCTTGGAACGTCCCACCGGCTTGTAGGATGGCGCAACAGGCGAAGGCAGGTGCTCGCGTTCTTGTGTGAGGTGCCCCGGGTAGAGCGTCGGGTGAGGAGAGGACTTGCGACGCCCGATCATCAACGGGGCCTTCTAGCGGGAGTCGCCAAGGCCTCCTCCAAGTCGCATCTTGCCCGAGTGCCAGACGCCAACCCCATTCCCCGTCTGAACGCAGCCCTCGAGGGCCGCTACCGCATCGAGCGTGAACTCGGTGAGGGAGGGATGGCCACGGTCTACCTGGCCCGAGACGAGCGCCACAACCGCAGCGTAGCGCTCAAGGTCCTCAAGCCCGAGCTAGCGTCCGTCGTCGGCGCCGAGCGCTTCCTGGCCGAGATCGAGACGACCGCCAACCTGCAGCACCCCCACATCCTGCCGCTCTTCGACTCGGGCGAGGCGGCCTCTTTGGTGATCGAGCCACCCGATCACATCGCGCGGGGATTCTGGGGGCCGAACTCCGAATGGCTCTTCTTGCGCACTACAGGTGGCCAGGCCCGGCCCGGGCGAGCCGACATTCTGGCGGTCGGTCCGAACAGCCCGGAGCCCATCGGGCTCGTCGACGACGCAGGCTTCGACGAGGCCCATCCCGCACTCTCGCCCGACGGGCGTTGGTTGGCATACATGTCCAACGAGGCCGGGCCCCAACAGATCTACCTCCGACCATTCCCAAACGTCGACTCAGCGAGGACGCAGGTCTCGTCGCAAGGTGGATTTCTTCCAGTGTGGTCCAGCGATGGAGCGGAGTTGTACTACCTGCGCCCAGGTGGTACGAGCGGACCTCCGCAGATGATCGCCGCGCATGTCAGCACGAGCAGCGAGTCTCCCCTGTTGGGTGAGGAGGTTCTGTTCACGATTCCGGATGAAGGGTTTGTTACCGCCTTCCTGAGCGATTTCTACGATGTGACCCCCGACGGCGAGCGGTTCCTGATGGTCCGGAGTGTGGAAAGTACGCAATATGGCGAGCCTAGGGCCTGGCCAACATCCTACACGCTGACCGGGTGACGCAAGCGATCAGCGGAGGTCGCCGATGGCCTCCTCGACGAAGGCTACGTATTCGTCCGTGAACCCGACCTCCTGCCGGTCCCACACTTCCGTCGCGATTGTCGAAGCTCCGATCACGTTGCGTACGGCGTTCCGCACCGAGCGAGGGATGTTGTCTCCAAGCAGGCCGTTCCGATGCTGCCAGAGCTGGTTGTCCATGTTCCTGCTGAAGCCGCGAATCCACGCCTCGTAGCGGATCATCTCCTCGGGCGTCAACTCCTCTCCGCGCTGCACCCTCACGAGAGTCGTGGGCATGTAATCCGAATTGAACAGCGCCTGCTGTTCGGACATCGCGCTTTCGGTCCGGCTCTGATTGACCTGAGCCTGCATCATCTGTGTGTTCTGGCGCACCTCGACCGCGAGAAACACGATTCCAGCGACCACGGCGAGGTTGGCCAACACGGTTAGCCAGTCGCCCAGCGCGATGCGATGTCTCATTCCCTCGCTCCCGATAGGGTCGGTTGCGGCAGGGCTCGCCCCAACCACGATGCGATTCTGCTGCGCACCGCTCAGGGTGGCAATCCGCCCCGATGACTCTCAAAGTCATCCCGCGCCGCCTTGCATATCCACGCGCAGGAGTCCCACCGCTCCATTTGGGTCGGGCGTCGACACCTCGGCGTCACGTTTCCTCCCGCTCGTTCGTACTACGGGCATGCACCAGCCATCGCTTCGGACCGCCGGAGTTGCTCTGACGCTGACGCTCGCCCTCGCAGCGTGCTCCGATTCAACCGGGCCCTGCGCGAACTCTGAGGGGCTCGGGATCCCGGCTTTCGACCTCATCGGGTCGCTGCGTGTTCGAGGTGCCGAGGTCGAGGATTTGGGCCAGCGTTTGGATATGACCGTGTTCTCCGTGCCGACTCGGGTACTGAGCGTCAACGGTGAGGAGGTCCTAACCTGGGCGTACTGCATCGGGGGTGGTGAGGACAAGGCGCGGGATCTGGGACAGTTCGGCGTCGGCGTGTTCGCCCAGGATCCTCCACCGCTCACGCTCGGCCCGGATGAGCACATGTGGAGCTTTGCGGAACACATCGCGCAATACGTCGGAACGGACTCCGGGATCGTTGAGCTTTTCAACGAGGTGATGGGGCCTGAGTTGCTGACGCGCTGATGAGCCGCAAGTGACACACAGCAACGCAGTTCCCGCCATCATTCCCGCCGTTCCCTCCGTCATTCCCGCCGTTCCCTCGGTCATACCCGCCATTCAGAGGCGGCAACTTCCGGCATCCCTCCTCGGCAAGAACGGCAGATCGTGCAGCCCATCAATAGGTTAGACGGTCTCTTGCCGGGATTCCCGGTTGCCCTGAAGTGCCTCCGGAGCATGGGGTCCACGGACCGATTTGGGCGGACCTGGTGGGTGAGGCGCAAGTGGGCCCGTTCAGGTGTCCATTGGGCCCGACATTGGGCCCGTTGAGTCCGGTAGATTCCGGCATCCAGTCCCGGCAAGTACGGAGATCGTGCGCCCCGCCTTGGGATTACACGGTATCTTGCCGGGATTCGGCTATGCTGCAATCGGCCCTACAAGCAGGGGGTCGCAGGTTCGAGTCCAGCAGCGCCCACTGAAGAGAAGGCCCGTCTCGTCTGAGTTCGCGACTCGGCGGGCGGGCCTTCTGTGTTCGGTGTCCGTGTTGGCTCCCATGCCACGTGGGGCGTGCCCCTCGAGTGGGTGTCGCGAGGGAGCCAGGAGCTCCTCGGGGTCCGCCAGTGCGCATGACATCTGGGCCGGCATGTGCGTCATCGAAGTTCTGAGTACCGCCCTTTGCAGCCGCTACGGCGTCACGAGTGCGCTCGGTGAGGCCGGAAGGCGACCGTCTGCGTCGCCGACGACGTGCGCCACGTGCGGCGTGTGCTGCTCAAGGCGTTGAGTTCCTCCGACAGAAGTGTTATATAGTGTGCACTGTTAGGTAAGACACGAGGGATCCGGTCGGGGGGGGACGATGGGCAGAGCGCTGGGCGTGGCGACGGTCGTCGTGATGAGCGTCATCGAGCGAAACGTCTGTTACGGGCTCGACATCGTGAACCGGACGGGGCTGCTGCCCGGCACGGTGTACACGACTCTTCGCAGGCTCGAGCGCCGCGGTTGGATCGACGGACGCTGGGAGGACCCGGCCACGGCGGAGGCCGAGCGCCGCCCCCGCCGCCGCTATTACGGGCTGACCCGGGAGGGCGGGGTGGCGCTGCGGACTGCGCGCAGCCGATTCGAGGAGTTGGGAATCGAGCTCCCGGCCGACCTCGACCTGGCCGTGGCCGGAGACGGCGAATGACGCCAGGCTGGCCGACCGACCCGGCGACGCGCTGGAGCCGGCGCCTCATCGGCGTTGTGGCCGGACTCGTCCCGGGCGCATTGCGCGCGGAGCGGCGGGCCGAGTGGGAGGCGGAGCTCTGGCACCTCAGAGCGACCCCGTCGAATCGGGGCGAGCTGGTGCGGTTCCTCTCGGGTGTGGTATGGGACGCGGTGAGCGAGTGGAAGGAGGGGTGGAGGATGGAGTCGATGCTACAGGACGTTCGCTATGCCTTGCGTACCCTGCGCAGGAGCCCGGGCTTTGCCGCGGCGGCGATCGTGACGCTCGCGCTCTCGATCGGGGCGAGCACGACGCTCTTCAGCATCGTCGAGGAAGCCGTGCTGACCGAGCCGCCATACCCCGAGCCGGACCGGCTGGTCGTGGTCGACCAGCTCTTCCAGCCCGCGGGCGAGGAGATGAGGCCGAGCCTTTGGTCGTATCCCCGGTACGTCGCCTTCACCGACGAGGCCACGGCGTTCGCCGAGCTCGGGGGGTACGCAGCGAGAACGATGACGCTGACCGAGCTCGGGGCTCCCGAGATCGTCTCGGTCGAAGCCGTGACGCCCTCCCTCCTCCCGATGCTGGGCGCGAGCGCGCGGCTGGGCCGGCTCTTCGGGCCGGAGGAAGAGGACGCGGGCGGGCCGGTCATGAACGCAGTCGTGAGCAGCGGCTTCTGGGAGCGCCGCATGGGGCGCACACCGAACGCCGTCGGCACAATCGTCATCCTCGATCGGCTGCGCTTCCAGGTCGTCGGCGTCGTCGAAGAGGGCTACGAGGGTTTGGGAGGCACCGCCGAGGTCTGGATCCCGTTCTCGTCGCTCCGGCAAGTCGAGGACCCTACGATCACCGAGGATCCCTGGAACCAGTACTTCCACGTGCTGGGTCGGCTGATGCCCGATGCGACAATCGAGGGCGCCGCCGAAGAGGCCCGGGTGTTCGGCGGGAGGATCATGGAACGGTGGCCTCCGCCGCCCGGAGCCGAGAACATGAAGTCGTCCCTGGGCGTTGTCCGGTTCGCGGACGCCAGGGGCAACGCGGGCTCGAAGACCTCGATGGTCGCGCTCTTCACCGCCGTCCTTCTCGTGCTGCTCATCGCCACCGCCAATCTAGCCGGGCTCCTGCTCGCCCGGGGCGCCGCGCGCCGCACGGAAGCCGCGGTTCGCGTCTCCCTCGGCGCCGGTCGTGTCCGCCTGCTTCGCCAGCTCCTGACCGAGAGCCTCACACTCGCCTTCCTTGGTGGTTTGCTCGGCCTGGGACTGGCGGATTTCGGCATCGGCGCCGTCGGCCGGTGGCTCAGCGAGTCGCTCGGAACCGCCGGTGGTCGCGGGCTCGAGTTCCTCGACCCCGAAGCCCTGACCATCGACTGGCGGGTCTTCGGATTCGCGCTCGCGCTTACGGCCGGGGTCGGCCTCCTCGCCGGGCTCCTCCCTGCCTGGCAGACCTCAGCCACCGATCCCGGAGAGGGACTGCGCGGGGGCAGGACCACGATCGGGTCGCGCCGGAGCTTCCTCGGTCTGGGCAGCCGCGGCGCCATGATCGTCGCGCAGGTCGCGATCGCGATCGTCCTGCTTGCCGGCGCGTCCCTCATGATGCGCACGACGTTGAACCTCGAGCGCGTGGACCTCGGCTTCGAGCGCGAGAGGATGCTCACCGCGATGTACAGCCTGTCGCCGGCCGACGAGGCGGCAGGCATCGATCCCGCAGTCTTCCACTCAGAGGTGGTCGAGCGGGTGAGGGAGCTTCCCGGGGTGATCGCGGCGTCGGCGGGTGAGGTGCCGATGGGCGGTCCCACGTGGCGCACCCTCGTGCTGGGCTCGGAGGGGCGTCCCGAACTCACGCCCGCCCACCACGTCTGGACCCGAATCCAACCGGTATCCGACGGCCATCTCACCCTGCTCGGGGCGGACCTGCTCGAGGGGCGTGACATCGAGCGTACCGACGACGAGAGCAGCGAGCGTGTGGTGGTGCTCGGTCGCTCGGCGGTCGAGGAGCTGTTCCCGAACGGGCGTCCGCTCGGCCAACGTGTTCAGCTGGCGTGGCCGGGGTTCGAGGAGCAGGGCGCCACCGTGGTCGGAGTCGTGGAGGACATGCGACTCGACCAGCCGGGCGCGGCGCCGGAACGTCTCGCGTTCGTGTCGATGCGACAGGGCGCGCAGCCCGAGACCGGGCTGTTGATCCGCACCGCAGGGGCTCCGGAGGCGATCCTGCCCTCCGTCGAGGCCGAGCTCGGGAAGGTCGGCCCGGAGCTCGCCCTCACGTCGGCCATGTCGATGGAGACGCGCGCCGCGGCCGCGACCATTCGGCCGCGGGTGTTGACGCTCCTGCTGGGCTTCTTCGCGGCCGTCGCGCTCTTCCTCGTCGCCGTCGGCCTGTACGGTACGATCGCCTACGTCGTCGCGCAGCGGAGGCCGGAGCTGGGGCTGCGTGCCTCGCTCGGGGCGGGCCGCGTTTCGCTCCTCGTGCTCGTGCTGAGGCAGGGACTCGGGGTCACGCTCGTCGGGATCGTAGCCGGCGTCGGCGGGTCGCTATGGGCGACCCGCTTCCTCGCGGGGCTGGTCTTCGGTACCGGCACCACGGATCCGGCCGGGCTGCTCGCCGTCTCGGCTGGGTTGTTCCTCGTGGCGCTGATCGCTGCGTACGTGCCAGCGCGCAGCGGAACCAGGGTCGACCCCGCGATCGCGTTGAGGGCAGAGTAGAGCTTCCTACGGGTGGCCTCTCCATGTTCGTCCACATGTTGAGTTTCGCCAATCCGGCGAACTTCTGACCGAACCCTTCATCAAATTGGCGGACTTTAGCCCAGATCTTCCCCAAATCGGCGAAAATGGGGGTGTTTCTATAGAGCCTTACAAGCAGGGGGCGGGGGTTCGAGTCCCTCAGCGCCCACTCGCAAAATGATGCACCGCTGGTAGTGACGGACTAGGGCGAAACACGGGCTCGCGTTCCGAGCCGTTGTCCCGCCATTCGTTCCCGCGGTAGGCCCCACTTCGGTCATTAAGGTTGCTCGGAGTTGGTCCTCATCGGTGTGCTGGTAGCACTCCACGACCGTGCGGTGAGTCTTCCAAGATCAGGTGGAGCTTTGGCGTTTCAGGTGCCGTCGTCGGTGGTGGCCCACCAGTGTGTCGGTTGGATGGACTGCAAGGCATCGGCGAGTTGCTGTTGATCCGGATGCCGGTGGCACTTCAGTACTCCGGCTGGCTCCTTCCGGCCACGCAACTCCGACAGGACCTTGTGGGGGCTGGTCGATCAGGCCAGAGGCGAGCCCCGGCGTTACGCTTGGCATGCGGAGCCCTGCCCAGCAGGGTTTTGCGTCGAATCAGGAGGCTCCCAATGATGCGGCGTGGAAACACGCATGATTGATCAGATAATGGCGGGACGCGGGTAACGCGCTCAACGGAGTGAGGCGCGCACGTGCCCAAATGAGGTAGCATCGTTCCCCGGGGGGCCGAGGAGCGAGAATGGCCCAATGGAAGCCCGACACCATGCCCGAAACTCGGCGTCGATGTCGGCGACCTCAGGGTAGGGTGTGCCGTCCCCGGGCACTGCTCGCACTGGGCTTGATCGGCTTCGTGTTCGCGCCCTTGGCGGCCCAAGACGCCGTCCCTCCCAATCGCGGTGGCTTCACCGAGTCGATGGGTGTGCCCCAGACCTGGCGGTGGTCACTGGGGTTTTCCGCGCGGACGCACCGGGACGCTGACGAGGCCCACGTCGCTCTGCAAGGATCCGGGGTCTTCTATCGCGACATCTTGAACCCCATGACGGCGGCGCTCGGCATCATGGGCGAGGCGTATCTCGGGCAACGGGGCGCGTTCGAGGGCTTTATCGGCGGGCTCGACGGCGGTGCTCGACTCAGTTTGTTCTCCCCGGTAGCCCGCCTGGGGTTCGGCGTCGATTACAACGTAGCGGACGACGAGTTCGATTTTCTTGTCTCTGTCATCCATCCTCTGCATCGGGGTGGCATCTTCGTCGGGGGTGGGGCGCTGCGCGTCGACTACCTGCCCGGCCGCAACCACTCCGCGGGTATCGGCGTCCAGCTACCCATAGGTCAAAAGTACCTCGGGCGCACTCGCCCCCGTGACGACCATATCGAGCTGTCCAATCACGAGCCACGACCGGACCTATTCCGTCCCTCCGTCGAACTGAGTCTTGCCGTGGCCAATGCCCAGCGCCGGGCTCACTGGGTCAACCGCGCCACGGTTCCGTTCACCGACCACTGGGATGGAGACCAGGACGAGGCGCTCGAGCTGTTCGCTTCGGAGCTGAACGAGTTGAGGGATCGTTTCGCTGACGGCGTTACCCCGATCGTTGACGTTGAGACATATCACCGGGAGATGGAGCGAGCCTTCTCCATCGCTACCTCCGGTCAGGAGATGGGCATCGGCGAGTCGACGCCGCTCGGGGTCCGGACCTGGACAGTAGCGCGCGAGATCCTGCTCGACCGGGTTCTCCTCCCCTACAACCGCTTGTTGGGCCAGAAGAAGAGGCCCGACTCGACCCGGGGCTTGGGTACTGCCGCGTCGGCTGAGTTCTACGAGTGGTTGGGAAGAGAGACGCCCGTGGCCGAGGATCGTTTGCTGGCGACGATTTGGACGCTCCAGCGCGCGCTCGACATCGTCGAGTCCACCCGGGCCTACAACCGTCAAATGTGGGGCGACTCGCGCTTCGTGTGGCTCCCTTTCCAGCTGGCGCTCAAGCCGGACGAGCACGACGAGCAGATCGAGCTCAACACCCTCGTCGAACGCGCGACGACAGACGAGTTCACGCGCGGCAACAACCACTGGTACGTCGAGAACGAGCAGTTCCAGGCAGAGTTGACCCGCATGATCCTCGAGGCGGAGGATTATCAAGTCCTCTGGATCCACGACATCCGAGGCTACGACGCGCAGGGCGCACCCGACGAGATGTCGTTCAGGCAGGTCGTAGATGGGTATCTGCGAGCACTGATCAACCGCGTGAACGCGTACGATGC
Source organism: Gemmatimonadota bacterium (assembly GCA_039591515.1). Lineage (GTDB taxonomy): Bacteria > Gemmatimonadota > Gemmatimonadetes > Longimicrobiales > Gaopeijiaceae > UBA2589. Next base: position 3,831 of record JBDHDM010000216.1, on the reverse strand, counting down.
GGTGGGAAAGATCCCCCAGTACATCATCGTCATCGACCAGATGTACTTCGAGGCAAACGGCGGGCAGTTGTGGATCGACCTGCTGCAAAGCCCGCTCCATCACCAGATCGATCTGCCGGACGAATACCAGGCTTGGGAAGACTCGATCGCCGGGATCCAGGCAGAGTTGAGGGACGCGGTCGCTGGCTCGGAGGTCATGCAGGCTCAGGCGACGCTGCACGAGGACGGCTGGGTGGAGAACCTCGTCAAGGTTCACGTGAACGTCACGAATCCGCCCGATCCCTCGTTTTGGACCGCGGAGCTCTTCCCGTTCTTCATGGGGCTCTCCGACGTCATCATGCGCGACCACCGCAAGATCGCGTTCTACGATGTGACGGAGGCCGATCCCTACAAGGGGATGGCGATCTACACGGGCATGGGCGTCGGTGAGCACTACATCGGCGCCTCGTGGGAAGACCGGGCGATGATGGTACAGGGCCCGGTCCTGCTGTCACTCAAGAACTCCGCCCGCCAGCTCCTCCTGAACCAGGGCTTCAGCGACGACGAGATTCCGTGGGAACTCCGGCCCAAGGAGATGGCCGCAGATTACGACGAAATGGTCGCTGACAGCTTGGCCGTCCTGGGAGCGTGGGGGTGGGACATGCAGCTCCACAACCAGATCGGATTCCGGTTCAAGGCAGTGAGCGTGTTCAAGGCGACACTGTACACCCTCATGCCCCAGGGCTCGGTCATCAAGGCGCCCGACTCGATCTGGGGCTCTCATTTCCTGGGATCCCTCATGCTGGGCCACGCCCTGAGAGGGGGGCGATCGCTGGTGATCGCGCCATCGATCGACAACGCGCCCAGTGCAGGATTCCCGCAGATGTCCCGTGCTCAGGACATCCTTACACGACTGGTCGTTGCGGGCCAGCTCCTGGAGAAGGAGATCGAGGGCCAGGGCGGACTGCTCAAGGTGGGGCTGTACAACTCGGCTTTGAGCGTCGGTGACATCCCGGGGAAGATGCGGTCGCTCGGCGCGACCCTCGAGACAACGCCGTGGCTGCGGGAGCTGTACTCGTTCCATCCCGCCGTGATCACCGAGCTGGGGCTGGCGGCAGCATCGTTGACCGAAGGCGGATTCAGTCGGGAGTACTCGGTCGATCAGGAGCACACGGCTCCCAAGCTCCACCTCAAGGGGAACTACTTCTCCACTGCAGAAGCGTGGGACCTCCTGGCGCGGCCGGACATCGCGCCGGCAGTGGTGGCCTACTTCAAGGAAATGGCACTGCAGAACCAGGCGTTGGCGGACGGCGAGTACCGGAGCTATCGACACTTATCGGAGACGCTGCTTCCCCTCGCCCACCCGGTGATCGAGAGCTACATGAGTGGACTCCCCGATGTCGAACAGAAGCGCGTGGCGCTCTTCTTCAGCGTCGGATCACACAATCAGAACACGCGCAGTCTCGTTCTGGACGGGGAGGTGGCCTTCGTGGTCGCGGGGTGGTCCGCTCTGTTCGGGATCCCGGACTTCATCGTCATCACTGGACTGTGTCGATGGATCGATGATCTGTCGGAGCTCGAAGAGCTGTTCCCGAGGTACGAGGGCCTCCAGCGTCGGATTAGTCGGTGGATTCGGATCGCGGTCTGACCGAGTCGACGGCGGCGCGTCCCCTTGGCCGCAGATGGCGTGGGGCGGTTGTCGTGCTGGGACTCCTTGCCGCTGGCCGATCCGCGGCTGCTCAGGAAGCCATCAACCCTGAGCAGGAGTCGAATGTCAACTACGCGTTCGCAAGCCAGCTTGGCGCCGGCATCTACACCTTCTCGGACGGAACGGTGCAGGTCTATCGGCTCGGCGGAGCGCTCGGCCTACGCTCGCCTGCGAACGACGGCTGGGCCATGAAGCTCCAGATCCCCTTCACGATCGGCTTCTACGGGTTCGACCTCACCCGGGTGCTGGAGTCCGGCCTGCCGGACCGGGTAGGGACGCTGGCGCTCGTTCCCGAGCTTCGCTTCGAGTTGGCTGCCGCCGACAATTGGCAGCTCATGCCGTTCGCCGCCGCGGGGGTCGGTCGCGACTTCTCGGCCGATCGATTCAACCTCATCCTCTCGGGAGGGGCTCGAAGCCTCGCAACCTGGGAGTTGGGGAGCTTCGATCTATTCCTGGGGAACCGACTGTTCTACTCGGCATACACGACGTCCGTCGAGTTCGGCGACGACTTCGGCGGCCTCGACTCAGGTCTGGATGCGAGGCACTCGCTCGGGTTTTCGCTCGCCGGTCACGAGATCGACGGTGGACTGTTCGTCATGAACTACCTCTACCTGAAGAGCCCGCGGCTTGTTCGCTTCGACGGCACGCCGATCTCCGCCGACGTGCAGTGGGAGTTCGGGCTTACGCTCGGAACGGTCACTCCGTGGAGGATCCTGGGCCTGACGTTGCCCAAACTCGGTGTGAGCCGTCGCGCCGGAAGCGGAATCTCGACCTTCCGGTTCGTGATGGGCGGGCCATTCACGTGATGGAGAGACTCTGGCCGTATCGGCCGGGATCTGCCTCGCGCGCTTCTATGCCGAAACGCCTCTGATTTCGATTGTAAAGGTGGTCGCGAGTCGGTCGTCCTAGGAGGGCGTCCCGCTTCCGCCGAACAGCTTCGCACCCGTCCGCTCCTGCACGTACTCGAAGCTCACCCCCGGACTCAGCTCGGCGATCCGAAACCCCTCATCGACCACGTCGATCACGGCGAGATCGGTGTAGATACGATCGACGACTCCGACTCCGGTGAGCGGATAACTGCACGAATCGACGAGCTTGGCCTCACCCTCACGCGTGGTGTGCTGGGTGATGACGTAGACGGTCTTTACGCCGGCCACGAGGTCCATGGCGCCGCCGACGGCGGGGATGGCATCCGGTGCCGCAGTCGACCAGTTCGCCAGGTCGCCTGACGCAGAGACCTGCATTGCGCCGAGGACACACAAGTCGAGGTGTCCGCCGCGGACCATCGCGAAGCTGTCCGCATGGTGGAAGTATGCCGCCCCCGGATTCGCCGTCACCTGGCGCTTGCCTGCGTTGATCAGCTCGGGGTCGCCCGTACCCGCCTGTGCTGGAGGCCCCATCCCGAGCAGCCCGTTCTCCGAGTGGAAGATCACATCGCGCCCCTCGGACAGGTGAGCGCCGACCCCCTCGGGGATGCCGATCCCGAGATTGACGTACGCGCCGTCCGGGATGTCGAGCGCGCAGCGTCTCGCCATCTCGTCTCGCGTGAGGCCGACGCCAGCGCTCCGCTCGCTCAAGGGTACGACACCCCTTCATTCACGAGCACGGACTCGTGCGCCGGATCGGCGACCGCGACCACACGGTTCACAAAGATCCCTGGCGTGATGACGACCTCCGGGTCGATGTCACCGACCGGAACGACGGAGGAGGCCTGAACGATGGTTGTTTTCGCCGCCATGGCCATGAGGGGGCCGAAGTTCCGGGCGGTCTTGTTGTAGACGAGGTTCCCGTGACGATCCGCCGCCCGTGCCTTGATCAGCGCGAAGTCGGCCTTCAGTCCGCGCTCCAACAGGTAGTCCCGACCGTCGAAGGTTCGGCGCTCCAGGCCTTCCTCCAGAGGAGTGCCCACGGCGGTCGCCGTATAGAAGGCCGGAATGCCGGCGCCTCCAGCCCGAATCCGTTCGGCCAGCGTGCCCTGCGGCACCAGCTCCAGCGCCGTGTGCCCACTGCGGTACAGGTCGGGGAACACCGTCGAATTCGTAGAGCGCGGGTGCGAACAGATCATCTTCGACACCTGCCCGGCCTTGAGCAGGGCGGCCAGACCGACCTCGCCGTTGCCGGTGTTGTTGTTCACGACGGTCAGG
>JBDHDM010000215.1:0-7915 GCA_039591515.1 Gemmatimonadota bacterium | reverse complement strand
CTACGATCCGGTGCTCGATCTCGGTGCCGAGCGGGCTCGCTTCGAGAAGGGCTCGGCCGAGGGTGCATACAGCTTCGCCGTGAGCCGTGTCGATCTGCAGGGGCACGCAGCGGGCCGAATGAAGGCGCCGGCATCGTACGCCCTTCCCCCCGCGTACGGGCTCGTGGCTGCGGTGCTCACCGAGCGGGGCGCCTGGCTTCGAGGCACGCTGGAAGCGCGCGGAGGCATCGCGCCGGAGGCCTTTCCGGAGTGGCAGGACGAGCTCGTGCATTTGCAGGACTTCCTCACCATGGCCTCCGATTCGGTCGCGCCACGCGTCGGCTGGCCGTACTGGGCCGGCGCCTTCCTGCGTGCCGAGAACGGGCTGCATTGGGGAACGGGCGGCTACGTCGATCCGGTGTTCTACGAGATCGCGTACTCGGTCCTGGACGGGGCGGAGGCTCCCGAGCCTGCCCGGGCCGTGGTGGAGCTGATGCACGCGTACTCCCTGGCCGATTGGGCTCGAGCCGCGGCGGCGGCCGACATCTTGTTGGCGCGCGCGGCGCTTGGGGAGCTCTGGGTCCCGGCCGGTCTGCTGCTCGACGTCGCGGTCCTGGCCTACCTCGAGACCGGCCAAGCGGACTTCGCCCGTTCGGCCGTCGATCACCTCGCCCCGCAGGTCGGTCGGCCGGAGGGGGATCTGCGGATGCGGCTCTTGGAGGCCTCGATCGCCCGAGCGATCAACGGCCGTTCCAGTCCTCCTCGCTGACGAACACCTGCCCGCTCATGATCTTGCGGGCCGTTCGCACCACGCCGGCCGCCGCGACCGTCCATCCCTCGTCGTTCTCGGCGATCTCGAGTCGGACCTCGAGCGTACCGGAAGGATGCTCGATCACCACGCGCTCGCTCGGGGAGCCGCTCACCTCGGACACCTCGTGCCCGACGCATCCCGGCATGCACGCGGCGGTCGCCACGCAGATTCCGCCCGTGACGGCGTGCGCCTTGTGCAGCGCGTGGGGTGTCAGATACCGCGACCGGATCGTCCCGCCCGCGACGGGGCCGGAGACGATGCCGACCTTGGGCACGACCGTATCTCGGACGTCGCCCATGCCCATCCGGGCGCCGGCCGCGCGACGCATCGACTCGATCCGCGCCATCAACTCGGAGTTGGCGGCGAAGAAGGCGCCGTCTTCTCCTCCGGAAAGCCGCAACGTGTCGGCGCGCACGATGACCATCGGCATGCCCGCGTCGATGCAGCTGACCTCGGTGCCCTCGATCACGTCGCGGACGTTCCCGGTCGGGAGCAGGGAGCCGGTCTTTCCTCCCACGACATCGGAGAAGTTCAGGACCACGGGTGCGGCTTGCCCGGGTACGCCGTCGATGCTGGTGGTGCCATCGTACGTGACGGTCCCGTCGGGGGTCTGGACGACGGCCTCGATCACGGCGTTGGCGTTCACGTTGAAGATCCTCACGCGTGTGGTCGGATCGGTCGCCGCCACCATGCCGCGCTCGATCGCGAACGGGCCGACCCCGGACAGCATGTTCCCGCACGGAGGTTCGGTGTCGACGAAGGGTCTCTCGATCGAGACCTGAGCAAACAGATAGTCGACGTCGATGCCAGGGCGCTCGGAGACCCCGACGAGCGCGACCTTGCTGGTCAGCGTGTCGGCCCCACCGAGCCCGTCGATCTGACGTGCGTCGGGCGACCCCATGATCCGGAGCAAGACGCGGTCGCGGGCCTCCCGATCGGGAGGGAGGTCGGCGAGGTCGATGTAGGGACCCTTCGACGTGCCGCCGCGCATGAGGACGCACGGGATCTCGATCGCGCTCATCGCGTGTCTCTGGTGGGATGCGGCGCCCCGGCAGACGTCACGCTCGCCTCGAGCGTCACCGCAAGGGGCTCTCCAGGCGGGAACACGTGATACGGATCGTCGGAGTGAACGGCGACTTCCACAGACCCGCTCACAACGGGCGACGAGGGGGTCGTCGAGGCCAGGCCGGCCGCTGCGAACCCGGTCGCGATACCGAAGAGGTGGACCGGGCGTCGGGTCCTCACGGTGCCGCCATCCTCTTGGTCGAGCGACCGAGTGACTTGCCGCTGGGCAACGCGAGACTCCGAAAAATGTATACCCTGCCTTCCCTTTGGAGTGTTTATGATTCGAGCGGTAGAATCAACCTCGACGGGCCGGCGGCTCGCGACTTCAGGATCACATGAACACCACCGTGTACACGTCGATCGAAGAGTCCGCCGCCGCCGCCTGGCGTGACTTCGAGGCGGAGGCCGACTGTTGGCCCTTCCAGAGCTTCGATTTCGTCGAGGCGTGGCTGGGCACGGTCGGCTGCGCGGAAGGTGTCGAGCCGTGCATCGTGACGGTCGCCGATTCGGCGGGAGAGCCGTTGATGCTCCTGCCGCTCGCGCTGCAGAAGCGAGGGCCGCTCCGCACGCTGAGCTGGATCGGCGGTGTGATGGCCGACTACAAGGCCCCCCTCATCGCGCGAGATCTGGAGGGGAAGCTCGATTACGGAGCGTTCGCGTCCATCTGGGCCGAGATCCGTAACACGCTGCCCGCGCACGACATGGTGACGTTCGAAGCGCAGCCCGAGCTCATCGGCGCACAGCGCAATCCGTTCGCTACGCTCTCCAGGCACCCACATTCGAGCCTCTCCCACTACGCGAGGCTGGAGGGCGACTTCGACTCGTTTCTGGCGCAAACGCGATCGAGCAAGAGCCGTTGGCGGTTGCGCCGGAAGTACCAGCGCCTCCAGGAGCTCGGTGAAGTGGAGTTCGTGATTCCCGAGACCCCGAGCGAGATCGAGGCGATCATGCGCTCCGTGATCGAGCACAAGTCGCGACGCTATTCCGAGCTCGGCGTCCGGGACCGATTCGCGATGCCAGGCGTGCGCGAGTTCTGTCTCAAGCTGGCCACGGAGGGTCCGAGAGGCCTCACCCACGTCAGCGCGCTGACGCTCGACGGGGAGGTCGTCGCCGGTCATTGGGGCCTCGCCTTTCGGAAACGCTTCTTCTTCCTCTTCCCGAGCTACGGCGGTGGTGACGTCCAGCGGCTCTCCCCGGGGGTCCTGTTGCTGCAGCACCTGTTCCAATGGTGCTTCGAGAACGGCATCGAGGAGTTCGACTTCACGGTCGGCGACGAGTCCTACAAGGACCTGTGGTGCGACGTGGACCTCGAGCTGTTCCACCACGTGGAGGCGACCTCTCTCAGGGGCGTCGCCCCGGCCGCGGTGGAATCGGCGTCGACCCGCCTCAAGCGGGCGATCAAGAACTCGGATCGGCTCTGGCCGATCGCGAAGCGAGCCCGGTCGGTCCTCGGACATACCCTCTCGGGCCTACGGTCCCAGTGAAGTCCGATCTCGACAACCGCCCGACCGTGACCCTGGAAGCCGTAGGCCGCATGGCGAAGCGCTACAGCCAGGTCAATTGGGCGCTCGCGGATCAGGGCATGGTCAGCGGTGCCAACGTGCTCACGGGTGTGCTGCTCGCGCGATTCCTCGGTGCTGGGGGTTTCGGGGAGTACACGCTGGCATGGGCGGTCCTGCTCTTCGTGGCGAGCATCCACCTGCCCCTGATCGTCGGATCGATGATGGCCGTCGGGCCGCAACAGGAGGAGGACGACGAGGCGGCCTACTACGGTGCCGTCATCGTGCAGAACCTGGCCTTCTCGATCTTCGGGACGGTGCTCGTCTTCGGAGGCGCGAAGCTGGGTCACATCCTCTTCCCCGCGTGGGACATGGGAGGGGCCGCGCCCGCGTTGGCGGCTGCCACGTTCACGACCACGTGGCAGGAGTTCATGCGGCGCTATTTCTTCACCCGGAATCGGGCGGGGATGGCCTTCGCACTCGACGCGGTCCGGTACGGTGGGCAGATCGTGGTGCTGCTCCTCCTCTTCATCGGGTATCCCGGCCTTCTCGACAGCGTGGGAGCGCTGTGGGCCATCGCGGGGGCTGCGGCACTTCCCGCGCTGATGAGCTTTCCGGTCCTGGGTGTCGTCGAGTACCGGTCCGAGTCCATGGTGCCGGTGGCCCGGCGACACTACCAGTCCGCGAAGTGGATGGTCGTTTCGTCTCCCCTCGAGTGGGCCAGCGAGTACATCTTCATCTTCGCGACCGGCTCGGTCCTGAACACGGCGATGGTCGGGGCGTTGCGCGCCAGCCAGAACATCGCGGCGCTGACGTCGCTCCTGTTCCTGAGCCTGCTCAACGTCGTTCCGGCGAAGGCCGCGCATCACCTCCACCGTGGCGGACGTGCGGCCATGGACGGCTATCTGCGCCGCACCACCGCGGCCGGCACCGGAGCGACCGCGGCAGTATGCCTGGTGATGGCCGCTTTCCCCGAGTTCTGGCTCGGTCTCTTCTTCGGCGAGGAGTTTCTCGGATACGGCGAGCTGGTGCGTTGGTGGGCCCTCGTCTACACCGTGAACTTCTTCGTCCTGCCGCTGCGGTCGGGGCTGCGCGCCCTGGAGATCACCCTGCCGGTTTTCGGGGCCCGCCTGGCCAGCGCCCTCTTCGCGGCGGGGGCCGCGGTCGCGCTCATCTCGGGTCTGGGCCTGCGCGGTGCGCCCATCGGCGTGCTGGGCACGAAGGTGATTCTCGTCGGCCTCATGTGGTGGCCATTCGCACGATCCCGGGGCGCACGGGCCTAGCCACCCCCGTCGGCCCGGGCTCCCATCCGCGCTCGTAACGTTTGCAATCCCCCCCGGCAGGGTGGAAACGTTGAGCATGCAACCATCCGGAACTCCCGCGGTCGTCCTGAGTGGCAACCTCGGCACGCCTGTCGGCAAGTGGTCGATCAGTGAGCCCGCCTTGGCCGTGACGCGTAGCCTCGGCCGCCGCAACGTGCCGGTGTTCCGCTTTCATCCTGATCGGTCGCTGGTCGATCTGATCTCCAGGTACTGCACCCATGTGCCGTGCCCGAACCTCTACGAGGACCCGGATGGGCTCGTCGACGCGCTGACGACCTTCGCTCGACGACTGAACGCCGGTGCGCCGGTGCTCTTCCCGGCTTCGGACGGGGCGGCCCGTTTCATCGCACGTCACGAGGCTGCCCTGGGCGAGCACTACCGGCTCACGTCGCCGACCGAGGAGCACATCGAGAAGGTCCAGAACAAGCGGTACCTGATCGAGATCGCGTCGTCGATCGACGTTCCCGTGCCGGAGACGTACTTCCCGTCGGAGCCGGGCGAGCTGCTGCCGATCGCAGAGTCGGTCTCGTATCCGGTGGTCATCAAGCCGCTCTTCTCGACCGACTGGAAGCGACCCGAGGTGACGAAGGCCTTCGGCCGCGTCAAAGCGATGCAGGTGACGGAGCCACAGGACCTCCTCGACAAGTGCCGGGCGCTGCTCGCGCTGTCGAGTACGTTCATGGTGCAGGAGATCGTGCAGGGCCCTGACGACCTCCTCCTCACCTTCCTGGGGTACATCGACCGGGATGGGAAGCCCCTGGCCGGATGCGTCCGCTCGAAGCTGCGGCAGTTTCCACCCGATTTCGGGTACTGCTCCCTGACGGAGTCCGTCCACGACGACGAGATCTTCGAGCTGTCCGTTCGGCTCCTGAACGCGTTGGAGTACCGGGGCATCGGCTGCGTCGAGTTCAAGCGTGACCCGGGCACCGGCGCCCCCAAGCTCATCGAGATCAACACCCGAGCCGTGCGCACGAGCGCGCTCGCCATTGCGTCGGGTGTCGACTTTCCGTGGATCGCGTATCGGGACCAGACCGAGCCGGGCAGCGTTTCCCCTTCGGTCGTCGCCGAGGTCCCCGTGCGCTGGGTACACGTGCGGGACGAGCTGGCCGCCGCGGCGCTGCTCATGTGCCGTGGAAAGCTGTCGCCGATCCGGTGGATTCGGGGCTTCTGGGGCAAGCGGCTCGTGGCCGCCGAGTTCAGCTGGGACGACGTCGGCCCCGCGCTGCTGTTCTGGGCTCAGGTCCCCGGCCGGCTGCTCAACCCGCTCTTCCGTCCGCGGTCGCCCGCCGCCCTTCCTTCGCGCTCGGCGCCGGGGAACGTGGCGCCGAGCCTTCTGCGTTAGGGTCCAGGGCTCCGGAAGAGGGCGGCTCGGGGGTTATCTTTCCCCGCTACCGTGACCCCTCATCAACGACGAGCAGCGACCCCGATGGCCCGCTTCGAAGGAATCGATTTCTACGATCTCGACGCGCTTTTCTCCGAAGAAGAGCGCATGGTGCGCGACACGATCCGTGAGTGGGTCGAAGGCACGCTCATGCCGATCATCGGCGACGCCTATATCGAGCGCAGCTTCCCCAAGCAGCTGATCCCGGGGCTCGGCGAGCTGGGCGTTCTCGGCGCCAACCTGCCGGAGGAATACGGCTGCGCGGGGCTGAACAACGTCTCGTACGGCCTCATCATGCAGGAGCTCGAGCGTGGCGACTCGGGGATCCGCTCCTTCGTGTCCGTGCAGGGCGCGCTCGTCATGTACCCGATCTTCGCGTTCGGCTCCGAGGAGCATCGGCGCGAGTGGCTGCCCAAGCTTGCGACGGGAGAGGCCATCGGGTGCTTTGGCCTGACGGAGCCCGACTACGGATCGAATCCCGCCGGCATGATCACGCGTGCCGAGAAGACGTCCGACGGCTGGAGGCTGAACGGCGCCAAGATGTGGATCACGAACGGCTCGATGGCCGACGTGGCGGTCGTTTGGGCGCAGACGGGCGAGCTGGGCGACGTCCGGGGGATCCGAGGCTTCGTGGTACCGACGGATACGCCCGGCTTCAGCGCGAAGGACCAGAAGGGCAAGCTGTCGCTCCTGGCCTCGGACACGAGCGAGCTCGTGCTGGAGGACGTCGAGCTGCCGGAGAGCGCGATGATGCCCGAGAGCACCGGTGGTCTCAAGCATCCGCTCATGTGCCTGACCCAGGCGCGCTACGGGATCGCCTGGGGTGCCGTGGGCGCGGCCATGGCCTGCTTCGACGAGGCGCTCTCGTACGCGAAAGAGCGGGTCATGTTCGGTGGGCCCATCGGCGGCAAGCAGATCCAACAGGTGCGGCTCGCCGACATGCTCACCACCATCACGCAGGGTCAGCTGCTCACCTATCGCCTGGGCAGGATGAAGGACGATGGCACGATGACCCCACAGCAGGTCTCGCTCGCGAAGCGTGCCAACTGCAGCATGGCGACCGACGTGGCGCGTGAGGCTCGCCGCCTTCTCGGGGGCAACGGCATCCTCGTCGAGTACCACTCCATGCGGCACATGGCCAACCTGGAGTCGGTCTACACCTACGAGGGCACGGACGACATCCACGCGCTGATCCTGGGCCAGAAGCTGACGGGTCTGAACGCGTTCTGACGCCGATGGCGAGTGACGGTCTGCGCTCCGATCCAGGTCGACTATTCGTGGGCACGAGGCGTTCTGGACAGCGCGGCCGTCGAGATCGACGGCGCCGTCGCCGGCCACCTGCAGCCGTACGGCAGGAGCAACTTCGTGACCGGTTTCCGGGTCGATGCGGGCGAGCACGTCGTCCGGGTGTCGACCGAGCGCTGCGAGGGCGTTGCGGACACGGTTCGCCTGGACCCGCGGGGGGCGCGCGTGGCCGTCCTCGTCGCGGACGTGGACGACGGCTACCGGTGTCGCGTCGTGCTCAGGGGGAACTAGGCGGCGGAACCGGCGGCTCACCAGCCGCCTCGTCGACGCCCGACTCTTCGTCCTCTTCCTTCGGGATCGTCACCAGGGTGATCCCCCGCAGCTGATCGCGGCGGGCCTGTGCCCGTCCTCGCAGGAGCCCGATCGCGAGCGCCAAGGCTCCGAAGGCGATGGCGATCAGTGGGAGGTTGTAGCGCGTTCGACCGATGGCGAAGCTGGCGACGATCGTCCGGAGCGTGTCAGGCGAGGCCAACTTGAGCGACGGCTCTCCGGAGATGAACTCGATCGCGTAGCTCACGGTGTCGTAGGGGACGATCGCACGGTAGGCGACCTG
>JBDHDM010000214.1:0-7538 GCA_039591515.1 Gemmatimonadota bacterium | reverse complement strand
GCTGCCCCGCTCTTCGAGCACGCGCCACACCCTTGCCTCCGCGTCGGAGCTCTCACCGGCGACGGAGAAGAGCCCAGGGTGCGACTCGACGACGGCGGCCAATCCCTGGCGCCTCAGCACCGTCTCGATCTGGTCGCGATGCGGCTCGTGGATACCGCGGAACACGAAGAACGCGTCCGGAGGTCCTTCGACCCGGTACTGCTGGAGGAGCTTGGCCACGACCTCGTCAGCGCACGAGAAATCGATGATCGCGACCTCGGAGAAGTCGATGAGTGACAACGATACGGAGCCCGCTCCGACGAGCTGCATCTCGATCGCGGCACGGACCGCCCTCCCCGTCGGCCGGGTGACCAGGCTCGAATACAACGACGTCACGCTCTTTCGCACGTCCCCGAGGACTTCGCCCAGCACCTCGCTGACATCGATCGAGATGGGCGGCTGAGGGAGCTCCTTCATCGGCGTGCCTCGCCCTCCTTGGGCTCCTGCGACCGGGCCGGCAGGACGATGCTGACCTGCGCGCCGGGGAGGGGCGCGAGGCCGTCCACCAGAGGGGGCGTATCGTCCCACTCGGGCACCTGACCGATGCGGGCGGTGCCGCTCCGGATCGTGATCGCCCCATCCCAGCGTCGCACCTGCCGCCTGATCTGCTGAATCCCTTGGCCCCGCCCCGAGTCCGGAAAGCGCGTGAGTCCGTGGAGGAAGGCCGCCTCGAGCGCGGTCGTGTCGCCCCAGCGGTCGCCATAGCGGGCAGAGTGTTCTCCCGCCAGTGATCCCCGGAAGCCATGCCCGACGTCCATGACCGAGATGACCACGACGTAGCGTCCGAGCCGCTTCGCCCAGTTGTAGGCCTGAGCGGCGACCCAACCGGGCGCCCCGGCATGCTCGATGATGTTCTGACACAGCTCGGACAGCATGACCGAGAATTGGACTGCGGCGGACGCCGGGTACCCCAGTCTGGACGAGAGAATGGTCCCCGCGCGGCCTTGGACGCGGTCGACCACGGAGTGGACGTCGGCGTTCGAGGCCACCGACGTGATCTCCAGGAGAACGTCCGACCGCCCGCCGGCCCCGCGACGAACCGGCGCATCGAAGTCGAAGACGCCACCGGCAGCCTCGAAGAATCCCATCCGCGTGAGGTAGCCCACGACGTCGGTGCTCTCCGGCAACCCGAGTCGAGGCAGATGCGTCTGGTCGCGCCCGGCGATCGTGCCGGCCACGAGGAGGCCTACCATGCCGTCGGGGTCCACCCACCGGAGGTGCCGGGCGTCGAAGAGACAGCGCTGCCCCATCCGACCCACGACCTCGTCGAAGAATCCGTCGATGGAGCGGTGGTCGAGCGAACCGGGTACGTCGATGACGTTCAGGGCGGCACCTCGCTGCGAAGTAAGTCGTACAGGCCCATGGCCCCGCGATGGCCCACGTTGCGGCCGGCGAGTCGCGTGGCGAAGCGGGCGGCGGCATCCGCCGGATCGCCTGCGAGCAGGCGGGCGAAGAACACGCCTCCCCACACATCCCCACACCCCGTCGGGTCCCCCCGACGCGGGCTATCGATGGTAACGCCTCCAACCGTGACGCGCCCACTGCCGAGCCCGTCCGCCTCGCGACTGGAAGCCCACACCACACCCTCCGCGCCGAGCGTGACCGCGACCACCCCCGGCCCCGCCTCCAGCGCCTTTCGCGCGAACGCCTCGGGTGAAGTCGGACCGGCCGCTGCGAGGGCCGCCTCGTCGCGGTTGAGCTGGACGACATCGAAGCACGACAGCCAGGTCGTCAGATCGGGAACCGCCCTGCCCACGCGCGTGCCATCCGGCCGTGCCGCCAGAAAGAGCGAGTGCAGGTCCGCGAAGATGAGGCCCTGGAACCCCGCTCGGAGCCGTCGAGCAGTCTCCAACGAGAGCTCGTGGCCGGAGATGAAGTTCACGAGGATCGCATCGCAGCGCGCGGCCAAGGGTTCCAGCTCCAACCACGTCCACTCCGGGACACCCCCAGTGAGCCGCTCCGTCCGATCCTCGTCGTTGAGGTAGCGCAGCGCCACGCGGTTGTTCGGCTGCGGCACGACGGTGAGCGCGAGTCGATCCACCCGGGGAATGTCGGCCATGAAAGCCCCCGCCTCCTCGGCCAGATCGGCTCCGACCTTCACCATGGGCAGCACCGCCCAACCCGGATCGAGTCCCGCGGCCGTGGACGCGAGGGTGTACCCGACGCCACCCCAGGCCTCGATCGTCGGACCGCCCCCCGGAAGCATGATCCGATCCCACACCATCGTGCCGAGCACGCCGAGCATCGGGCTCAGCGGCGGCGCTCCATCACGAACACACCCGCCGCCCCGATGACCCCTGCGGTCTCGGGCAGCGCGCCGGGAACGATCGCACAGGCGTCCACCGCACTTCCGAAGGCCCTCCGCCGGACCTCGGCGCGCAGCGGATCGAAGAGGTGGTGGCCTGCGCGCGTCACCCCCCCGACCACGACGATCATCTCGGGGTTGAGGATGTTCACGAGGTTGGCCAGCCCCACGCCGAGGTATGAGGCCGTCTCGTTCATGACCTCCGCCGCGAACGGGTCCCCTCGCGTGAGGGCCTCGTACACGGTCGCGGCGCTCACCGCCTCCAGGTCGCCCGCCACGAGCTCGGGCAGAATCGATCGAGCGCCGGCGCGGAGCCCTTCCAGCGCACGAGCGGCGATGTTGGGACCGGACGCGTACGCCTCGAGGCACCCGTCGTTGCCGCATCCGCACCGACGGCCCTCGAAGGCGATCGTCATGTGCCCGATCTCGCACGCCGATCCCGAGGCGCCACGCAACAGCCTGCCCCCCTTGATGAAGCCCCCGCCGATTCCGGTGCCCAGCGTCACCCCGACCAACGAGGAGGTGCCCCGCCCGGCACCCTGCCACCACTCACCGTAGGTGGCGCAGTTGGCGTCGTTGTCCAGCGACGCGGGCAAGCCGAGCGTTGCGCTGATTCGATCCCGGATGGGGTATCCCTCCCAGCCCAGGTTGGGCGTCGCGCCGATGACGCCGGTCTTCAGGTCGAGCGGTCCGGGACAGCCGATCCCCACGCCCAGCACGTCGTTTGGGCTCCCGCCCTCGGACGCCAGCGCCTCGTCGATTACGGCCCGGGCCATGATTCCGATTTCGGCGACGGTCGCTTCCGGGCCGCGCTCGGGCCGCGTCTCCGTCTCGCGCACCGCCGCGGGTGTACCCCCCTGGAAGGGCACCGCAGCGACGACGGAGTTCGTTCCGCCGATATCCACACCGACGACCCAGGGTACGCTCACGACACCGGCCTCTGCGTATCGAGCCGGAGTGAGCCGCGCTTCGTCGGATCCATGGCCCCGATCACCCGTCCCCGAGGTTCAGCACGGCAAGGAACGCCTCCTGCGGAATCTCCACCGTACCGACCTGCTTCATGCGCCGCTTCCCCTCCCTCTGCTTCTCGAGGAGCTTCCGCTTCCGGGTGATGTCTCCGCCGTAGCACTTGGCGGTCACGTTCTTGCGAAGCGCTTTCACGTTGGTGCGGGCGACCACGTTGTTGCCGATCGTGGCCTGCAGCGCCACGGCGAACTGCTGCCGTGGAATCAGGTCCTTCAGCTTGCGCACGAGATCCCGGCCGTACTCGAACGCCTTGTCCGTGTGGATGATCACGCTGAACGCGTCGACCGGATCCCCGTTCACGAGGATATCGAGGCGCACGAGGTCGTCCGCCCGGTACTCTATGAACTCGTAGTCGAGGGCGGCGTATCCGCGGGTTCCGCTCTTCAGGCGGTCGTAGAAGTCCAGCACGATCTCGGACAGTGGGAGCTCGAAGTCGAGCTCGACCCGCTGGGTGTCGAGATAGCTCATCCCCTTGAAGACGCCTCTGCGGTCGTAGCAGAGCTTCTGCACGTTGCCGATGTACTCGGAGGGGCACACGATCCGGGCGGACACGACCGGCTCGGAGATCGAGAGGATGCGCCCTGCGTCCGGGAGCATGGTGGGGCTCTCCAGATCCAACGCGCTCCCGTCCGTCAGCGTGACGTGATACTCCACGTTCGGCACCGTGGTGATGAGGTCGACACCGAACTCCCGTTCGAGGCGCTCCTGGATGATCTCCATGTGCAGAAGGCCGAGGAAGCCGCACCGGAAGCCGAAACCGAGGGCGACCGACGTCTCCGGCTCGTATTGCAGCGACGCGTCGTTGAGCCGCAATCGCTCGAGCGCGTCCCGCAAGTCCTCGTAGTCGTCGGTGTCGGTCGGGTAGAGCCCGGCGAAAACCATCGGCCTCGCTTCCTGATAACCCGGCAGCAACTCGGCGGAAGGGTTGTCAGCGTCCAGGACCGTGTCACCGACCTTGGTGTCGCCGACTCCCTTGATGGCTGCCACCACGTAGCCGACCTCCCCCGGGCCCAGCTCGTCCTGCTTGATTCGGCCGAGTCGCATGCACCCCACTTCCGTGACCTCGTAACGGACGTCGGCGGCCCCGAACGTGATTCTCATGCCCGGCCGCAGGACCCCGTCGAAGACGCGCACGGAGGGGACCGCTCCCAGGTACTTGTCGTAATAGGAGTCGAAGATGAGGGCTCTGAGGGGGGCCTCCGTGTCGCCGATCGGCGGCGGAACCCTCTGGACGACGGCCTCGAGAATCTGTTCGACCCCGATGCCTTCCTTGGCGCTCGCGAGGAGGACGCTTTCGGGGTCGACGCCCAGAAGCTCCGCGATCTCGTCTCGCCGCCTCTCCGGCTCGGCGCCCGGCAAATCGATCTTGTTGACGACCGGGATGATCTCCAGGTCCGCCTCCAGCGCGAGGAACAGATTCGACAGCGTCTGCGCCTGCACGCCCTGCGTCGCATCGACGACCAGGATCGCGCCCTCGCAGGCCGCGAGTGAGCGGGACACTTCGTACGTGAAATCGACGTGTCCGGGCGTGTCGATCAGGTTCAGCTCGTAGGCGACGCCGTCCGAGGCCGAGTACTCCATGCGTACGGCGTGGAGCTTGATGGTGATGCCGCGCTCCCGCTCGAGCTCGTTGTCGTCGAGCACTTGCTCTCGCATCTGGCGGTGGTCGAGCGTGCGGGTGGCCTCGAGGAGCCGGTCCGCGAGCGTCGACTTTCCGTGGTCGATATGCGCAACGATGCAAAAGTTGCGAATGCGATCGGTCAGCAACGGTCGTCCGAGCGGGGAAATGGTGGTCGGCGGGAAAGGTAACCGGCCCCAATCCCGCCCCCCACCCCGGGTGGTGCGTCAATAGCCCCGACGTCGTACCGGCCCGCGCGACGGATGCCCTCGGGGAGCCGGCGGCCGGTTCACCGCGGGGCGGCGGGCGGGGCGGCCCCGCGGAGGCGACGAGGGGGCCGCCGCCGGGCGACGCGCGGGCCGCGCCGTCGGCGCGGCATACGGTGAGGGTGACCGCGGGCGCCGCGCCTGCCCCGGAGGCCGACAGCAGGGCGGATACCGTTGCGGTGGCGGAGCGTAGCGGGCCGGCGGAGCCGGATACCGGGGTGGCGGCGGAGCGTACCGCGCCGGAGGGGGCGGATACCGTGGCGGCCGCGGAGCGTAGCGGGCCGGCGGAGCCGGATACCGAGGCGGGGGCGGAGGCAGGTATCGATGAGGCGGATACCACGTGCGCAGCCTCATCCGGGGAGCCGGATACGGCCCCGGCACGATGAAGACGCGCGCCGTGTCGCCGTCCTCCCACGCCCCGTAGGGGTACATGGCCGTGCCTGCGGCCTCCTCGGCCACCTCGTACGGAAGCAGGTCCAACGCGTACGGCACGGACTCCCAGCTCGGAAGCAGGGCGAGCACGTAGTCGTCGATCGCCTGATACGGATCGTCGTATGTCGCGGACCCGGCCCCGGAGACACCCCAGCCCTCCGCGGCGTCGAAGTCGAACAGGCCGAAGTCGAGCGGCTCCTCCGATGCTACGGCGAAGAAGAAGCCCTCTCCCGGCGCGTCGGTCACCGCCCACCGCGCCGAGCGCGCCAGGAGGAGGCGGTACTCTCGACCCCCCTGGACGCGCGTATCCGCACCGGGGTGCTGCGGTGAGAGGAGCGACACTCGGCCCTCGGTGTCGATCCGGAAGACCGCCACATAGGCGTCGGCCGAAACCCGGTAATACACGCGGACCTCGTCGCCGGGACCGACGACGGGCTCGTCTCCGCGATCCAGCCAGACGCGGACCTCGAGCGAGTCCGCTCCCACGACCGCCGAACCCGATCCGGTCTGGCCAGTGACGGCCTCGACGCTGGCCAGGCAGGCAAGAAGCGCGAGCAGAATTCCCGATCGGCTCTCACGAACGACGCTCCGGTGGCCCATCATACCTCCCGTGTCCGGGCCCAGACTCCTGCGGTCCGTGTTGCGCAACCGCCGTGCCAGCTGCGAAGGCCCGCGCACGGTGAGCTTCTCCCGGCCTGTGTCCTCTCGGGCGGACACAGCGTGAGGACGAACTGGACGCATACAGCCCGTTGAGGGGCCGCGACCCCGCCGGTAGCTTCCGGGGCTCTCATGACCGATCGATCGACCCCCACCCCCGCCGGCACCCGCGCCGACCTCCTGGCGCCCACCGATCTCGCCCAGTTGGGCGGGATCGAGTTCATCGCGCGCTCGGTCGTGGAGGGGTTCATCATGGGCCTGCACCGGTCTCCGCATCGGGGGTTCTCCGCGGAGTACGCCGAGCTCCGAGCGTATCAGGCGGGCGACGACCTCCGCTACATCGACTGGCGGATGTTTGGACGCTCCGATCGCTACTACGTCAAACAGTTCGAGGAAGAGACGAATCTCCGGGCCCATCTCCTGCTCGACGTGAGCGAATCGATGGGATGGAGCTCGAATCCCGGCGTACAGCCGACCAAGCTCTGGTATGCGCGGCACCTGGCAGCTTCTCTCGCCCTGATCCTCCTCCGGCAGGGTGACTCCGTCGGCATGGCTGCGTTCCACAACCAAGTCGTGGACCGCGTCCGCGCCCGCGGAGGTCGGCGCCAGTTCCACGAGCTGGCGAGACGGATCCAGTCACTGGACGCCGGCGGTGGGACCTCGGCCGAGAGTGCGTTGCGGGACGTGGCCATCCGACTCCGTCGTCGAGGGCTCGTCGTGCTGCTCTCGGATCTTCTGGTCGCACGACCGGAGACCCTCACCGCGCTCAAGTTCCTTCGGCACCACGGCCACGAGGTGCTCGTCTTCCATCTGGTCGACCCCGGCGAGCGCGAGCTCCCGGCCGCGTCCGAAGCTCGGTTCTACGATCCCGAAACGGAGGACGAGCTGTTGGTGAGCGTCGCCGACATTCGCTCGGAGTATCGAGAGGCCGTGCGAGAAGCCCTCGCGGAATGGGAGCGGGATCTGCGTCCCCACGGTGTGGAGTATCAGGTCGTCGACACCGACGCCCCGATGGCATTGGCGCTGCGCGCCTACCTGCGGAAGCGCGAACGGCTGGGCTGACGGGAGCGATCATGGGAGCACTCAGTCCACTCTTCCTCCTCGCCGGCGCCGCGATCGCCGTACCGATCTATCTACACCTCTTCCAGCGACACGAAACGCGTCGCATCAGCTTCCCCGCGCTGCGCTACCTGGA
>JBDHDM010000213.1:0-7544 GCA_039591515.1 Gemmatimonadota bacterium | reverse complement strand
AGCACGAACCGCTCGGAGAGCCTCTCCAGGAGCTCGCCTTCGCCGGGCGTGAACGCCTGAGCCACGAAGTCGCTCCGCACTGTCCCGTCCTCGTTCTCGAGGCCCATGGAGCGCGAGTCGTCGACGAGTACCCCGACGAAGTTCTGTTGAGGCACGACGGTCGAGAGCACGAGCGTCGGTTGCATGAGGCAGAACACGAGCAGCCCGAGCAGGGCGACGCGGAGCCCGGCCATGACCCCACGGTCGGCCACGGTGCTCCGCCCGCGCGCGATCGTGTAGGTGGCCACGCCGCTCGCCGCCACCAGCCCGGCGATGCCCAGCCAGAGACGGAGCGAGGCCGGGGCGCCGAACGTGAACTCCGCCTGCTCGAAGACGAGGCTGCGATACTTGAACAGGAACTCGAACACCGCGTCCATGAGCCCTCCTCGCTCAGTGGCTCATGCCGTAGACGATCATGTTCGCACCCAGCTCGTAGGCGAACGTCGAGTATTGCAGCGGATAGTAGGGACTCTCCGCCCACTCCCAGGCGTCGCCGAGATCGGTGTTCCAGTTGATGACGACCATGAGTCGCCCCTTGTCGTCCGTGATCCCGCGCACGTAGGGCGTGTACCCGTCGCGCTCGTGGGTCCTGTATCCGCCAGCACCGTTGTTGATGTTGGGGACCTGCAGAATCTCCTCGATGTCGTAGTACGCCGAGAAGAGCGGATGGTCGAGGGTCAGGTCCATGATCGGCCGGTCCGGGAAGACGCGCCGGATGTTGTACTCGAACTGGGCCCACTCGCGTGTCCCCCAGAAGTCGTCGACGATCAGGAAGCCTCCTGCCTCGAGGTAACTCCGAAGACCGTCCACTTCTTCGTCCGTCAGGTCCATCCGGCCGACCTCCACCGCATAGAGCAGCGGAAAGCGACGCAGGTTCGGGTCGGCGAGGTGGACCGCGTTCTCCCAGTCGTACGCGTTCAGGTGAACGAGGCGCTTGAGCACCACGAGGAACTGGCGATCTCCCTTCGGGAAATCCGTCGCCCAAGAGCCTCCGCCTCGACCACGACCCCCGTACCAGCCCCGTCCAGACCCGGAGTACACCGCGCGCGTCCAGTAGAAGGGCCACCGACCCGAGGGCTCGGACGGATCCATGCGGGGACCGATCCCGCCCCCGGTCGTGGGCCGACCGACGGCTGGCGGTGCTTCCTGCCCCATGAAGGACGCTCCGACAGGAGCGAAGGGAGCCACGGAAGCGATCGGATCGACGGCTCGTTCCCCCTCGGCGAGGTCCCCCGCGCGATCGCCACAGGCCGCGAGTATGACCGCGGCCGTGGCTAGGCCCGTGAGGGCACCGGAGTGGGGGAGTCGCCTCATGGCCTCGGTTCCGGACTGTGCGGGGGGAACGGATCGTACGGCAACACCCGCGAATGGTTCCTGTCCGCCCACGGGCGTCGATGTCGCGTACGGTTCATTCGTTAAGTCCCTGCAGCCCGAGGAGGGGGCCGCCGCACCGAACGAACCTCTCGCTACGTGTTCCCGTAGGGTCAGGCCCGAAGCCAGACATCGGCAGGTTTCCGCGCGAGACCCAGAGAGCGACAGTACGTGATCGACCTTAGATTGAACATATGACCAAAAAGCCCATGACCGTGGCGTCGCGCAGGGTGACGTTGCGGGACTTCGCGATCTTCCAGGCCAAGCTCTTCCTCGACGGCCTCAAGGACCTCGCGGCGATCTGGCTGGCCACGGGCGCGATCATTCTCGACTTCATCGCGGGGCGCGGAAAGAGGCCACGCCTCTTCTACTCGGTCGTGCGCGCGAGCGAGCGCTTCGACAAGTGGATCAATCTCCACAGCGTGGTCGAGCGCATGGACGAGATGGGCTCGGACGACGGTCTCTTCGGGGGGAGCGACGCGGGAGACGATTCCCTCATCGGGCAGATCGAGCAGCTCGTCCGGGGCGGCGATACACCCCGCCGCTTGAAGGAGACGGCGCGCGACGAGGGTTCCACGCGCCCCGAGGACCCGGACTCCGCGGCGCCCCCGCCCTGACCGGGTGGGGACTTTCCCCACCGTCGGCGCGCCGGAAATCCCGACCGGGGCGGCTCCACCCCTCCTGACACCCGCCTCCGCCCGGGCCCCATACGTTCAGGTGGGCCAGCAGCCCTCGGGCTGCCGTAGGAAGCGTACCCTTCATGGGGACGGACATGGCGGTGAAGCTACCCACCGTCGGCGGGACACCGCCGACCGGTCGTGACGTCACGACGCATCGCGTCGTAGACAACTCTGTCGAGATCGTATCCGACTCGGGGGAGGGGGCGCAGAAATGCGGCCAGATCTTCGGCACGGTCTCCGCGAAGATGGGAAACGGGGTCTGGACCGTGGAGATCATCCCCGCCGAGGTCGAGCCGCCCCCGCGTAACCCCGCCGGAGCCTCGGGCATTCGGATCCGACTCGGGAGTGACGACGTCACGAACTGGGGGGACGAGACCAATCTGGTCGTCGCGTTCAACGAGCAGGCGTTGCTGGGGCGTCACCGACTCAACGCGCTCGCCGAAGACGCCACGATCCTCATCGAGAACATGTGGGCCGACCATCCGGACGAGTCGATCCGGCGGGAGTGGGCCGCGGCGATGGAGGAGCTGTCCGGCCGGGGCTACCGGATCATCGAGGTTCCCATGGAAGAACAGTGCCTCTCACTCGTCGACAATCCGAGACGCGGCAAGAACATGTTCGCCCTCGGGATGCTCGCCTGGATCTACGACCGGGACGTGGAGCGCTGCCGCGACCAGATCGCCCAGGCCTTCCGCACGAAGGCCCCGGAGGTGACCGAGCGGAGTCATACTCTCCTCGAGCTGGGCCATGCCTGGGCGAGTGAGAATCTCGACTTCCGCTTCGACGTTCCGCGGTCGGCGGAGGCGCACGACAGGGTGGTGATGAACGGCAACGAGGCGATCGCCCTCGGGGCCGTGGCGGCCGGCCTCGAGCTCGCGGCCATGTATCCCATCACCCCGGCAACCAGCGTCTCGCACATGCTCGGAGACGTCTTCGAGCGGTTCGGAGGCATCGTGCACCAGGCCGAAGACGAGATCGCGGCCGCCGGTGTGGCGATCGGAGCCTCGTACGCGGGCAAGTGCGCGTTCACGATCACGTCGGGACCCGGCATGGCCCTCAAGACCGAGTTCCTGGGCCTCGCCATCATGACGGAGATTCCGCTGGTCGTCATCGACGTACAGCGGGGAGGTCCCAGCACCGGGCTTCCGACGAAGGTCGAGCAGTCCGACCTGCTCGCGGCGATCTTCGGACAGCCGGGAGACGCCCCTCACGTGGTCGTGGCGCCTGCCACGATCGAGGAGTGCTTCCACGTCATGACGACGGCGCGGCGCCTCGCCGAGGCTTTGCGCACGGTCGTTATCGTGTTGTCCGACGCCAACTTGGCGACGGGAGTGGCTCCCTTCCCGAGACCCGCGCTCTCTGCCGAGTGGCAATCGCACGCTCCGGACCAGCGGCCGCTGCCGGAGGGTCTGCGGCCGTACGATTGGGACGAGGCGACCGGGATCTCGCGGCGCTTCATCCCCGGTCAGCCGGGTGGGGAGCACACCGTGACCGGGCTCGCGCACGACGAGGGCTCGAAGGTCGCGTACGACTCCTCCGTGAACGAGCGCGCGAGCACGATGCGGAGCCGGAAGATCGCGGCCTTCCAGAGCACGCTCCTCCCTCCGCCCATCAACGGGGAGCCTCGGGGAGACCTGCTGGTGGTGGGCTGGGGAAGCACGAAGGGGGCGATCGAGGAAGCCGTTTCACGGGCCCGAGCCGAAGGCCTTCGGGTGTCGTCGCTGCATCTGACGTTCGTGTCGCCGCTGCCACCGGGCCTCGAGGAGATCTTCTCGGGCTTCCGGAAGGTCATGACGGTCGAGATCAACTACTCGGACAAGCGCGGAGACCCCTTCATCACCGAGCAGAACCGACGGCGTGGCCAGCTCTCGTGGCTGCTCCGGGGGAGCACGCTCGTCGACGTGGATTGCTGGACCCGGGTCCTGGGTGAGCCGCTACGGCCAGGCAAGATCCTGGACGCCATTCGCGAAAACATGCCGGACGGAGAAGCGCCATGATCACCGAAAGCTGTGGCCTCCTGCACGCGGCGCACGAAGACGACCGCATCTTCGACATGGAGGACTACCAGGGGCCGGTCGCGCGCTGGTGCTCGGGGTGCGGCGACCACTCGGTACTCGCTGCGACCCAGAGACTGCTCACGGAAAAGCAGCTTCCGCCCGAGAGCACGGTCTTCGTCTCCGGGATCGGGTGCTCCAGCCGCTTTCCCCACTACATGAAGACGTACGGCTTCCACGGAATCCACGGCCGCGCACTGACCATCGCCACGGGCGTGAAGCTGACCCGCCCCGAGCTCGAGGTCTTCGTCGTGATGGGCGACGGCGACTGCATATCGATCGGCGCGGGTCACTGGGTGCACGCTGTGCGCTACAACGTGAACATGGTCGCCCTGCTGCTCGACAACGAGATCTACGGTCTGACGAAGAAGCAGACCTCCCCCACGACACCGCAGGGGTACAGCAGCAACACGCAGCCTCGAGGGACCTACCTCCCGGCCATGAACCCACTGGAGGCGACGCTCGGCTTCACGAATGCGTCGTTCGTGGCGCAGACCGCGGAGTGGGTGCCGGCTCACCTCTTCGCAACGTTGAAGGCCGCCCACGATCACAATGGCTTCGCCTTCGTGCGCGTGCTCCAGCGCTGCCCCCACTTCACCGCCGACATCTTCGGCGATGCGGTGAAGAAGCCGGACCTCGTGGAGATCCTGGATGGGCCCGGCCAGATCCGGGTCGATTCGCTCGACGCGATCTACAAGGAGCGGATCGAGCACCGCCCGGGGGACCTGAATCGGGCGCGCGAGTTGGCGCAGGACTCCACGGCCATCCGCCTGGGCTTGTTCTTCCGCGACGAGTCGAGGCCCCGCTACGAAGAGACACGCGCCGTGGTGAGGCACACCGCGCGTGAGAAGATGGCGCTACTCGAAGAGGAGTTCGCGCGCTATGCCGTCTGAGAACCCGACGTCGATGGACCAGGCGGTGGCCAGGGTGCAACCGCGCATCGACGCGTTCCGGTCCGCCGTGGCCGCCGCCGAGCAAGAGGTGCGGGAAGAGGTGATGCACCGCGCGGGCGCCCAGAGCTTCAAGGAAGAGCAGGCTCTGATCGAGCTCGGACCGTTCGCCCTCGGACGGATCGATCCGGAGCGCTTCTCGCAGTTGCTCGGAGTCGCGGAGACGGACCTCACACCCGAGTCGATCGACGTGCTGGCCAAGGCCGACGCCATTCTCACCGGCTTCGCCGAGGGATCGACCCACGTGGCCCGGGTCGAGCCGGGAGGGGATCTCCGTGATACGGTGAAGGACGCCCTCGCGCACCTGGGCCAGGCCTTCGGGGCAGGCCGGGCCGTGGAGTTGGCTCGAGCCGATCTCTTCGACCTGATCGAGCACGCGTACCTGCTCGGGCCGCTGCCCTTCCGGTTGTGGAACCGCGCAGAGCGTCACCTGGCGCCTCCCGTGGTGGTCGAGGTCGCCGGGGAGGACTGTCTGCCCGCCGGCCTCGGCGAGTTTCTGGACGGTGAGCTCAAGATCGTGATCGTGGCCCAGGGCCCGACGACGCCGGCACCGCTGGCGCGCCTGATCACGCCCGGCACCTACGTCATTCAAACGGCCGATCCCGAGCAGCTCGCGGAGCTGGTCGACTCCAAGCACCCCGGTGTGGCGCTCCTCTTCGACGAGGAGCGGGCGGGTCAGGCGATCTTCCGGCACGATCCGGATGCGGGCGACACGACGTGGAGCCGGATCACGACGGAGCGGATGCCGGACGAGGCCACCGTCGGCCGGGGGCGGCGACCACCGGTGTGGCTCGAGGAGCTGGTTCACCTGCGCACGCTCGCGCAGGCCCCGGCGCGGCCGGCTCCGTCCGACCCGTCCGCGGGGGCCGTTCCGTCCGAGACCTTGTCGGACGGTGCTGCGGCACTCGCAGGACTGACGAGCGAGGCAGAGGCTGCCACGCCGGTGCCCGACGAGGTCGATCCCGTCGACCGGTTGGCCGCATGGCTGCTCGCGCACACGGACGACGACGGAGGCTAGCGCATGACCGCCGTGGGCGAGGTGCTCGGCTCGGTCGCGATCCTCGGCGGCGTCTCAACGGTCTTCGGGGCTGCGATCTCGGTCGTCAACGCCCGCTTCAAGGTGTGGGAGGACCCGCGGATCGAAGCCGTTCGAGACCTCCTCCCCGGGGCGGACTGCGGAGCGTGTGGCCAGGCGGGCTGCCGGGCGTTCGCCGAGGCGGTGACGAGTGGGCGAGCGACACCCGCGGAGTGCACGGTCATGGGGCCGGACGAGCGCGAAGATGTGGCGGAGTGCCTCGGTGTCACCGCCGGTCGCGTCGATCGGCGAGTCGCTCGGCTCCTGTGTGCCGGAGGTCGTCCGGTCGCCCCCTACAAGGCGGTGTACCACGGGGTGGAGAGCTGCGCAGCGGCCGCAGCGGTCACGGGAGGCGGCAAGGCCTGCCCCTGGGGGTGCCTGGGGTACGCCGACTGCGCCGTGGTCTGTGATTTCGACGCCATCGAGATGAACCCCGTCGGGCTCCCCGTCGTAGATCTCGAGGGTTGTACCGCGTGCGGGGACTGCGTCGAGGCGTGTCCGCTCGACCTCTTCGTTCTCATGCCGAGTGACCACCACCTGCTCGTGCAGTGCCGAAACCTGCTATCGGGCGACGCTGCGGAGTCCGTATGCTCAGTGGCCTGCAACGCGTGCGGTCGGTGCGCGATGGACGCCGAGACGGGGCTCATCGCGATGATCGACGGCCTCGCCGTGGTGAACTACGACCGAATCGAAGTCGAGAATCCGCGTGCGGTCGAGCGATGCCCGACCGGCGCCATCGTCTGGTTGGAAGGACAGCAATTCCCCGAGCTCATGGCCGGGGTCGGAGTGTGAGATGACTGCTCGAACGAACGACGGCGCAGACGGCCGGGCCTCCGAAGCCCGTTATCCGGGGCTCCCCACGGCGACGGACGGGACCGGCGCGGTGGTCCACGCGGAGACGAACGCGAGTGAGGCGGCCGGTGCGTATCCGATTACGCCCTCCACCCAGATGGGAGAGGGCTGGGCGGATGCCGTGGCCAAGGGGAAGACGAACGCTTTCGGCCGGCGTCTACGCTTCTTCGAACCGGAAGGCGAGCACGCCGCAGCGGCCGTCACGGCCGGGATGAGCATGTCGGGGCTCCGCTCGACCAACTTCTCGAGCGGCCAGGGAATCGCGTACATGCACGAGTCGCTGTACGCGGCAACGGGAAAGCGGCTCACGTACATCCTGAACGTCGCCGCTCGCGCGATGACGAAGCACGCCCTGAACGTGCACGCGGGCCACGACGACTACCACGCCGTCGACGACACCGGCTTCTTCCAGCTCTTCGCCAAGGACGTCCAGGAGGCGGGTGATTTCTCGCTGATCGCGCACCGGGTCGCCGAGCTCTCTCTCACGCCGGGGATCAACGCCCAGGACGGCTTCCTGACCAGC
>JBDHDM010000212.1:0-10475 GCA_039591515.1 Gemmatimonadota bacterium | reverse complement strand
TTCTTCGAGATGCTCGGCAACTTCTCGTTCGGGGACTACTTCAAGAGGGACGCCGTCCGGTACGCCTGGGAGCTCCTCACCGAGACGTACGGCCTCGATGGTGATCGTATCTATGCCACGGTCCACCACTCGGACGACGAGGCGGCGGAGCTGTGGGCCGAGGAGATCGGCCTCCCGCCGGAACGGATCTACCGATTGGGCGACGAGGACAACTTCTGGCAAATGGCCGATACGGGCCCGTGTGGGCCCTGTTCGGAGCTGCACTACGACCTGCGAGAGGACCGCAAACCGGTACGGAGCACCGAGGAGTTCGTGGAGCTCAACGAGTCCGGCCAGATCGTGGAGCTGTGGAACCTGGTCTTCATGCAGTTCGACCGCGACGGCGAGGGGACGCTCCATCCCCTACCGGCGCCCTGCGTCGACACGGGTGCGGGTCTCGAGCGCATCGCGGCCGTGCTCCAGGGGGCGGATTCCAACTACCACATCGATCTCTTCGCTCCGCTCCTCGAACGTGTCGGGGAGCTGGTGGGCCGTCCGTACGACGCCACCGGTGAAGAGGGGGTCAGCTATCGCGTGCTGGCGGATCACGCTCGTGCAGTCGCGTTCCTGTTGTCGGACGGCGTGTACCCCTCGAATGAGGGGCGCGGGTACGTGCTACGAAGAATCCTGCGGCGTGGTGTGCGGCACGCCTGGCTCCTCGGGCGCCGAGAGCCGACGCTCGTCGGTGTCGTCGAGGCGGTGATCGATTCGATGGGTGATGTCTACCCGGCTCTCGCGGCGCAACGAGAGCACATCACCGGCGCGACGCGTGCCGAAGAGGATCGCTTCCTTGCGACGATCGAGGGCGGCATGGAGCGATTCGGCCAGCTCGTGTCGGGCGAGGGTGGCTCCATCTCCGGCGCAGACGCCTTCAAGCTCTACGACACCTTCGGATTTCCGTTGGACCTCACGGAGCTCATGGCCGAGGAGCGCGGCTACACCGTCGACAGGGTCGGCTTCGAACTGGCCCTGGAGCGGCAGCGCGCCCGCTCGCGCGCGGACCGAAAGGTGGGCGCGGATGACACGAGCGATCTACAGGACGTGGAAGCCTGGACCACGTTGGTCGAAGGGGACCAGGAGTTCGTCGGATACGACCGTCTCGAGGTCGAGACGGAGCTGCTCCGCTTCGGGCGTAGCGATGGGGGCGTCGGCTTCGTGCTGAAAGACAATCCCTTCTACGTGGAGAGCGGTGGCCAGGTCTCCGACACCGGCTTGGTTCGAGGCGAGGGGTGGTCCCTGGAGGTGGATCAGGTCGTGAAGGTCGCTGGCGCCACCGCCGTGCTCGGGGTCGTCGAGGGGGCCTTCCCCGACGAGCTGGCCGGTGTGGTTCGGGTGCACGCCTCGGTTCCGCGCACGACCCGAAACGACACGCTGCGCAACCACACCGCGACGCACCTGCTCCATGCGGCCCTTCGAGCGGTGTTGGGGACCCATGTCGCTCAGCGAGGATCGCTCGTCGCTCCGGATCGACTCCGCTTCGACTTCGCCCACAACTCGCCCATGACCATGGACGAACGGGCCGAGGTCGAGCGCATCGTCAACGACGATATCTGGCTGAACCATGCCGTACAGATCGACCACCGGTCGTACGAGGAGGCGGTTGCGGCGGGGGCGATGGCGCTTTTCGGTGAGAAGTACGCCGACGTGGTCCGGGTCGTGAACGTGACAGGCGTCAGCATGGAGCTGTGCGGTGGCACACACGTGTCCACCACGGGGGATATCGGCCTGTTTCGGCTCGTTTCCGAGTCGGGGGTCGCCGCCGGCGTGCGCCGGATCGAGGCCCTCACGGGCCGGGGGGCGTTCGCCTACTTGTCCGGGCGGGAGACCGCGCTCTCCGAGACCGCCGAGGTGCTGAAGACCCAACCGGACAACGTCACCCGGCGCGTGGAACAGCTCATGGACGAGAAAGCCGAGCTCGAAGCCCTCCTGGACGAGCTGCGGCTGGGCGGAGGCGGCGGCGAGGACCTCGTCCACGACGAGACCATCGACCTCGAAGGGGGCGCGAGCACCCGGTATCAAGGGCTGAAGCTCCGCACCCGGGACGTAGAGGATGCCCGGAAGTGGGGTGATGCGTTCCTCGCCTCGGGGGGGAGCGGGGTCGCCGTTCTGGCTGCGGAGATGCCGGGCGACCGGCAGGCGCTGCTGGCGTTCGTGACGGACGACATGATCTCGCGAGGCGTCCGGGCGGATGCCGTCGTGCGCGAGGTGGCGGCGGTCGTCGGGGGCCGTGGTGGTGGACGTCCCCACATGGCGCAGGCCGGAGTCGAGGACTCCGGGCGGGTCGACGAGGCGCTGTCGTCAGGAGCGGCGGCCGTTCGGGCGATGCTCGGTGCCGAGTCGGGATGAGCGAGCTACGGTCGTGGCTCGACGATCGCCGTCCCCCGGCTCCCGGCGTGCTCCGCTCGGCAACCGACGAGGCGCTCGCGGCATCGCGGCGGGCCTCGTCTGAAAGCACCGGAGGCTCGGGCCGAGTCGATGACCACGTAGCTCGGCTGGCTGAGGCCGCTGGGGAGCGTTTGGCCTCGGCCTTGTCCAAGCCCGGACGCGTGCGAGAGGCCGCCTTCGATCTCCTGACCGCCGACGCGCTGTTGACCTACGCCTGCGAGGCTGCCCTCGAGGGCGAAGATCCGGCGGCCGCGCTGACGCGCCTCGGCAGCCTGGGCGAGGAACGGGCGACCTGATGCTGCCGGACACCACCTCGCTCGTCGACATACACAGCCATCTGGTGCCCGGGGTGGACGACGGCGCGCGCGACGTGACGAGTGCAGTGGAGTCGGTGGAGCAGATGACGTTCAGCGGGATCCGCCGGATCGTGACCACGCCCCACATCCAGGCGAGCCTGACCCATACGCCGCATCGGCTCGAGGAACGGCTCTCCGAAGTCACCGAGTCCTTCCAGACGGCCGCCGCCGCGGTGCGCTCGACCTTCCCCGAGGTGGAGTTCCGGCGCGGTCACGAGGTGATGATCGACGTTCCCGAGGCCGATCTTTCCGATCCGAGGCTTCGGCTGGCGGGCACGCCGTTCGTGCTCGTCGAGTGGCCCCGACTGCAGGTGCCGCCCGGCTCGCCCCGGGTAATTCGCGAGATTCGAGACCAAGGGTATCGTCCCATCGTGGCGCATCCGGAGCGGTACGTGGGCCTGGCCAACGATCCGTTCATCGTTCGACGGTGGCGGGACGCGGGCGCGTACGTCCAGGTGAACTACGGCTCGTTCGTCGGCCGTTACGGGGCGGAGGCTCGGGAGGCTGCCTTCACCCTCCTGGAGCACGGTCTCGCCGACTACCTGGCGACGGATTTTCACGGGAACCCCAACCTCCGACTGTATCGCAAGGAGGCGTGGACGGCTTTGGAGAGGCGTCAGGGGCGCTGGATTCTCGAGGCCCTGTGTCGCACCAATCCGTCGCGGATGATCGACGGGCACGAGCCGCTGCCGGTGCCTCCGCTCCCGGAGTCAGGCCGACTCATCGATCGCTTGAGGGGGGCGGTGCGCCGGCCAGGGCGGGGCACCGCTCGATAGAGGTCCCGGGCGGGGGACAACGGATAAACGGATCAGGAGCGTGCGAACAGTGCAAAGGCTCATCGACCTGACGGGAAAGAACGCGATCGTCACGGGGGGCTCACGGGGGGTCGGTCGTGCGACCGCCCTGCTGCTCGCTCGGGCCGGGGCCTCCGTGGGGATCGGCTTCAGAAGTCGCGAGGCGGAAGCCCAAGAGGTCGTCGAGGGCTGCCGAGCCCTCGGCGTGCCGGCCTGGGCAGAGCAGGGCGATCTGCGGAAGAAGGAGGATGTCGAGGTGCTCTTCGCCCGAGGGGACGACGAGTTCGATGGGCTCGACATCTTCGTGGGGAACCATGGGATCTGGCCGCCGGAGGACGTCCCGCTCTCCGACATGACGGATGAACAGTGGCATCACACCATGGATGTCAATCTGCACTCGATCTTCTACGCGTGCCGTGCCGCCGCGCGCCGGATCCGTGACGACGGACGGATCGTTCTCGTGGGCAGCACGGCGGGCCAGCGCGGGGAGGCTTTCCACGCGGACTATGCGTCCACGAAGGGCGCGATGATCTCTCTCGCCAAGGGTTTCTGCGTGGAGCTCGGGCGTCGTGGCATCACGGTGAACGTGGTGGCGCCAGGGTGGATCGACACGGAGATGTCCGAGTCCGCGCTTCTCGGGGAAGAACGTCGATCGATCGACGAGGGGATCCCTCTGGGACGGGTCGCGACCGCTGCGGACATCGCGGGGCCGATCCTGTTCCTGTGCTCCTCGCTCGGACGTCATCTGACCGGTGAGATCATGAACGTCAACGGGGGAGCCGTGCTCGTGGGATGACGGCCACCCTTCCGATTGCCCCTTCCGCGGTCTGCTGGATCACGCGCACACTCGAAGACGCCGGCTTCGAGACGTGGGCGGTCGGCGGAGCCATCCGTGACGCCCTGCTCGGCCGGCCATCGGGCGACTGGGATCTGGCCACGCGCGCGACGCCGAAGGAGGTGCGTCGCATCTTTCGACGCACCGTACCCATCGGCATCGAGCACGGGACGGTGGGCGTGCTGGCGCGCGATGGGACGATGTATGAGGTCACGACCTTCCGCCGGGACGTGGAGACGGACGGTCGACACGCGGTCGTCGTGTTCGCGGAGACGATCGAGGAGGATCTGGGTCGGCGCGACTTCACCATCAACGCGATGGCCTGGCACGCCCTCCGTGAAGTCTTCTGCGATCCCTACGGCGGAGCCGCGGACCTGGACGACCACGTCCTCCGCACGGTGGGCCGGCCCGACGAGCGTTTCCGGGAGGATTTCCTCCGGATTCTGCGTGCGCTGCGCTTTGCCGGACGGTTCGAGCTGAGGATCGAGCCGGATACGTGGCACTCTCTCCGCGGGCTCGTCGATCGTCTGCCCGTGCTCTCGCCGGAGCGGGTCCGCGAGGAGCTTCTCAAGGTGCTCGGACAAGACCCCGCGCCGGCCCGGTCGCTCGAGCTCTACGCGGAGTCGGGAGCGCTGGCGGTGGTGTATCCGGAGCTCGACGCGGTGCGGTCCGATGGGGGGTGGGCTCGGAGCCTGGCCACCATCGAGCGACTGCCGCCCGCACGGCCGCTCACCCGCCTGGCCGCGCTCCTGCGTCCGCTCTTGGAGGAGCGCGCCGCCGCGCTGCTCGTGCGGATGCGACTCTCCAACGCGGTCACCGACGAGGTCGCCCGCCTGGCGTCTGCATCGCCGCTGCCGGGCCCGCAGGCGCCGGACGCGGAGTTTCGGCGGTGGCTCGCGCGGTACGGAGCATCTCGACTCGGACGGGTGGCGCGCATCGAGCTGGCGGAAGCTCGCGCGCGGGAGCACGAAGCGTCCGGTGCGGGTGGTTCGCGTGGGCCGGCGCCAACGGAGGTCGTCGAGTCGTGGCGCCGGGCGCGGGCGGTGCTGAGGACGAGCCCTCCGCTCGCGGTCTCCGACCTGGCGATCGATGGCCGCGATCTCATGAGGCTCGGCCTCAGGCCGGGTCCCGGATTCGGGCTGATTCTCGAGGGCCTGCTCGACTGGGTCCTGGAGGACCCGTCGCGCAACGAGACTTCCGGGCTCGGGGCCAGGGCGATCGAGCTCGCGACGATCGTCGCCGAGGATGGCGGTCGCGAGGGCTCCGGCGATGGCTGAGCTGGACCTCTTCGCGGGAGACGCCGTGCCAGAAGAGGACCGCGGAGGCGGCGGGCCGGATGGGCCTGGCGACTTCTCATCCGGCGACGCGGACGGGGCGGTGAATTCCGACTCCGCCCCCCTCGCGGCCCGCATGCGGCCCCGGTCCCTGGCGGAGTTCAGGGGTCAGGAGCATATCCTGGGCCCAGGACGGGCGGTCCGGGCGATGGTCGATGCCCGTCGCGTCGCGAGCATGATCCTCTGGGGCCCGCCGGGCAGCGGGAAGACCACGCTGGCTCGGATCCTGGCGCTCGAGGCGGGCCTGACCTTCGTCCCGTTCAGTGCCGTCACGGAGGGGGTGGCCCGTGTGCGGCAGATCATCGCTGAGGCAGGGGAGCGGCGGCGGGCCAGCGGTCGCCAGACGATTCTCTTCTGCGACGAGATCCATCGCTTCAACAAGGCTCAACAGGACGCCTTCCTGCCACATGTCGAGGCGGGCACGGTGATCCTCATCGGTGCCACGACGGAGAATCCGTCGTTCGAGGTGGTGCGCCCTCTGCTCTCTCGCGCGCCCGTCTACGTTCTCGAGCCTCTCTCCACCGACGACGTCCGCGGCATCCTCGACGACGCGCTGTCGGCCGAACGGGGGATGTCGCCGATGGAGCTCGACTGCCGCGACGAGGCGCTGGAGTTCATCGCGGAGTCTTCGGACGGGGACGCACGTCGGGCGCTGGGCGTTCTGGAGGCGGCGGCCCACCTCGTGGGCGAGCGTGGTGTCGTGGAGGTCGAGGTGGCCCGGGAGGCTCTGCAACACCGCTTCGCGACGTACGACAAGGCCGGGGAGCAGCACTTCAACCTGATCTCGGCTCTGCACAAGGCGGTGCGGGGAAGTGATCCCGATGCGGCGCTGTATTGGCTGGCGAGGATGATCGACGGTGGTGAGGACCCGCTCTACATCGCGCGCAGGCTCGTGCGGATGGCCTCGGAGGACATCGGGCTCGCCGACCCTGCGGCCTTGACGACGACGATCGCGGCGCGGGACGCGTTCCAATTCCTCGGCCCGCCCGAGGGTGAGTTGGCGCTCGCGGAAGCGGTGTTGTACCTGGCCACGGCGCCCAAATCGAATCGCGTCTACACCGCGTGGAAGAGCGCGCTGCGACGTGCCCGGGAGACACCATCCGCCCCCGTCCCCCTCCACATTCGCAACGCCCCCACGGGCCTCATGAAGGAGCTGGGATACGGCGCGGGCTACAAGTACGATCCGGAGGAGGAGGACGGGGTCTCGGAGCAGGCCTATCTTCCGGACGAGCTCCGCGGCGAGCGCTTCTACGAGCCTGGGCGCTTCGGATTCGAGAAGACCGTAGCCGAGCGACTGAAGTGGTGGGCCGAGCGCAGAAGGCATGCCGACCCCAAAGACGGGTGACCGCGCCTGAACCCCTATTAGCGCCAGGGCTCCTTGGGTATCGTTCTGCGAACACTCTTCGGGAACCAGCCTGGAAGGGCCGGAGGTGACCGATCCCGACGCAACTCATCGATCTCAAGACCCCGGTGGACAAGGCTGTGCTGGTCGGGGCACCCGATCGAGCGACCTCCCGTGACCTTGCGGACGATCATCTTCTCGAGCTGGGACGCCTGACCGACACGGCAGGAGGCAGCGTGGTCGGCACGCTGGTGCAGCGCATCGAGGCGCCGCATCCCCGGTACTACATCGGGGAGGGCAAGGCGCGCGAGCTCGCGGGGTGCGAACCTGGTGATCTTCGACGAGGAGCTCAGCCCGGCGCAGGGGAAGGGCCTCGAGGAGGTCACGGGCGTCAGGGTCATGGATCGCTCGGAGCTCATCCTCGATATCTTCGCGACCCGCGCGCGTTCGCGTGAAGCCCGCATGCAGGTCGAGCTGGCCCAGCTGCAGTACCTGCTCCCCCGTCTTCGTCGCATGTGGAGCCACCTGTCGCGGATCCGGGGAGGAATCGGGCTGCGTGGACCGGGTGAAACCCAGCTCGAGACGGACCGCCGTCTCATCGGATTGCGGATCCGCGATCTTCGCCGGAAGCTGGAAGGCGTCGCGAGGGCGCGGGCGGTTCAGCGCCGGGCCCGGGAGGGGAGCTTTCGCGTCGCGCTCGTGGGATACACGAACGCGGGGAAGTCGTCGCTGTTACGGGCGCTCTCGGGCGCGCCGCTGTTCGTGGAAGATCGGCTCTTCGCCACGCTCGACTCGGCCACGCGTAGCGTCGATCTGGGATCGGGGCACGAAGCGCTGCTCACGGACACGGTCGGCTTCATTCGCAAGCTCCCGCACCACCTGGTCGCGTCGTTCCGCTCGACCCTGGAGGAAGCCCGCGAAGCCGACGTCCTCCTGCACGTCATCGACGCGTCGCACCCGGACTGGGAGGAGCAGAGGGCCGTCGTGCTGGAGGTCTTGCACGACCTGCAGCTGTCTGACAAAGACAAAATTCTGGTATTCAACAAGATAGACCGTATGAGCTCAGGTCAAAACACTCCGGGCGAGAGTCCAGGGTCAGCTGGCCCAGGTGACGCTGAACATCCCCGTGGAGGACGGTGAAGCGATCGCCACCGTCTACCGCGAGGGCGAGGTCGTATCGCGATGTGACGAGCGGTTGCACGTGTCCCTCACCGCGCGGGTACCGAAGGGCCTGCTGGGACGCTTGCGCACGAGGGAAGGCATCGAGATCGAGGAGGTGGCATGATGACCAGCGTCGTGATCGCCGGGCCCGGCCGGGTGGGTTTGGCCCTGGCCGCGGCACTACAGCAGAGTGGGGTGTTTCGGGAGGTCGTGGTCTTCGGGCGGCATGCCAGACCGTCCAACCACCCGGTGCTGCAGGAGCCCGACGTTCGATACGTGTTCGGCATCGAGGCGATTCCCGACGACGCGGAGGCGGTGTTCCTCGCGGTCCCTGACGCGGCCGTGCCCGAGATCACCTTCTCGATTGCGGCGCTCGGGCCCGCGCCTCGCGACTGCGCCGTGTTCCACCTCTCCGGAACGTTACCGACCGATGTGCTGGAGCCGCTCCACCGGAGCGGTTACGGGGTCGGCTCGTTCCGTCCGCTCGTGGTGCTCAACGATCCGATCGACGGGCCCGCCCGGCTCCGCGGGGCCTATGTGGCCGTGACCGCCGCGCCGGATCCGCTCCGGACGGCGAGACGCATCGCCGAGGCGATGGGTGCGCGTGCCTTCCCCGTCCCGGCGGTGCGACGGCCCCTCTTCGAGGCCGCGGTGGCCCTGGGCGGGGGTGCGCTCGTTCCCCTGATCTCCCACGCGCTGCACCTCCTGGTGCAGGCCGGGGTCGACCCGGACGAGGCGACGCCGGCACTCCTGTCACTGGCCCGGAGCGTTCTCGTCGCGCTCGAGGAGGATGGCGTCGAGCAGACGCTGTCGGGACCGGTCCTGCGCGGCGATCTGGAGGCAACCGATCTGCACCTACGGGCGCTCCAAGGAGACGACCAGCGCCTGTATGCCGTACTCTCACGAGAGACCCTGCGCCTGGCGTCGACCGGGGACTCCCGGTCGGGGCTCGACGAGGGCGCGCGAGCGGAGCTCGAGGAGCTGCTCGGACGATACGCCGGGAGAGAGACCACCGGAGCGGGAGCCGAGAGCTGATATGGCCGGGCACGTGATGCGCCTCTACGTGAACATCGATCACGTCGCGACCGTGCGGCAGGCTCGCCGCACGGACGAGCCGGACCCCGTCCGCGCCGCGGTGCTGGCCGAGCTCGCCGGCGCGGATGGCCTGACGATTCACCTGCGGGAAGACCGTCGGCACATTCAGGACCGCGATGTCGATCTGCTCATGAAGACGGCGCGCACGCCGATCAACCTCGAGCTCGCCTCCGCGCCGGAGATCCTCGACTTGGCGTGCGCCTGGTGTCCGGCCAAGGCGACGCTGGTGCCGGAAAAGCGCCAGGAGGTCACGACGGAGGGGGGGCTCTCCTTCGCCGAGGCCGCTCAGCGCAGCGCTACGCAGCGTGCGGTTCTCCGCCTACGCGAGGGTGGAATCCCGACCTCCCTCTTCATCGATCCCGAGCCGGACTCTGTCCAAGCGTCGAAGGACACGGGGGCGGATGCGGTCGAGCTGCATACGGGGGAGTACGCGCTCGCCCGGGGCGCCGAGCGAGCGGGTCAGCTACGTCGGCTCGTCGCGGCCGCGGAGGCTGCGCGCGCGGCGGGCCTCGCCGTGCACGCGGGACACGGGCTCACCTACGAGAACGTGGCGGAGGTGGCAGCGATCGAGGACATCGAGGAGTTGAACATCGGGCACAGCATCGTTTCGCGTGCCGTACTCGTCGGAATGGAGCGGGCGGTCCGAGAGATGGTCACCATCGTGCGGGGGGCGCGGTCTCGATGAGGCACTGGGGCAAGGCCACGTTCGGTCTCGCCGTCACCATCGCACTGCTCTGGTTGGTCCTGAAAGACGTGGACCTCCGTGAGGTGCTTTCGGAGATCGGGCGAGGCGACTTCGTTCTGCTCGGGGCCTCGGTGCTCGTGGCGACATCGGGATTCCTGATTCGCGCGCTCCGATGGAAGGTGCTGCTCACCCCCGTGCACTCCGGCACGCGGCTGAGATCTCGATTCGCCGGCGTTTCGATCGGGTTCATGGCCAACAACATCCTGCCGGCTCGTGTGGGCGAGTTCGCCCGGGCGTACGCGCTCAGCAGGCTGGAGCCGGTGAGTGCCACGGCTGCGTTCGGGACCCTCGTGGTCGAACGCTTCATGGATGGCGTCGTCCTCCTGCTCTTCCTCGTGATTCCGGTCCTGACGCCGGGTTTTCCGGCGGTCGACGCCCTCTCTCAGGGC
>JBDHDM010000211.1:0-7667 GCA_039591515.1 Gemmatimonadota bacterium | reverse complement strand
CGGCCCCTCACTGTTCGCGATGTCGCCGATGGCCTCGGCCGTCTGGTACTTCGTGTACTGGTCGAGGTCTCCGATCACGCCCATGCTCGTGCGCTTGTCGAGCGCCTCTTCCACCTGAGCCGGGAGGGAGATGTTCTCGACCAGGAGGGTGCGGAGCTCGATTCCGTACCCTTCCATGTCGTCCTTGACGCGGTCCTTGAGTTTGTCGCCGAGCTCGTCGTAGTTCGCCGCCATGTCCAGGACCGGGATTCCGGACGAAGCCATCGCGTCGGAGAACCGTGCGACCAGCACGTTGCGGACCTGGTCTGTGACATCCTCGGTGGTGAAGTGCCCGTCCGTGCCGACGATCTCCTTGATGAAGCGTCCGGGGTCGTCGATGCGCATGGCGTAGGTGCCGAACGCGCGCACGCGCACCGGGCCGAACTCGGAGTCACGCATCGTGACGGGGTTCTTGGTGCCCCACTTCTGATCGGTGAATTGACGCGTGCTGACGAAGTAGACCTCCGCCTTGAACGGGCTCTCGAAGCCGTGCTTCCAGCCCTTCAGCGTCGAGAGGATGGGGAGGTTCTCGGTCTCCAGCGTGTACATCCCCGGCGGGAAGACATCGGCGAGCTGCCCTTCGTCGATGAAGACCGCTGTTTGTCCCTCGCGCACGGTCAGCTGCGCGCCGTTCTTGATCTCGTTGCCGTGCCGCTGGAATCGGTAGACCAGTGTGTTGGGGCTCGAGTCGGTCCACTCGATGACGTCGATGAACTCGCCCCGGATCTTGTCGAACAGGCCCATGGCCGCGGTCCTCCGGTCAGTGGCGCCCGCTCGGCAGGCGCCTCGGTGTATCGTCGAAGAAGCGTCGCTCCAACTATATGGCCGAGCTTCTCATTTCGCTGTACTCCAGTACCGGATACGCAGGGCAGAGTGTCGGTCTTCACACCGAACGCGTGCTTGCCGGCCCCGTCGTTCCCGCGCAACGTCCCATTCTCCCGCCCGACGTCCCGAGCCTCCAGTCGAACCCGTGGACCCGCCATGCACTCTTTCTTCGCGCAGGATGCCCCCCGCTCCACCTCGGACGAGCGCGGCGCCGACGCGCGCCTGCGCGCCGAGTCTGCCCGCGGGCGGTCCCGCGCGGCGGTGCGGGCGGCGCTGGTGGCCACGGCCGCCCTCGCGTGGCTGGGGTCGTCGTCCGTGGCGCTCCGAGCCCAGGAGCCGGCGTCCTGGGGTGAGGATCTGCTGTTCCACACCTTCTCGATCGCGGCCGTCGATTCCGAGACCGGTGAGTCGGGCGTCGCCGTCACCACGCGGGTCGCTTGCGTGGGCAACGGAGTTCCCTGGGTCCGAGCGGGCGTGGGCGCGGTCGCGACCCAGGCCTCGACGCGGACGGAGTACGGCGCCGAGCTGCTCGACATGCTCGAGGAGGGGCTCTCACCCGAGGAGGCGCTCGCCCGCGCCACGGCCGGGGACGAGGGGCGCGATCGCCGGCAGGTGGGTGTCGTCTCGCTCGACGGACGGGCGGCCCAGCATACGGGATCCGGGCCGGGCGCGTGGGCAGGTCACCGGTCGGGTCCGTACTACGCGGCTCAGGGCAACGTCCTGGTCGGCCCGGAGGTGATCGAGGCGGTGGCCGAAGCGTTCGAGCGGAGCGAAGGATCCAACCGACACCTGGCGGATCGACTCATCGAGGCGCTGCGGGCGGGGCAGCAGGTTGGCGGGGATCGCCGCGTCGGTCGTCTCCAGTCCGCGGCGGTGATCGTGGCCGACCCGCGGGAGGGCATGGCCAGACGACCGGACGGTCAGACCGTGCACATCAACGTATGCGAGCATGCCACACCGGTCGCGGAGCTGCGACGAATCTACGACACCGTGTCGGGAACGCTCGGCCACCGGGAGCTCTCTCAACCGGCCGGCAACGACGTCTGGCAGGTGAAGCTGATCATGCACGCTCTGGGCTACTATCGAGCGGATGAGCCGGAGCTCGAGCGGGACGGGGGCTCCGCCGTGCTCGACGACGAGATCGCGGAGGCGATCGACACGTTCCGAGCCGACCATGGGCTGTCGCATCGCGATTCGGGCGGTACACCTCCGGGCTTCGTCGATCGACGAGCGGTCGAGTTGATGTGGGCCGAGCTCGAGCGAGCCGGCAAGTCCGAGGCGCTGAGGGCCACGATCCGAGAGCTCACCCGGGTTCGCCGCTGAGCCGCGCGCGGGACCGGGCCGGACGGCGCGCTGTCGGGATCCGACCCCCGATCCTACGTTTATCGGCCCCTTTTGCTGCGGTATTCATTATGTTCTGCGGTGTCCCGGACCGCGGTTCCAGCCGGTCGAATCCACGGTCCCAGGGATTCACAGGCGTCGGGTAGAGCGTGCCCGGGGCTGACTCGAGGAGTACATGGAAGGACGACTTACCGCCGGCCCGGGCGCAGCGATGCCCCCGGGCCCTGCACTCGCCGCGCCCCCCAAGGCCGCTGCGGGGGCGCGGTCGGGCCACTCGGCATCGCCCGAGGGCCCCGGCGGTGCTTCCGTGCGCGTGCCCGTCGGCGTGATCGCGGGCCCTCGCGGGGCTCGGGCCGTACGAATCGGGCCCAGCGGCGCGATCGAGGGTGCGGTGGGTGAAGACGAGGCTCTGGTCGCGGTTCTTCCTCCCGTTTATCCGGAGTGGCTCGGCGATCGGTCCTTCTGTGCGGCGCACGGCTGCCGCTTCCCATACGTCGTGGGGGAGATGGCACGGGGGATCGCGTCGGCCGAGATGGTCATCGCGGGGGCCCGCGCCGGCATGATGGCGTTTTTCGGGAGCGCGGGACTGACGATCCCCGACGTGGAGCAGGCCGTCGCGGCCATTCAGTCTGCGTTGGGTGGAGAGGTCCGGAACTGGGGCGCCAACCTGATCCACAGCCCCCACGAATCACACATGGAGATGGACTTTGCGGAGCTCATGCTCCGGCGCGGGGTCACGAACATCTCCGCCTCCGCCTACATGCGCCTCGCTCCAGCCGTCGTCTACCTGTCGGCCAAGGGCCTCAGCCGCGACGCGCAGGGTGTGATCCGGCGCCGCACGCACATCTTCGCAAAGGTCTCGCGCGTCGAGGTCGCACGGCCCTTTCTGTCGCCTGCCCCGACTTCGCTGCTCGATCCACTCGTCGCGGAGGGCAAGCTCACACCGGAGGAGGCCGCGCTCGCACGGCTCGTTCCGGTCGCTGGCGACATCACGGTCGAGGCCGACTCCGGAGGGCACACGGACAACCGTCCGCTTCCCGTTCTTCTCCCACGCATCATCGAGCTGGCCGACGAGGTCGCCGCCGAGCACGGGTACGCGGAACGCCCACGAATCGGCGTGGGTGGAGGACTGGGCACGCCGGCCGCGCTGGCCGCCGCGTTCGCGGCCGGGGCCGCGTACGTCGTCACGGGCTCGGTCAACCAGGCGACGATCGAATCGGGGCTGTCCGAGGACGGCCGCCGCATGCTCGCGCAGGCGAGCATGACCGACGTGGCCATGGCTCCGGCGGCCGACATGTTCGAGATGGGCGTCGAGGTCCAGGTGCTCAAGCGCGGGACCATGTTCGCACAGCGCGGCAAGGAGCTCTACCGGATCTACCGCGCGTATCCGTCGTTCGATGCGATGCCGGCGGAGGCGCTTTCCTCGATGGAGCAGCGTCTCCTCGGTCGGCGCGTCTCCGACATCTGGGAGGAAACGAAGGCTTTCTTCCAGCGGCGCGATCCGGCCGAGATCGAACGAGCCGAGGCCGACCCCAAGCACAAGATGGCGCTGGTCTTCCGCTGGTACCTGTTCATGGGGGCCCAGTGGGCGCGATCCGGCGAGGTGAGCCGGCGTGCCGACTACCAGATCTGGTGCGGACCCGCGATGGGCGCCTTCAACGACTGGGTCCGCGGGAGTTTCCTCGAACCCGTCGAGAACCGATCCGTCGTCCAGATCGGCCTGAACCTGCTGGAAGGAGCGGCCTGGATGACCCGGGCCCGCCAACTACGGCTCGTCGGAGTCCCGCTCGGTCCGACCGACCGCGCGTTCGTCCCTCGTCCACTACGCTGAGAAATAGATGCCGACCTCCCCTCCTATCGCCGTTGTCGGAATGAGCTCGCTGTTCGCCGGAAGTCGCGACGTCCTCGGCTTCTGGCGTGACATCGTATCGGCGACCGATCGCCTTACGGACGTGCCGCCGCACGCCTGGCTGATCGACGACTATTACGACGCCGATCCGAGCTCGCCGGACATGACGTACGCCAAGCGGGGTGGCTACATCGATCCGGTTCCGTTCAATCCGATGGAGTTCGGCATGCCGCCGACGACCATCCCTGCGACGGACACGGCGCAGCTCATCGCGCTCATCGCGGCGAAACGGGTCCTCGAAGATGCCGGACGCTTCGGGCCGGACGTGGACCACGGGCGTACGAGCGTCATCCTCGGCGTGGCCTCGTCGACCGAGCTCGTCGTCGAGATGGGCTCGCGCCTGCAGCACCCCATCTGGCGGAACGCTCTGCGGCAGGAGGGCCTGCCCGAGAGTCGGGTTCAGGAGATCATCCAGCGCATCAAGGACCACTACCAACCCTGGCAGGAGAGCACCTTCCCCG
This sequence comes from Gemmatimonadota bacterium, assembly GCA_039591515.1. GTDB lineage: Bacteria > Gemmatimonadota > Gemmatimonadetes > Longimicrobiales > Gaopeijiaceae > UBA2589. The sequence continues at coordinate 3,092 of JBDHDM010000211.1, read as the reverse complement.
GCCTGCTCGGCAACGTCGTGGCCGGCCGCATCGCGAACCGGCTCAACCTCGGCGGGTCGAACTTCGTGACGGATGCCGCCTGCGCGAGCTCGATCTCCGCGCTCCAGGCCGGGCTGAGCGAGCTGTACCTCGGGGACAGCGACATGGTGATCGCCGGGGGTGTCGACGCGCTCAACGACATCCTCATGTACATGTGCTTCTCCAAGACCCCTGCGTTCTCCGCGACAGGCGACTGCCGGCCGTTCTCGGAGGACGCGGATGGTACCCTGATCGGTGAGGGTGTCGGGATGCTCGCGCTGCGTCGCCTCGAGGACGCCGAGCGTGACGGGGACGAGATCTACGCGGTCATCCGAGGCGTCGGCGCATCGTCCGACGGAAGAGGCTCCAGCGTGTACGCGCCCCGTCCGGAAGGTCAGGCCAAGGCGCTCATCCGTGCGTACGACAAGGCCGGCTACAGCCCCGCGACCGTGGAGCTCGTAGAGGCACACGGAACCGCGACGAAGGCTGGCGACGCGGCGGAAGCGAGGGGTCTCCGCTCCGTCTTCGAGCCGGCGGGCGAAGGCTCCGAGGCATGGTGTGCGCTCGGGTCCGTCAAGTCGCAGATCGGCCACACCAAGGCCGCGGCCGGGGCCGCGGGGCTTATCAAGGCCGCGCTCGCGCTACATCACAAGGTCCTCCCGCCGACGCTCAAGGTCTCGAATCCGAACCCTCAGCTCGGTCTCGAGGACGGACCCCTGTACATCAACACCGTGGCTCGGCCCTGGATTCGGGGGAGCGACCACCCGCGACGCGCCTCCGTGAGCTCGTTCGGCTTCGGCGGCTCGAACTTCCACGTGTCCCTCGAGGAATACACGGGCCCCGGGAAGCGACCCGAGCGGTTCCGCACCTGGTCGGACGAGATCGTGCTGCTGTCGGGTGGCTCCGCCGGGGAGCTGCGGAGCGAGCTGGACGGTCTGCTCCAGGAGCTGCAGGCGGGTCAACCACTCGCCCGCCTCGCAGACGAGTCTGCGGCGACGTTCGAGGCAGGTGCGGCGGCTCGGATGGCGATCGTCGCCTCCGACGCCGGCGAGCTGGCCGTCAAGATCGAGGCCGCGCGCACGGCGCTCCTGGCGGGAAGCGAGGCGACCATTCTCGACCCGGACGTCGTGTTCGGCTTCGGAGAGGTCGAGCACGGCAAGCTGGCCTTCGTCTTTCCCGGCCAGGGAAGTCAGTACGTGGGCATGGGTGCCGGTGCGGCGATGGCGTTCGACGAAGCTCGTTCCGTGTGGGACACCGCGGCCGACATGGAGGTCTTTGCGGACGGACGGCTCGATCGGGCCGTCTTTCCGCCACCCGCCTTCACCGACGAGGATCGCGCGGCGCAGAAGAGGCGAGTGACCGCCATGCAGACGGCCCAGCCAGCCATCGCGGCCGCGAGCCTGGGCTACCTGCACCTGCTCCGGAAGATGGGCCTGGAGCCGGACGCGGTGGCCGGACACAGCTTCGGCGAGCTGACCGCACTCGCGGCGGCGGGGACGTTGGTGGAGACTGATCTCCTCGCCATCGCGAGGCAGCGCGGCACGCTGATGTCCGACGCGGCTGCCAGCCGGGAGGGGGCGATGATCGCCGTCCTCTCCGACGCGGCGACGCTGAGCGCGTTGATCGACGAGAACTCGGGCGTGGTGATCGCCAACGACAACGCCCCGAGCGAAGTCGTGCTCGCGGGCTCCGTCGAGGCGATCGACGCGATTGCCGAGCGGCTCGATGCCCAGGGACTTCGGAGCGTCCGACTCCCGGTCGCGTCGGCGTTCCACTCGAGCATCGTGGCGGACAGCTGTGAGCCGTTCCACGACTACCTCGGTACCGTCGGCTGGAGCAAGAGCACGGTTCCCGTGTGGGCCAACACCACCGCAGCCGTCTATCCGAAGACATCCAAGGCCGGGAGGCGCCAGCTCGCCAACCAGCTGGCTTCGCCCGTCCGCTTCCGCGAGATGATCGAAGCGATGTACGACTCCGGCGTGACCCGCTTCGTGGAAGTCGGGCCGGGCCGGGTCCTGACGAAGCTGGTGGAGCGGTGCCTCGGCGACCGTCCCCACCTCGCCGTCAACCTCGACGACAAGAATTCGTCCGGGCTGCGCGCCTTCTGGCGTGGGCTCGGCAAGCTCGCCGTCTCCGGCGTCGAGCTCGACTTTCAGTCGCTCTCGGAAGGGTATCGGATTCCCGATGCCCCCGCCGAAGCGAAGCCCTTCGAGATCATGATCACCGGTTTCAATCACGACCGCCCCTATCCTCCGGAGAACGGCGCGGACGGTGTCGCACCGCCGAACCCCGAAACGCCGGAGCGTCAGCCGGAACGTGGGGCGGCCCCCGCTACGGCCGCGTCCGGTGGATCGGCGACTGCCCCCACCCCGTTGCCTCCCGTCCCGGCCGGATCGACTTCTGTCGGAGCGGGTCGGAGCGGGGCCGAGGTGCCGGAGCCGCCGGCGACGGCGGCGCCCGAGAGCGCGGCGCTCACGGCGCAGGTGCACCAGGTCACCATCGAGGCGCACCGCCGCTACCAGGAGCTCATGGCCGAGAGCCATCAGGCGTTCCTCGACATGGCTTCGCGCGCTCTCTCTGGCCTCGCCTCGCCGAGTGCAGCGTCCCCCGCGGCTCCCATCCTTTCGCCCGTCGCGGCGCAGCCCGTCGTCGCGGCGCAGCCGATGGTTGCCGTGCAACCGGTGGTTCCCGTGCAGCCGGCTCCGGCACCGCATGTGGCCCCCGTTCCTGCACGTGAGGCGCCGGCTCAGGCGCCCGCTGTGTCGGCGCCGCCCGCGGCAGCTGAAGTCGACGTGACCGCGATGGCGTTGGAGGTCGTCTCGGAGAAGACCGGCTATCCGGTCGACATGCTGGATCTCGACATGGAGATGGAGGCAGGTCTGGGGATCGACTCGATCAAGCAGGTGGAGATCTTGTCGGAGCTCCAGGAGCGTCTTCCCGGCATGCCGGAGATCGAGCCCGCGGAGCTCGCGACGCTACGGACGTTGCGCGACGTGGCGGACAAGCTGTCGGCCGGGAGTCCCGTTGCTGCCCCGTCGTCGCCGGCCTCGTCGGCTCCGCCCGAGGCTCCAGCT
>JBDHDM010000210.1:0-7690 GCA_039591515.1 Gemmatimonadota bacterium | reverse complement strand
CGCGCGAGTTGCTCGCCGAGATCGAGCGCATCGATCCGCTCGACCACTTCGTGGCGGCGGAGCGTTACCTGGCGGACCCGTCACCCGCACACGCCAGGTCGTTGGAGCGCGGGTTGCTCGGGGAGTATCCGGAGCAGGAAGTCCAGGAGCTCGCGGTCGCGTACGCTCGCTGGGGCATCGAGCCGGACGCCGCTCGTATCCTCCAGGCGAGTCCTTCGTGGAGCGGCCATCCGCTCGCACGTGCGTGGTTGGCGAGCCTGACCGGCGACGCCAGCTACCTGTCCCGGCCTGCTGATGTCGCGTTCGTCTTCCCCTACCGGGCGGAGACGTTGCCCGTCCTGCGCGAGGCCGCACGGTTGGGCGGCGGGCATTGGTCGTGGTCGTACCTGTCCGCACTCAACCTGTGGGCGCGCGACCGCGTCGAGGAGGCGGCCACGTTGATGGTCGAGCTGGCCGACGAGCCGGACTACGCCCCGTTCTACGTCGCACGGGCCGCGGCCGTCACCTCTGCCACCCCGGCGGCGCCTCTTCGTGTCGATCCCGAAGCGGATCTGAGGCGTGCGATCGAGCTCGATCCGACGGTGAGAACCCTTCGTATTCCCCTGATCCGACATCTCCAGGACGAGGGTCGCTACGAGGACGCGCTCAGGGTCTCCGAACGTGCGCGGACCGACTTCCCGGGGAGCTTCGATCTCGACTTGCTGCACGTCGCGACGTTGGTGGAGACCATGCGCTTCGCGCCGGCGTTGGAGATCCTGCACTCGGTGCGCGTGCTGCCCTCGGAGCACTCGAGCGCCGCGCACGAGCTCTTCGCGCAGGCGCACATGCTGGCGGGACTCGACGCGCTGGAACGGGGAGAGCCGAGCGAGGCTGCGGAGCTGTTCGAACGGGCGACGACGTGGCCGGAGCATCTCGGGCAGGGGCGGCCGTACGAGCCCGAAGAGCGACTGGAGCGATACCTACTCGGGATCGCGCACGAACGAACCGGCAGGCCCGAGCTGGCTCGGGTCGCGTACGAGGCGGTCGTGACGGCCACGGCGGACGCGGTCTTCGACGGAGGGGCGGCGGATCGGGCCGACCTGCTCTCGGCCGTCGCCCTCGAAGCGCTCGGACGGAGCGGCGAGCTGCGCACGTTCGGCGACGGCCAGGAGGGAGCCATCGGACGCCTCGCGCTGGCGGTGCGTAGCGCGGCCGACCAAGGCGTGCCGATCCGCGTTGCGCTTCGGCCCGTGGTGGAGGGTTCGTCCGCCGTGTTCGCGGACGTTCAGGGCCGGCTTCTGTACCGGGCGTTGATGCTCGAGCGGTGAATTCCGAGGGCCGAATGCCCGAGCGCCGAGGGAAATCGAGCCGTCGCTGTTCTACCGCATCCCCTTTCTCGGGAGACGCTGGTCCGCGATCGCCGCATGGTAGACGAAGACCGCCATGATAACCGCGTTCTTCTTCAGATCGTCGATCGGAATCGTATCGAAGAAGTCCAGGTTGGTGTGGCCTCCCGTCCCCCCGACGCGCGCCTGCAGGAATTGGAATGCGGGGAGCCCGACTTCGTCGAAGGGGACGTGATCCGTGCTCCCCACGCCTTGCGGTGAGATCGTGGTCATGCCCATGTCGCGCAGGGGCTCCATCCAGGCCGCAAAGGGTGCACGTACGTGCTCGTTGCCCTGGAGCCAGATTCCGCGGTACTGGCCGGGTCCATAGTCCTGGTTGAAGTAGGCGGAGAAGCGCTCGTATGCGTCGGTCGTGCCGACGTCGGGGTCCCGCGGATCGCCGAAGTGCTGCCGGACATAGGCGCGGGAGCCCCATAGTCCCTGCTCCTCGCCGGACCAGAGCGCGATCCGGATCGTTCGGCTCGGCCGGGCCCCGACGGCTTGCAGAATCCGCATAGCCTCGAGCATCACCGCGACGCCCGACGTGTTGTCCGAAGCGTTCGGACTCGCATGCCAGGTATCGAAGTGCGCACCGAGCATCACGACCTCGTCGGGTCGATCGCTTCCGCGCATCTCGCCGATCACGTTGTGAGCCTGGGTGACGTCGGCACCATGTCGATTGCGAACCTCGACCTCCACCCGCACGGGGATCTCACGTGCGAGGACGCGATACATGCGGTTGTAGTGCTCCGGCGTGATCGCGATGATCGGCACGGATGTGAGCGTCGCCTCCCGGGACCACTGGTCGATCTTGGCTCCGGGCCGGGCGAAGCCGCGGACGGCTCCGGGCCAGCCGCTGCTGGACTCGAGCACGACGGCGGCACCTTCGGCCACGTAGAAGTCGAGCTTCTCCGCGGCCGTGAGGATCTCGGGGTTCGCGGGCGGCGGGGGGTAGAGTCGCGAGAAGTAGGGATCCGGTCCGGGCGGCGGGACGAGGACGTCTTCCTCGAGGGCCCGCAGCTCCTCCTCCGTGCGCCGGGGCGTCCCGCGCTCGAAGCGGGTGAGGTCGATGACGGGCGGGGGAGAGGACAGCACCGCGAGCCCGCGCAGGCGTCCGCGATACTGCTCGAGGTCGCCCTGCGTACGGACGTCGGCGATGACGACCTCGAGCGCCTGGCGGCCGGCTGTGCCCGGGGTGTGCGCGATCGGATAGCCGACCAGGGGTGTGTAGTCGGGCTCGAGCATGTGCAGCGAGACGTATTCGTTGTCCCAGCTCACGCCATAGTCCATGAACGGCTCGCGCCTCACGTCGGAGAGCCCGATCCGACTCATCTCCTCCACGACCCAGCCCTGCGCACGCTCCATGTCTTCGGAGTTCGTGAGCCGGGCTCCGAGGACATCGGTCATGTAGGAGAGCGTGTTCGGCAGCTCCGAGCGTTGGAGCCCTTCCTCGCGGATCTTCGCGATCATCTCGAGGTCGACCGGCCAGCCCGACTCCTGGGCCACCAGCGTCCCCGGAGCGACTCCGGAGAGCACGAGCGTGACCACGGGCAGAGCCGCCCGGACCCGAGCCCTCGATGCGGCCATGTGAACACGGTTACCCGTCATACGAATCCCGCTCCGAAGAGGACCTCCTCAGAAGAGCCCGCTCACGACGCCGCCCTCGATGTCCACCTTCATGGCCGACGGCTCGGCTCCTAGGCCCGGCATGGTCATGATGCTGCCGGTCTTCGCGACGACGAAGCCCGCACCTGCCGACGGGGTGACCTCCCGAACCGAGATGCGGAAGCCTCGAGGCCGCCCGAGCAGCGTCGGGTCGTCGGAGAAGGAGTACTGCGTCTTCGCGATGCACACCGGTACCTCCCGGAGCCCCGCTCCTTCGAGCACCTGGATCTCCTTGGCGGCCTTGGGTTCGACGTCGACACCCTCCGCGCCGTAGATCTCCCGGGCCACGGTGTCGAGCTTGTCGGCGAGGCCCATGTCGAGCGGATACAGGGGCTCGTACTTCGCCTCGCCCGACTCGAGGACGTCCCACACGGCGTCGGCGAGGTCAAGGCATCCTTCGCCGCCGCCACCCCAGGGGTCGGCGACCACCATCCGGGCACCGACGGACTCGCAGGCCGCACGCACGGCCTCGATCTCCGCGTCCGAGTCCGTGGCGAAGCGATTGAGCGCCACCACGGGGGGCACGCCGAACTTCCGCACGTTCTCGATGTGTCCCTGGAGGTTCACCGCCCCGGAGGCGACGGCCTCGACGTTCTCCGGGCCCAGGTCCGATTTGGCGACCCCACCGTTCATCTTCAGGGCGCGCACGGTCGCGACGAGCACGGCCGCGCCCGGCTCGAGCCCACCGTAGCGGCACTTGATGTCGAAGAACTTCTCGGCACCGAGGTCTGCGCCGAAGCCGGCCTCGGTGACGACGACGTCACCCAACGCGAGCCCCGCACGCGTCGCGGCCAGTGAGTTGCAGCCGTGGGCAATGTTGGCGAACGGACCATCGTGCACGAGCGCCGGCGTGCCACCGAGGGTTTGCACGAGGTTGGGATTCATGGCGTCCTTCAGGAGGACGGCCATGGCGCCCGAGACCCCCAGGCCGCCGGCCCGGACGGGCTCCCCGCTCTTCGTGTACCCTACGATGATCCGGTCGAGACGGGCCTTGAGGTCGTCCATCCCGTCGGCGAGGCAGAAGATCGCCATGATCTCGGACGCGGCCGTGATCACGAAGCCGTCCTGCCGGGGCACCCCGCCGGTGCGGCCGCCGAGCCCGATCACGACGTTTCTGAGGGCTCGGTCGTTCATGTCCACGGCCCGCGGCCACGTCACCTGGGTCGGATCGACTTCCAGGCTGTTGGGCCGGTACATGTGATTGTCGAGCACGGCCGAGAGGAGCGCGTGCGCCGAGGTGATGGCGTGGAAGTCGCCCGTGAAGTGGAGATTGATCTCCTCCATGGGCACCACCTGGCTGTGTCCTCCGCCGGCTGCTCCTCCCTTGATTCCGAATACGGGCCCGAGGCTGGGCTCGCGGAGGCAAAGCACGGGATTCCGCTGCCGCAGGTTCAGCGCGTCGGCGAGCCCCACCGAGACCGTGGACTTCCCCTCCCCTGCGGGGGGCGGGCTGATCCCCGTCACGAGCACGAGGCGCCCGTCCGCACCGCCTTTCGAGCGCGCGGTATCGAGCGGGATCTTCGCTTTGTGGTGACCGTACGGGACGATGTCCTCGGGTCCGAGCCCGACCTTGGCCGCGATCTCTTGAATGGGCCGAAGCTCGGCCGCTTGTGCAATCTCGATGTCGGTCTTCACGCTTTCTCCCCCGGGTGATGTCGGGCGCCAACATCGAGTGAGCCCCCGGTCGGGGCAAGCTCCACGAAAGGACCGGGTTGCGTGTCCTGGGTTCGAGGGTATTTCTGCCCATCGAATGCGCGCCGACCTCACCTCTCCGATTCCATGCCGAGATCCCGAGTGCCGAGCACCCAACATTGGCTTGCTGTTGTCCTCGTCGCTCTCGCGGCGGCTCTGGGTCTCTCCCACTCCGTGGCCGCTCAAGTCTCGTCGGACGCCTACCGGATCCGTGCTCTGCCCACCGACGTGCCGCCGGTGCTGGACGGCTATCTCGAGCTCGATCTCTGGGGCCGGGGCAGCCTGATCGAGGAGCTCGTGCAGCAGGAGCCCATCGAGGGAGCCGCCGCGACCGAGCGCACGGAGATCTACCTGCTCTACGACGCGCAGAACCTCTACTTCGGTATCCGGGCCTTCGACTCGGAGGCCGTGACTGCGACCGAGATGCGTCGGGACTCGGACCAGATCCTGGCCGAGGACAACATCCAGATCATCCTGGATACCTTCAAGGACTCCCGGTCGGGTTACCATTTCGTGACGAACCCGCTCGGCGCGCAATTCGATCAGCAGGTGTCCAACGAGGGAGAGGGGGCGATCGCCGGCTTCGGCCTGCCGACGTCGAATATCAACCGTGACTGGGACGGCGTCTGGCACGTTGCAGCGCGCTCGGACGACCAGGGATGGGTCGCCGAGATCGCGATTCCGATGGTCACGCTTCGTTTCCCGGCGACCGAGACGCAGAGCTGGGGGATGAACATCCAACGCAACATCGGTCGGAAGAACGAGCAGGCGTTCTGGGCGCCGGTCTCGAAGGAGTTCACGATCCACCGGGTGAGCCTGGCCGGCTCTCTGGACGGCATGCGTGACCTGGACAGGGGGATGGATCTGCGCGTGACCCCCTTCGTGACCGGGGGCGCCAGCTCGGTCCTCGAGCAGGACGTTACGACGGACGATCTCGATGGGGACATGGGGATCGACATGAAGTACGGCCTGTCCGCGGGGTTGAACCTGGACCTCACGGTCAACACGGATTTCGCGCAGGCGGAGATCGACGACGAGCAGGTCAACCTGACCCGATTCCCGCTGTTCTTCCCCGAGAAGCGGGACTTCTTTCTCGAGAACTCGGGACAGTTCAACGTCGGATCGGTAAGCGCGTTCTCGCGTTACGCCGACCTCTTCTTCAGCCGCCGCATCGGCCTGACGCCGGCGGGGGACGAAGTGCCCATCATCGCCGGCGCGCGCCTGACCGGCAAAGTGGGGCGGAACGACATCGCCCTGATGAACGTGCAGACGAACCAATTCGACGGGATCGCGGGCTCTCCGACTACGTCCGCGGAGAACTTCCTCGTCGCCAAATACAGTCGAAACCTCTGGTCGCGCTCACGCATCGGGGCGCTCTTCATCAACAAGGCCTCGACCGACTTTATCGGCGACCTCGACGACGATCACTACAACCGGACGTACGCGATCGACGCCGTCATCGCGCCCCACCCGAACTTCAACGTCACGACCTGGATCGCGAAGACGGAGACTCCGGACTTCGTGATTCCGCCGGACGACCCGAGCACCCCGGACCGCGACGACCTCGGATACGGTGAGATGGGTGGCTACGTGAACGCCACCTGGCTCGACACCGACTGGCGCATCTTCGGCGAGTACGCCGACTTCGACAAAGACTTCAACCCGGAGGTCGGCTTCCTCCCCCGCGCGGGGATCCGGACCACGAAGCTCCACCTGGAGCGGAATCCGCGCCCCGACTTCCTGGGCATCCGCGTACTGTCGCCGATGGTGAACTACATCTACACGAGCAGCCAGACGGGACTCCGACTGGCTTCCCGCTGGCACTACATGCTCGGGGCACGCTTCGACAACGGGGCGTTCCTCAACATGTGGTTCAACGACCACTTCGATCGCGTCGAAGAGGACTTCGTGCTGGGTGGCGTCACGATCCCGGCCGGGGACTACCAATTCGGCGAGTGGCGCTTCTCATTCGACTCGAATCCGTCGCGCCGCGTCTACTACGGACTCATGTACTCGCCACAGCGCTTTTACGGGGGCGATCGTTGGGACGCGCAGGCGAAGCTCGGCGCCCGGATCACGGACCGACTGTCCGCCGAGGGGGCGTACACGCGGAACGACGTGAGCCTGCCAGGAGGGGATTTCGACGTCGACCTCGCCTCACTGCGGGTCGACTTCGGCATGTCGCCGACGATGTCGCTTCGGGCGCTTACGCAGTTCAACTCCCAGAACGACCAGTTCAGCACCAGTGCCCGATTCCGGTGGACCTACCGCCCGGGCAGCGACGTCTTCCTCGTGTACAACGAGCTGCGTCGAGATCCGACGACCGGGATCTACTTCCGCGATCGCAGCCTGATCCTGAAGGCCACGTTCCTGATGACCCGCTAGGCAGGTGGCGCGCCGAGGAAGACGGGGTGCATCCGACCGGTTCGTGCCATGTTCACCCTCAACTCGCCGCTGCTCCGGCTGAACAGGGTCGTCAGCTCTCCGTTGATCGCCCCCAACGCCAGGTCATGGCGCTGCAGCGTCGGGTCGTCGAAGTCGCGCTCGATCCACGAGGTCGGGTGGAACTCCTGGACGAGCCAACCCTCCTCCGTCGCACGGCGCACGGCCGCGTCCCACTCTGCCGGATCGACACCCCGGCCGACGACGACGCCCTGACCCCGAGTATCCAGGCCACGTTTGAGGACGAAGCGCTCCCGGTCGCCGCACACCTCCGACCGCTCTGCGTCGTCGAGGAGGCGGATGTTGCGTGACCAGGGTACGTGCTCCTGCAGCAGCGCCCAGTCGTTCTCGTCGAAGAGGTAGCGGAAGCTCGGGTCGGAGAGGACCGCGAGGCACAGCTTGTCGTCCCCGACCCAACGTCCCCGCTGGCCGTTCTGCACGAAGAGGGCCCGGTCGCGAACGGCCGTGACGAACGGCTCCAATTCGCCGCGGTAGTGCAGATAGCGTTGCATGCCGAGCTTCTGATA
>JBDHDM010000209.1:0-9667 GCA_039591515.1 Gemmatimonadota bacterium | reverse complement strand
ATGGCGCCCGAGATGGTCCCCTTCAACCTGAGCCTGAATGTCGATGCCAGACTCTGGCGTGAGGACGTGCGCGGGAGCATCGCGTGGGCGAGGGCCATTGGAGCGGCGGGGGTGCTGCGTCCCGACGAAACGGAGGCGATCGTAGCGGGACTCGAGCGCGTGGCCGAGCGCATTGAAAGCGAAGGCCTGTCCGAGGCGCTGGAGGAGGATATCCACTCCGTTGTGGAGCGGATGCTCGGGGAAGAAGTGGGCCCCGTAGCTGGTAAGCTGCACACGGGCCGATCGCGCAACGACCAGTCGGCGACGGGCGTGCGTCTCTACGGCATGGCCTCCGCCGATCGGATCTCCGGCCTGCTGGTCGGCCTCGCCGAGGCGCTGCTCGGCCTCGCCGAGCGCGCTGGCGACGTGATCATGCCCGGGTACACCCACCTCCAGCAGGCGCAGCCCGTTCGGGCAGGGCAGTGGGCACTGTCACACCTGTTCCCGTTACTTCGCGATCTGGAGCGGATACGGGCGGCTCGGACCGTGACCGCCGTGCTGCCGCTGGGCTCCGGAGCGATCGCCGGTTGTCCGTTCCCCATCGATCGAGAGGCTCTGCGGGCCGAGCTCGGCTTCGAGCGGGTGAGCGACAATTCCATGGATGCGGTCTCGGACCGCGACTGGATCTGCGATCTGACGTACGCAGGTGCGATGATCGGCGTGCACCTCTCCCGGTTCGCTGAGGACCTGGTCCTGTTCTCCAGCCTGGAGTTCGGCTTCGTCCGACTCTCCGATGGCTACAGCACGGGCTCCAGCCTCATGCCGCAGAAGAGGAACCCCGACGTCGCCGAGTTGGCCCGTGGCAAGTCCGGCCGTCTGGTCGGCAACCTCGTGAGCGTGCTGACGCTGCTCAAGGGACTGCCGACGAGCTACAACCGTGACCTGCAGGAGGACAAGGAGCCACTGTTCGACACGATCGATACGCTCTCGCTCACGCTTCCGGCTGTCACGGGGGCGGTGGCTACGGCGGAGTTCCGGGAGGATCGGATCGCGGAGGTGATGGATGCCCAGCTGCTCGCCACGGATCTGGCCGACTACCTCGTTCGCCGCGGTGTTCCGTTTCGCGAGAGCCACGAGGTCGTCGGTCGCCTCGTGCGCACCGCCGAAGGGCGCTCGACTCCGCTATCGGCCTTGAGCCTCGAGGACTTCCAGCGGGAGCACGAGACGTTCGACGCGGATGTGCACGAGATCTTCGACTGGCTTGCTTCGGTCGACGCTCGAGACGCCGACGGGGGCACCTCGGGTCGCTCGGTCGGGGCGCAGATCGAGGCGGCGCGCGACCGACTCCGGACGATCGGCGGCTCCGCTCCCTAGATCGGCTCCCGTCCCCCTCCTAGATTCCGCCGTCCTCCAGAGCGCGAACGGAGTGTCGACCGGTCGTGAGTCGTGAAGAGTTGAAGAGGGACGCCGCCCGAGAGGCCCTCGGATCCGTCCGAAGCGGGATGGTCCTCGGGCTCGGCACGGGAAGCACGGTGCGCCACCTCGTGGATCTCCTCGCCGAGCGACTCGACGCGGGAGATTTGAAGGAGGTCGTCGGCGTTCCTACGTCCCTGCGAACGGAACGTCAGGCCACGGAGCTGGGGATCCCACTGGGAGCTCTCTCGGATCATCCGAGTCTGGACCTGACGATCGACGGTGCGGACGAGATTTCTCCCTCGCTCGACCTGATCAAGGGCCTCGGCGGGGCGCTTCTCCGCGAGAAGATGGTCGCGCAGGCGTCAAGGCGGCTGCTCATCATCTCCGACGACAGCAAGCTCGTGGACCGTCTCGGCACGCAGTCGGCGTTGCCGGTGGAGGTCGTCGAATGGGCCTGGGCGTCGCACGTTGGTTTTCTCGAGGGGCTGGGGGCCGCGGTGCGGCTGCGGACCGGCACGGACGACGAGCCGATCTGGAGCGACAACGGCAACCTCTTCCTCGACTGCCATTTCGACGGAGGTATCACCGATCCGGTCGCCCTGGAGCGCGCCGTCATGTACCGCGCCGGTGTGGTCGATACCGGGCTGTTCCTCGGAATGGCATCCGAGGCGATCGTGGCGTCGGCGAACGGAGTGCGTAGGGTCACGTCCGAGCGGGCGGCATGAGTCGCCCCCCGACCCGGATCGCTCCCTCGATCCTGTCGGCGGACTTCTCCAGGCTCGGGGAGGAGATCGCGGCCGTGGAGTCAGGTGGAGCGGATTGGATCCACGTCGACGTCATGGACGGGCACTTTGTGCCCAATCTCACGATCGGCCCGGTCGTCACCGAGGGCGCGCGTCGCGCCACGGCACTTCCGTTGGACGTCCACCTGATGATCGAGGACCCCGATCGTTACCTCGAGGCGTTCGTGGAGGCCGGGGCCTCCGTCGTGACGGTGCATCAGGAGGCGTGCCGGCACCTACACCGAACGCTCTCGAGGATTCGCGATCTCGGCGCCAAGGCCGGCGTCGCACTCAACCCCGCGACGCCGCTCTCCACGATCCGTGACGTGCTTCCCCAGATCGACCTGATCTTGATCATGTCGGTGAATCCCGGCTTCGGCGGTCAGTCCTACATCGACGCGAGCACGGAAAAGGTGCGACGGGCGAGGGGCATGCTCGACGAGGCCGGGGTCGACGCCTTGATCGAGGTCGACGGAGGCGTCGACGGGGGAAACGCGGCGACACTCGCAGACGCGGGTGCCGACGTGCTGGTGGCGGGCTCAGCCGTGTACGGCCACGTGGATGGCCCTGCCGCGGGAGTCCGGGCCATTCGGTCCGTATTGGAACACGGTGCGTAGGCCGGTCCCGTTCAGAATCATGGCACTCGGAGTCCGGGGTCCTTACACTGGACTTTCAGTGCGACGCCCCTCCCAAATCCTTTAAATATGACCGATTCCCAAGTCATCGATCCGCAGGCGCTCGAGCGTCTCAAGGAGTGGGGTGGGGACAAGCTCGCCACTCAAATGGTCCGGCTCTTCTTGAAGAACTCGGGGACACGCATGGACCAGATCCGCAACGGGGTCAAGGACGAAGACCCGGATGAAGCCGAGCGCGGGTCACACTCGCTCAAGTCGAGCGCGGCGAACATCGGGGCGGAGACGCTCCGGGGCCTCGCGACGAATGTCGAGCTGGCTGCCCTCGATCAGGATCTGGACGAGCTCCGGTCGCTGCTCCCCCGGATCGAGGCGGCGTACGCCGTCGTGATGACCGAGCTCGAGGCCTTGGAACGGACGATGCCCGATGAGTAGCAAGGTCGCCGTCGTCGAGGACAACCCCGACAACCGCATGCTCGTGTGGGCGCTCCTCGAGGATCGCTACGAGCTGACGGAGTACGAGACCGGTGTGGAAGCGGTTGAAGGACTGCCGGGGGACATCCCCGACGTGGTGCTCCTCGATATTTCGCTCCCCGAGATGGACGGGACGGAGGTCCTGGCCTGGCTCCGCGGGCAGGAGTCGCTCAAGCACCTCCCGGTCATCGCCCTCACGGCCCACGCGATGGCCGGAGACCGGGAGAAGTTCCTTTCGCTCGGATTCAATGATTACGTCACGAAGCCCATTGTCGATGAAGACGTCCTCATCGAGGCGATCGAGCGTTGCCTGAACCGGACGGGTTGACGACCCAAGCGCATCCCCTCCAAGGGCACACCGCCGACGATCTCGTTTCGATCGCCGGCGGCTCGACCGAGAACGAGCTGTCCGGCCCCGATCGGGGTCTCGAGCGCTCGGGCCTGTACGTCATCACCTTCCTGGCCCTCGTAGGGGGCTCGATGCTGCTCCGGGGCGACTCGTCCTGGGAGACGGCGGCTCCGGTGCACTCCATCATGGAGGCCGTGTCCACCGTCCTGGCGTTCATCGTCGGGGGACTCGCGCTCGTCCGCTACTACAGCCGGAAGCAGGTCACCTTCCTGCTCATCGGGTGTGGCTTTCTCGGTGCTGGGATCCTCGATCTCAACCACGTCATCGCGACCACGGAGCTCGTGCTCGATGCTCGGGTGTACAGCGATGGACGGTTCGATCCGATCGCGATCTACGCCTGGACGTGGACTGCCAGCCGTGTGTTCCTGTCGGGCTTTCTCCTGATGAGCTTCCTGGCGTGGCGGCAGGAGGTCCGATCCGGGCGCCAGGAGCCGATCGCCGAGGGGCCGATCTATCTGACCGCCCTCGTCCTGGCGTTCGCAAATCTCCTGTTCTTCGGCTACGTGCATCTGGAGTGGTTCTTCCGGCCGTCCAGCCTGGTCACCCGGCCGTTCGAGCTCTTGCCCACGCTCTTCTTCCTCTTGGCGTTGATCGGCTTCTACCGAAAGGGAAGTTGGCGCTGGGACGCCTTCGAACACTGGCTGATGTTGTCGCTCCTGCTCGGGATGCTCGCGCACGGTGGCTTCATGTCGCAGTCGTGGCAGCGTTTCGATGCCATGTTCGATCTGGCCCACGTCCTCAAGATGCTGAGCTACGTGGCCGTGCTCACCGGACTGATGTCGAGCGTGTATGCCACCTTCACGCGTGAAGCCTCGGTTCTCGACGCCCTCACACGCTCGAACACCGCCCTGGCCAGAGAGGTCGAGTTCCGGGCAAAGACCGAGCAGGCGGTCAAGGAGAGCAGCGTCCGCCTCCAGGCGTTCCTGGACGACGCGAATGACCTGATCCAGCGCGTCGACGAGTTCGGTCGCTTCCTGTACGTGAACAGCTCGTGGAAGCGGACGCTGGGGTATTCCGACGACGATCTCAGCCGGCTGACCCTCTTCGACGTTGTGGCCCGGCCCTTCCAAGACGAGCTCGAGACGGAGATCAACCGCGTCCTGGCCGGTGGTGAGCCCAGGCGATTCAATACCGAATACCTCGCCTCCGACGGGCGGAAGGTGAGCCTCTCCGGAAGCACCCAGGCGCAGGTGGTCGACGGCGTGGCGGTGGGGACGCAGAGCATCCTTCGCGACGTCACCGAGCAGCGGCTCGCCGAGCAAAGGCTCGACCAGTCGCAGCGGAATCTCGAGGCTCTGGTCGAGAACACCGGCGACTCCATTTGGTCCGTGGATCGGGAGCACCGGCTGATCACGCTGAACTCGGCCTTCTCGCTGGCGATCGAGGCCAGGACCGGTCGGGAGCCGGAGGCCGGGATGGTGCCCTCGCAGCTGTTCCCGAGCGAGGACGATGCCCAATGGTACCGGGAGCTCTACGCACGAACACTCGCCGGCGAGCGCCACGTCGCGGTCCGCACGGATCGAGTCGACGGGCAGCTCCGCTACTTCGAGCTGTACGCCAACCCGATTCATTCGGCCGACGGCGTGATCGGGGCGGTCTTCTTCGGGAAGGACGTCACGCAGCGGGTGCGCGCGGAAGAGGCCCTGCAGATCGCCAAGGACGAGGCGGAGGCGGCCAACAAGGCGAAGAGCGACTTCCTCGCGAACATGAGCCACGAGCTCCGGACCCCGCTCAACTCGGTCATCGGCTTCACGAACGTGCTGCTGAAGAACAAGGACGAGCGCCTCAACGAAAAGGACGTCGGGTTCTTGACCCGCGTGTTGGCCAACGGCAAGCACCTCCTCGCCCTGATCAACGAAGTTCTCGATCTCGCCAAGGTCGAGGCGGGGCGCATGGAGCTGATCATCGAGGAGGTCGATCTCGCTCACCTTTGCGTCGAGACGGTGCAGCAGCTCGAAGGTCAAGCGAAGGCCAAGGAAAGCGACATCACCCTCGTCGCCGACGTTCCCGAGTCGGTGGCTGCGGTCGAGACCGATTCGGCCAAGCTGAAGCAGGTGATCATCAACCTCGTGGGGAACGCGCTCAAGTTCACGCACAAGGGCTCCGTCACGGTCCGCCTGGAGCTGGCCTCGGACGGCCGGACGCCGACCGCCATCGCCGTCGAAGACACGGGCATCGGGATCCCCGCGGACCGCCTCGAGGCCATCTTCGAGGCGTTCCAGCAGGCGGAGGCCGGCACCTCCCGGAAGTACGGCGGAACGGGGCTCGGCCTGGCGCTGTCGCGATCGATTTGCCTCCTCATGGGATATGACCTGATCGTGGAGTCGGACTTCGGGCACGGGTCGACCTTCAAGATCGTCCTGGGTGAGCGTGCGGCCCGTCCGGTCAGGCCTCCGGAAGACACGGACGAGGCAGAGGCCGCGACCCAACACGAACGCGTCGGCGCCCTCACCGGTGTGGACGAGCGAGACCCGCGGAATGGCGACGCCGGGGAGGCCGTAGCCCCGGGTCGCGCCGAGAGGATCGGTGCCAGCGCCGTGGAGTCCGAAAGGGATTCGGCGCCCCAGTCCGACGGCGAACAGTCTCGATCTGACGCGGAGGTCCCCCCCGAGAGCGCACCGGTCCCGGTTTCGGCTGGAGACCTGGCCCGCCTGGCTGAGGACGGGGACGGGGGCCGCAGCGGAGAGGATGAGGACGCAACCGCCACCGGACCGAAAGCGACGTGGGCCGACTTCAAGGTGCTGGTGGTCGACGACGAGACGGATTCGCGCATTCTCCTCGCGCACTTCCTCGAAGAGTTCGGGTGCCAGGTGTTCACGGCCAAGAACGGCGACGAGGGCCTCCGGCTCGCCCACATTCACCAGCCTGATCTGATGACCGTCGACCTCATCATGCCCGGCATGACCGGCTGGGAGGTCCTCAAGCGGCTCAAGTCCCATCCCAAGCTCCGGTCGATCCCGGTCGTGGTCGTCAGCGTCGTGGCGAACGAGGGACGGGGCCGCCTGCTCGGTGCGGTGGATCTGATCATGAAGCCGTTCGATCGAGAGGACATCCTCCGCGTGCTCTGGCGGAATCTCGGCCGCCGGCTCGGAGGGCGGGTCCTTCTCATGGTCGACGACGAGGAGCGTCGAGAGCAACTCGCGAACGTCGTATACAGCCGCGGGCTCGAGGTGGCGGAGCCGACCGAATCTGAGTTCATGGCTACGCTGGCGCGCGAGGCTCCCGACGCAGTGGTTCTGGACCTCGCCATGCCCGAGGTCCACGGGGTCGCCGAGCTCCTGGCCCTGCGTGACGATCGCCTTCACACGGGCCTCCCCGTGCTCGCCCTCACCCATTCCGGGCTCAACGAGAAGGAGCTCGAGATGGTAGGCCAGCTGGCCACGATCCACGGCGACGCAACGGTCGCTGCCTCTCAGCTCGAGCAGCTGCTCGACGTGTCCTTCTCGTTGGCAAAGGCGCAGGAAGCCGACGGGTGACCGCGCCATCGAGGGTGATCCTGATCGTCGAGGACGACCCCGAGATCCACTACCTGCTCTGCGCCATCCTCGAGGGACCGCACCGCCGCATCATCGGCGTCCGCTCGGGTGCCGAGGCCGAGGCGATTCTCGATTCGGAAACGCTCGACGTGGTCGTGCTGGATCTCCTTCTCCCGGACGTCGACGGTCGTATCCTGTTGCGGCAGATCCGTGAGCGGCCGAACACGGCGGCGGTCCCGGTGGTCGTGATCTCCGCTCGGGGCGGGCGTGAGATCCGCGAGGAGTGCTACGCCCTGGGCGCCGACACGGTCACCGAGAAGCCGTTCGATCCCGACGAGGTCGTCGCGGACGTCGCGGTTTGCATCGAGCGGGCGGCGGCTCGCTCCGGGACGGAGCTGGGCTGGGCATCCACCGAGCGCGTGCTTCGAACGCTGGCCGAAGGCCTGGAGCGCCAGCTCGGAGAGTTCACGCGACGCATGGGCGTTGGCCATCTGGGGGGTGGTGAGCTCGTGTTCCTGCAGGTGCAGGAGGACGGGGAGCTCGTGCCCGAATCGGAGCTGCGGCGGGCGGCCCAAGCGGCGGTGGAGTGCGTAGGCGGGCTGCCCTTGACCGATCCGGCGGGTGAATCCCTCCGCCTGACCGGAGCAGTCGCTCTCGTGCCGGTCGACCCCTCGCTGGAGCTCGAGGATGCCCTCGGAGAAGCGCGTCGCCTCCTCTTCCGAGGGGACGTCGACGCCCACGGTCGCGTGACCGAGCCTGGCACGACCTCGAGCGCGCAGGCTGCCACGATCCTGGTGGCGGAAGACGACGAGATCTCCGCCACCATCCTGCTCCACCGACTGGAGAAGGAAGGCCTGCACGTCGTCCACCGGGCAAATGGTCGCGAGGCCTATGAGGGAGCGCTCACGGCGCCGCCACACCTGGCGATTCTCGACGTCAACATGCCGGGGATGGATGGATTCGAAGTTCTGGAGCGGTGGCGCGGCACGCCGGCCCTTTCGGGCGTCCCGATCATCATGCTGACGTCCATGGGGAGTGAGGCCGACATCGTACGCGCCTTCCGGCTGGGGGCGGACGACTACGTCCTGAAGCCCTTCTCGCCCGTCGAGCTCTCGGCACGAGTGTGGCGTCTTTTGCGACGGGGCCGGATCGCGGCTGCGAGCACGGGCTGATCGTGCCGCCGGTTCCCCCGCCGTTCGGTGAGCTTGCCTTTCTCGCGCTCAGCGCGCTCGTGGCGGTGCTCTTCCTGCTCACCGTGGCTTTTTCCGGCTACGCGTTCGCGTTGCGCATCGCACACGAGCGGCGGGAGCGTCTGTGGGGGCGATTGAGCGAAGAGTGGACCGACCCGGTCCTGGGCGCGCTGACGGACCCTGACTCGGTTCCCAGCGTGCGTGCGACCGTGCCGGTGCGATACCAGCTGCATTTCGTCGGCTTCGTTCTGAGCTACTCGCAGCGGGTCAGGGGGGAAGAGCTGAGAACGCTGCGAAATCTGGTCCGACCCTATCTCGACGAGATCGCGCGCCGTGCCCGGCATCGCAGAGCCGGGGTCCGCATGCGCGCCGTACAGACCCTCGGTGCCCTCGGCCTGCCGCGCTACACGTCGACCGTCCTCGCGGCGCTCGATGATCCGGAACGCGCGGTGGCCGTGGTCGCGGCACGATCGTTGGCCCGACCCGAATACGCCGAGCACGGCCCAGCGCTCCTGTCCCGCTACCCCCGCTTCGAGGGCATGGAGCCCCTCTTTCTCGCCTCGCTTCTAGCGGACGTGGGCCCGACGATCACGCCCGAGCTACGACTCCGGCTCGCTGATCCCGCGACTCCGGCTTGGCTCCGCGCGATCCACGCCGTCGCCCTCCGGATCCAGGGCGATCCGCTCGCCGCCGACCTGGCCGCGTCTTTGCTCACGGGGGACGTCGATCTCGAGCTGCGTATCGCGCTCCTCAAGCTCCTGGCGAAGGTCGGGCGCCCGGATCACGTTTCGGCCGTCCTGCCACTCGTGGACGCGAGGAGCTCGGTGGTTCGCGCCCACGCCCTCAGGACCCTCGGCGTCCTGGGAGACGAAGCGCTGATCCCGTTGCTCGAGCGAGCGCTCACCGACGAGTCCCCGTGGGCCGCTCTCGACGCGGCTCGAGGCCTGCTCGCCGTCGGAGGTGTCGACCTCCTCCGCGCCCAAGGTGCGCGGGCCGAGGAGCACCCCGGCCTCGTGGGGCAGGTGTTGGAGGCGGCGGGCTCGTGACCGAGGCTCTCTGGGGGCTGGTCGGCGCGTTCAACCACGCCGTGCTTCTCTACTTCGTGGCCCTCAATGCCGTGTACCTCGGGACGACCGTGTTCGCCTTCGGCGTGCTGCGGCGATTGTCGGTCTCACTCGCGTCGATCGACCCGGCCCGGCTCATCGACTCGTCATGGGCGCCGCCGATCACGTTGCTGGCGCCGGCACACAACGAAGAGGCGACGGCGGTCGAGTCCGTTCGGTCCCTCCTGACTCTCGAGTATCCGGGT
>JBDHDM010000208.1:0-7797 GCA_039591515.1 Gemmatimonadota bacterium | reverse complement strand
CTGCTCGAGAGAGTCTACTCGAGCCGCGCCGAGAAGATCGCCGAGGCCGTGTCCGCCTCGGTCGTCCTGGCATGGCGAGGCCGGGCGGCGGGATAGGGCTCACGGCCTACACGAAACAGGCGGCAAAGCGCTCCCGTTGATCGGCGGTACCCAGTGCTACGAGCTCGGCCCCCTCGGGCAGCGTCGTCGCAGGCGGCGGGTTGGTGACGAGCTCTCCGTTCCGCTGAAGGGCGATCACGTGGAGCCCGCAACGCGCCCTGATATCGGCGCCGGAGAGAGTCTCCCCGCAAAGCGAAGAGGGTACGGGCATGTAGAAGAGGTTCACGTCCTCGCCGAGGACCACCAGCTCGCGTTGGTTGACCAACGAGAGCACGGTCTGGATCCCCAGCGTCGCGTAGCTCAACACGAAGTCCGCGCCCGCCCGCCTGATCGCCTCGACGTTCCGCTCGTGCGTGACCCTGGTGAGGATTCGGGCGTCGGGGTTCAGCCGCCGACAGTAGACCGTCAGATAGACGTTCATCGCATCGTCGTGCGTGGTAAGAAGGACCGACGGGGTCTCTGCGATCCCTGCTTCCTCGAGGACGTGACGGTCGGCCGCGTCCCCGAGGATCAACCTGTCGGGGATCCGGGCGATCTTACTCTCGAGCGCCCGGTCACGCTCTACGACGTTCACAGCGATCGAGCGTTGCTTGAGCGCCGCCGCCGCTGCTCGACCGACCTTCCCTCCACCGATCACGAGTACCGGGTTCGGGTTGGCGTCGTAGATCACCAGCATCTCGTTGAGCTCCTGGACCTGCTGCTTCGTGCCGACGACGACCGGCACACTCAGCGGAGACAGCTTGAGGTCTGGCTGGGCCGGGTGGAGACGACCCTGCTCCCACACGCCGACGACCTTCACGCCGGTGAACTCTCGCAGTCGTGCGTCTCGGAGGGTCTTGCCTTGAAGTGGGGTGTTGTGCACCGGGAACTCGGCGATCACGAGGTCGTGGAAGTCACCGATCACGTGCGCGAGTGCCGTTCCGGCGCTCACCCGGTTCGCCAGATGCTCACCCAGGCGGTTCGTGAGGTGCAGCACGTGTGTGGCGCCGCTGAGCTCGAGCACGTCGATCGAGTCCTCGACCTCGGCGATTGCCACGACCGGCAGCGACTCGGTGATCGCTCGCACAGTGAGGACGATGTTGGAGTTCAAGATGTCGGAGGAGTTAGCGAGTACCATACGCGCCCTCTCGACTCCCAGCGCGCGGTATGTCTCCACTGAATCGATGGCCCCGGTGACGACCGGCGTGCCGGAGTCGTGCAGCTGCATCGCCCGCTCCGGGTCGGGCTCGAGGACGTATGCGGGCACACCTGCGAGTCCCAGGCGCCGCACGAGACCCGGCGCGATCGGATCGTGTGCGCAAATCAGCACGTGGTCCTGGACGTCGTCAGGCACCGCGTGAAGCCGACGCACACGGCGGCGGACGCCTTCGTCGATCCAAGGGGCGTAGATGTAGCGGATGAAGAGGAAGGGGAGGATGATGAGCATGAGGACGACGCCGCTCACCAGGACCAGCGTGCTGAAGGCCCGACCCACGTCGGTCTCGAAGGTGATGTCACCGAAGCCGAGGGTGCTCATGACCGTGAGCGCCCAGTAGATCCCGGTGAACCAGGAGTGGCTCTGGCCCTCCCAGGCCATGATCACGTGGAAGAGCCATCCGTAGAGCAGGACGACGGCTATGAGCAGCACGACGTATCGGACGAACGGAGCGAGCTGCCGTCGAAGCTTGCCGCGTCCCGCCAGCCAGGTGGCGAGATGTGTGCCCAGGGTCTTCATGGCGAACAACTTATGCCCGAGCGCATGGACTGACGCCAGGGTATGTAGAGGATGGGTCGTGAGCCGAGCGACCGGTCGGAGCCCCGGCGCCGCAATGGCGCTCAAACTCATCCGGTCACGAGCGTGGGAGAGGACACGTCGTAGTCAGGATATCGCGCGGCGTCGAAAACCGAAGCGAGTCCGAGCGTACATTTCACAGGCCATCTGCCCCAGCCTGGTAGAAGGCCGATCGGGTCCGTGTGGGGAGGAGGAGAGGAGATGGATGCCTCGTCGGGCATTGGGAGGCTTCGAACGCGTGGCGCCCGCCGTGCGCCGGTCTTCGCGATTGCGCTGCTGGCGATGGGATCGTGTGGCGACGTCACCCACCCCTCCGAGGAGGAGCCGACGATCACGACGGAGGCCCTGGCGGACGGCGCGGTCGGTGTGCCGTACTGGGCCGGCCTGACGGCGACCGGTGGTCAGGTCCCGTACGGGTGGACCATCAGCGCCGGGTCGTTGCCGGCCGGGCTCGTGCTGGAACCGTCGACCGGTGTGATCACCGGTACGCCGACGGCCTTCGACACCCTGGCCTTCACGGTTCAGGTCACCGGAGACGACGGGCTCAGCTCGGCGAAGGCACTGACTTTGGCCGTCGGCATCGCGCCACTCCAGATTCTGCTCGGCCCTCTGCCCGACGGGGTCCTCGACGTCGAATACTCGGTGTATTTGCGGGCGAGCGGGGGAAGCGGGCGATACGGTTGGTCCGTGGTCTCGGGCTCACTACCCGGCGGCGTGTCTCTGAGCGACGACGTGGTCTCCGGGCAGCCCACCGAGAGCGGCTACTTCCCGATCGGGTTCCAGGTGGAGTCCGACGGCGTGGTCGCGGTGGCGGAGGACCGGATACGGGTGTACCCGACCCAGAACCTCCGGTTCTTCCTGGAGCCATTGCCCTCCTGGATCGCTTCCTCTCTTCAGTACAACCAGGATCTACTCCCGCGAAATCCCCATCTCGCCTCGGAGATCGAGGCGAAGACCGAGCTGCTTTCGAGTGCCGGCCTGGAGGCCTCGATCCTGAACGAGGGCCTCTTCGAGGAGCGTGAGGTGACCACCCTGGACGGACGGTCCATTCCCGTGGCCGTCGTCTTTCCGGCCGATACCATGCGCTGGGGTGCACAGCTGGACCTCGATCGCATCCTCCCGACCGTCACCACTCTCGAGGAGCTCATCGGGGTGCCCTGGCCTCGCAACTACGTACAAGAGTGGTACGGGTTCAGGCTGGGGAACTCCGGAGGGGGAGGCAGCCTCTACATGGAGGACAGGGGGACCTACGCGGACAGGGCCGCGCCGTACGACGTGATCGTCTCGCACGAGCTGGGGCATACGTACATCGGCCACGAAGGTCTGACCCAGTTCCTGGAGGTGTACGGCTACAACGTGGTCGAGACCGGGTCGACGGACCTCGCGACGTGGCCCTGGAAGCGCACGATCGGGAGTACGCCCTACGTACCGTTCGCTTCGGGCAACGAGGGCGCGTGGGCGCTGATGGACATCTATCAGCTCATCGGCGCCGAGGCGATGGGGCGAGCCTATGCCCGTATCCACGTGATGGGTGCACCGTACGGAGCTCCCCTGAGTGATGCCGCTCGACAGACGTTCGTCGACGAGGCGCCCGCGTCGGTTCGGGACCAGGTGGCGGGTCTCGTCGTTCGTATTTGAGGCGCACTCCGGGGCCACCCCCGCTGACTCTCCTGGCAGCACTCATCTGGTTGATGCGCGCCGCATCTCGCCCCTCAGTCCGGCTCCGCCGTCGCCGGGGGCGTCGCTCCGCTCGGGATGCGGGCGAGGAGCGTGGGCAGCAACAGGCTGCCCGCCGCCATCATCCAGAGGCCGACGGCGAGCCAGCTCGAGAACATGACGGACCAGTCGCCGTCGCTCAGGGCGAGGGCCCGCCGCAGGTTCTTCTCCATGAGGGGGCCCAGGACGAGCCCCAGGATGACCGGCGCGGGTGGGAAGCCCCCGCGGCGCATGAGGAGGCCGATGACACCGAACGCCGTCATGAGCACGAGGTCGAAGGCACTTCGATTGACGGCATACACTGCGACGAAGCTGAGCGAGGCGACGGCCGGCATCAGGAACCAGCGGGGCAGTTCCAACACGCGGACGAAGACCCGGACGAGGGGGAGGTTGAGGGCCAGGAGGACCACGTTGCCCACGTACATCGAGGCCGCCAGCCCCCAGAAGACCTCGGGACTCCGCTCGACCAGGAGTGGACCGGGTGTGATGTTGAGCCCCATGAGCGCCCCGAGCAGGACGGCCGTCGTCCCGCTCCCGGGGATCCCCAGCGTGAGGAGGGGGATCATCGCACCCGTGGCGGCAGCGTTGTTGGCCGCTTCGGGTGCCGCGACCCCAAGGATCTCGCCCTCGCCGAAACGACACTCGGCCCCCTTGATCCGCTCCTCGGTGGAGTAGGCCACGAAGCTCGCGATCGTGCCTCCCGCACCGGGCAGCACACCCACGAAGAAGCCGAGCACACTACCTCGGATCATCGTCCAGCCAGCGCCCAGGATCTCGCGGGCCCTCAACCCGACCCGCCCGGTGACCGCGACGGCGCGCTGCGCCGGGTCCGTGGCGCCGAGGTCGTGAAGCACCTCGCTCACGGCGAACAGGCCGATCGTCACGACGACGAAGTCCATGCCGTCGAAGAGGCGGAGCTGGCCGAACGTGAAGCGTGGTACGGCGCTGTTGGGGTCCATCCCCACCGTCGCGAGGAAGAGGCCGAAGCCGGTGGCGACGAGCGCTTTCGCCACGCTCCGGCCGGCGAGGCTCGAGAGCGCGGAGAAGGCGAAGACCATCAGGGCGAAGTACTCGGCCGGCCCGAAGCGGATGGCCCACTGCGACAGCGCCGGCGCGAGGAGCACGAGCCCGAAGATCGACAGCGTGCCACCCACGAACGACGCGATCGCCGACATCGCCAACGCCTCCCCGGCGCGGCCCTGACGGGTGAGTGCGTGGCCGTCGATCGCCGTCACGACCGCGGAGGCCGTGCCCGGGACGTTGAGGAGGATCGTGCTGATCGAGTTGCCGTACTGCGAGCCGTAGTAGATCCCTGCGAGCAGGATCAGCGCGCTCGCCGGGGCGAGTCCGGCAGCGAAGATGACGGGGATGAGCATCGCGATGGCGTTGATCGGTCCGATGCCGGGTAACATCCCGACCACGGTCCCCACGAAGACGCCGCCGCAGGCGAGCACGAGGTTGAGCGGCTCCAAGGCGACCGCGAAGCCGTCGAGGAGCGGTCCTAGACCCACGTTCAGCCCCCGATCACGAAGAGGGAGCCCACCGGAAGGACCAGGCCCAGCGCCTCGACGAAGAGCAGGTAGAGGGCCGCGACGAGCACCGCGCCCCCGAGCACAGAGCGCACCGGGCGGCCGCCGAAGAGCAGTGACAGCGCGACGAACGCAAGCACCGTGGCGACGAAGAACCCGAGGGGCTCCAGCAGGAGCGCATACCCGACGAACGACACGACAGCCAGCCAGACCGAGTTCGACACCCGGTCTGTCGTGCGGCTGGTGGGGCGAAACGTGATCCACGCGGCGCCGAGCCCCATCAACACCGCCGAGACCAGCGGAAACGCCCTGGGACCGAGCGGGTCGGCCGGGAACACCGAGCGGAACGAGACGCTGACGAGCATGATCGCCCCCGCCACGACGAGGATCACGATGCCGGCGAGCCGGTCGTGCGTCACTCGATCATCCCCAGCTCCCGGGCCAGGCCACGGAACTCGCGGACCTGGGCGGAGACGAAGGCCTCGAACTCGGGCCCGATCAGATCGTAGCGGCGTAATCCCGCCTGGCGAAGCGCGGTCTCCCAGGTGTCGGATCCGGTCATGCGGGTGATGCGCTCGACCCAGCGGTCGTACTGCTCGTCGGTGATGTCCTTCGGCACGTAGTACCCGCGCCAGGCGACCCACTCGACCGGATAGCCGAGCTCGGTCGCGGTCGCCACGGAGGAGAGGACCCCGTCCACACGCTCAGGCGAGAGGACGAGCAGGGCTCGGAGCTCGCCCGCCTCGACGAGCGGAGCGACCTCCGACTCCTCGCCGGAGTAGATCTCGACGAAGCCGCCCAGCACGGCAGCGATCGCGTCTCCGCTGCCGTCGAAGGGCACGTAACGCACGGTCCGGGGGTCGATCCCTGCAGCCCTGGCCAGCAGGAGGAGCTTCACGTGGTCCTGGCCGAGGACCGCGCTCACGCCGTTCACGACGATCGATCTGGGCGCGTCCCGCCACGCCTCGATGAACTCGGCCGCAGTGCGCCAGGGTGCGTCGGCGCGTACCGCCAGCACCCCGTACTCGGCACCCACGGCCGCGAGCCAGCGCACGTCGTCCTCCGTCAGACGACCGTACTGGCCCTGCGCCAGGCGGAGCGTCGTCGCCGGGCTCGCCCCCGCAAAGACGTTCGGATCGGTCGCGCGATCACTGACGACGTGGGAATACCCGATCCCGCCACCGGCGCCGAGGATGTTGACGGTCCGCACCGATCCGGGCACCAGCCCGAGCTCCGCCAGCGCTCCAGCCGCCGTTCTGCACGCCCGATCCCATCCGCCTCCAGGTCCGGCCGGCGCGACGCACTCGACGACCCCGGAGCCCTCGGGCGGCGTGCACGAGGCTGCCGAGAAGGCGAGAGCCCCCAGCACGGCACGGGCTACCGCCGGGAATCTCATGGCACCTCGATCGGACGTGGGTCGGGCCGCGTCTCGGCAGCCGGGAAGCAATCACCGTGGGGCACGGCGCTCGTCGGTACGCGGTGGAGAGGGAGCGGGCCAGAATACGGGATGGCGGACGATCTTCACAACAGCAGACGAGGGGTTATCGTCGGGGCGTCCGTACCGTCCACAGGGAACGTCCGGCGTGCCGAGGACCCTCCGATCCGATGAAGGCGAGCCGTACGACGTCGCGGTGCTGGGCGGCGGGAACGCGGCACTCTGCGCCGCGATGTCGGCGGCCGACCTCGGGGCGCGGGTGGTCGTACTGGAGAGCGCGCCGCCTCCTTTTCGTGGCGGCAACAGCCGCCATACGCGCAATCTCCGGTACGCCCACGACGGGCCGACCGACGTGCTCACCGGTCCGTATCCGGAGGAGGAGTTCCTGTCGGACCTCATGCAGGTCACCGGCGGGAACACCAACGAGCGCCTCGCTCGCCTCACGATCCGCGGGTCGAAGGACGTCGGCCGGTGGATGGAGGCACACGGCTGTCGCTTCCAGGCGTCCCTGAAGGGGTCGCTCCAGCTGTCGCGGACGAACGCCTTCTTCCGCGGAGGTGGCAGGGCGTTGATGAACGCGTACTACGCGACGGCCGAGCGCGCCGGAGTCGAGGTGCGGTACGAAGAGGAAGTGTCCGACGTGGTCTTCGACGACGGACCTCTCGTCCGCGTTCGCACGTCCGGCGACCACGACCTCCGCGCGAAGACCGTCGTGGCCGCGTCCGGCGGCTTCCAGGCGAACCGGGCCTGGCTCGCGGAGGCATGGGGGCCCGCGGCGGACAACTTCGTCATCCGCGGTACTCCTTTCGATACCGGACTCGTGCTGCGCGCCCTGCTCGATCGGGGCGTGCGCGCCGTCGGTGACCCGACCCAGTGCCATGCCATCGCCGTGGACGCACGGGCGCCGGCCTACGACGGCGGCATCGTGACGCGGCTCGACACCGTGCCCTTCGGGATCGTCGTGAACCGCCACGCGGAGCGCTTCTACGACGAGGGCGAGGACATCTGGCCGAAGCGGTACGCCATCTGGGGCCGGCTCATCGCGGGCCAGCCCGAGCAGATCGCCTGGTCGATCGTCGACGCGAAGGTGGAGGGACGCTACATGCCCTCGGTCTTCCCAGCCATCGAGGGCGACTCCATCGGGGGGCTCGCCGACGACCTGGGTCTCGATCCCGACCGGTTGAGCGCCACGGTGGAGGCGTTCAACGCCGCGGTATGCCCGGGGAGCTACGATCCCGGCTCACTCG
>JBDHDM010000207.1:0-8203 GCA_039591515.1 Gemmatimonadota bacterium | reverse complement strand
CGGCAGCGTAGGAGCCGACGCCCAGCGCGTAACCCCCGATCTCCAGCTGCGCGGCGGCAGCCACGGGGAGCAGGGCGGACATCGGTACGGGCAGGAGGACCGCGGCCGTGGCGATGGCCCGGGTCCTCCGGCTCATGCGGTCGCCGCGCCCCCCCGAACGGGGGCCCGACGCTCGTCCGCTTCGATCTGTCCGTCGACGAGCATGATCAGCCTGCGGGCGCGCTCCATCACGCGCGGGTCGTGCGTGGAGAACACGAAGGTGGTCCCGTGTTCCCGATTCAAGCGCTCCATCGTGTCGAGCAGGGCGTCGCTCGTCACGGAGTCGAGGTTTGCCGTCGGCTCGTCGGCCAGCACCAGCGCCGGATCGGCGACGACGGCCCGGGCCACGGCCACGCGCTGTTGCTGCCCCCCGGACAGACGCCCAGGTCGGCGGTCGGCCAGCCCTTCGAGCCCGATCTCTCGAAAGAGCCCGTGCACGCGGGCGTGCCGCTCCTCCTTCGGCAGGCCCCGAAGCAGGAGCGTGAACTCGGCGTTCTCCAGCGCGGTCAGGACCGGAAGGAGGTTGTACGCCTGGAAGACGAAGCCGATGCGCTCCAGGCGGAGCTTCGCGCGTTCCCGCTCGCTCATGCCGGTCAGCTCTTCTCCTCCGATCCAGATCCGCCCGCGGGTGGCATCGGTGAGGCCCCCCAGCAGGTTCAGGACCGTGGTCTTTCCCGAGCCCGAGGGACCGGCCATCGCGACGAAGTCGCCCCGCTCGATCTCGAGCGTCAGCCCCCGGACGGCCTGCACGGGCTCGGGCTCCTGTGGATAGATCTTCCAGACGTCTTCGGTACGGACCGCGAGATCGCTCATTGCTCGAATTTCATGGCCTCAGCGGGGTCGAGCTTCGACGCCCGGAGTGCCGGGTAGAGGGAAGCCAGCGAGCCGATGATCAGGATGAAGTAGACGCTCACCAGGACCTGTTGGAGCTGGAAGAAGGGGACGATCACCGGGTCGATCACACTGCCCGAGAACGACATTTCACTGTCCATCAAGCCACTGAAGTCGAGACCGTCCCGAAAGAAGCCCCAGGTGAACGCGAAGCCGAGCACCATGCCCACCACGCCGCTGGCGGCAGTCAGGAGCAGCCCCTCGATGAACACGACCACCCCGGTCTCGAAGCCCGTCAGCCCCATGGCGCGGAGAATGCCGAATTCGCGTCGGCGCCCGAGCACCGAGATCAGCACGGCGTTGAGGATCGCGAGGGCGATGATCGCGAAGAGGATGATGTGGAAGATGTAGTCGCCGTAGTCGTCGATACGGACTGCGGAGTCCAGGTCGGGCGAGGACTCCCTCCAGCCGAGCACACGGACGCCCGTGTCCGATCCCAGTCTCCCCGCGAGCTGGGCCGCGACGCCGTCCGTCCTCACCGAGGGCTCCACGAGAACCGCGACCGTCGTCGCCGCTCCCTCCGTCCCCAGCCAACTCCGGGCGGTCTCGATCGGCATGTGCACCAGCCCCTCGTCGAGCTCCATCACGGCGGTCCGGAAGATGCCGGCGACCCGGACCAGCTGTCCCTCGACGTCGCCGGACGCCGACTGGGCCGTGAGGACGAACCGGTTGCCCACCTCGAGGTCGAGCCGACGGGCGAGCTCTGCGCCGACGAAGGCGTGCAATCCGTCTCCCGCTTGCAGGTAGCGACCCTCCTGGAGCTTGGACTCGAAATCCGAGAAGGTCGCCTCGCGTCCAGGGTCCACCCCCTCGATCCGTACCGGCAGCGCGGAGGCCGCGGAGCTGGCGAGCCCGTTCACGCTGAGTCGCGGCGCCCAGGTCAGCACGCCCAGCTCCGGCGCGAGGCTTTCGATCGCCTCGACGGCTACGCCGACCTGCTCACCATCGAGTCGGTGCTCGAGCTTGCCGGTTTCGAGGTACCCGGGAGCTTGGATCGCGACGTGGCCGGAGCCCATGCGGACGGCGGAGTCGATCCACTGCTCGTGCCCGCCGTCACTCAGAGCGCGGGAGAAGATCAGGAGCGCCAGACCGAGGACCATCGCGGCCGCCGTCAGCATGCTTCGTCGTGCGTTCCGGCCGACGCCGCGGGCGGCGAGCCGAAGAAGCACGAGCACTCTCATCGGTCGGCCAACGCGTCGGCAGGGGGGACCCGGGTCGCCTTCCACGCAGGGTACACCGCAGCGAATACCGTGGTGAGCAAGAGCGCGAGCGCCGTCACGATCGGTCCGTCCGCGGAGTACTCGACCCGCAGGATCGGCCTCCATTGGGCGCCGCTCCACTCGAAGCCCTCGAACCACTGACTCAGGTCCGGAGGCGTGTTGTGCCACCAGACCATGATGGGCCAGGTCACGAGCGCTCCAATGAGGAGCGAGATGAGCCCGAGGATGATCCCCTCGTACACGACCGTTCGACTCACGCCGCGCCGGGTGGTGCCCAGCGCTCGGATCACTGCGAACTCCCGCCGCCGCTCGAAGGTGCCGATCAGCATCGTGTTGGCGACGCCGAAGATCGCCATGGCGAAGATGACGATCACGATGAGGAGGTTCATGGAGTCCATGAGCGCCAATGCCTCCGCGAGCTCGGGTCGGAGCTCGGTCCATGGCTTCACGTCGAGCTGGAGATTGCCCTGAGAGAGGCTCTGGCCGAGAGCGGAGGCGATGGCGGGCGTGTCCCGAGATCTCGTGACGGTCGTCACGATTTCGTGGATCCGGCCCGGGTTCATCGCCATGAGGTACTGCAGGTCGACCACCGGGAGGATGGCGTAGTTGCCGTCGATTCCCGGGGTCCCGGTGTAGAAGACGCCCGCGACGGTATAGAGGTCGTTGCCCATCGATCCGTCGGCCGCGGGAGCGACGATCACCAGCTCGTCACCCACCGACACCTCGAGCTGGCGGGCCATCTCCGACCCGACCAGCACCTCGAAGGCACCCGGCACCGGCAGTCGCCCGTCCGTGAGCGTCGACAGAAGGGTCGAGACCCGCGACTCGCGTTCGGGGTCGACGCCGAGCAGAAGCGCCGCCTGCGTGAGCTCGCCCGACGAAAGGAGCCCACCGCCGAAGAGGCGTGGGGCCGCGTGCTCGACGTCGGCCGACTCCTCGATCCGAGCCAGGAGCGCGTCGACGTCGGTCCCATCGTACCCGCCGATCGTGTGGTGGACGTTTCTTTCGGGCAGGTATTCGCCCGAATGCACCTGGACCTGTCCGACCATCAGGCGCGTGCCGTTTTCGACGAGCTCGGCACTCATTCCGTCCGTCAGACCGATCAGGACGATCGACGCGAAATACCCGACCGCCAGCCCGGAGGCGGTGATCCAGGTGCGGTGACTGTTCCTCCACAGGTTCCGCCACGCCACTCGCCACCACATCCCGTCCGACGCCATCTCGGCTACCGACTCGAGCGGAGGTTTCGGAGGCTGAAGAACGACTCGTCGAGGCCGATGTCGAAGGCCAGCTCGTGGTAGATGAGGGACGTGCGCTCCTCCGGCTTGTCCGACGGGACCACGTCCATGCGGGCCGGCACGAGCCGCCCTCCCATCGACCGGTACTCCGAGAAGGTCATGGTCCGCATGAGCTCCCCCGATTCGTCGTAGTACAGCACCCACGTCGGCATCAAATCCGACTTGCGGACCTGATACTCGACCTTCCCCCAGACGACCGGGGCCTCGGGCTTGGGGATGAGCTCGAACTCCCAGACCTCGACCCCGCGGCGGTCACCCTCGAACATGATCTCGAAGTCGTAGTCGTCGACGATGCTGCTCTCCTTGACCAGATCGTCGTTCGTGAAGTGGGAGCCCATCCACGACCCCATCATCATGGCCGGGGGCACCTTGATGGTCCGATCGACGCGCGGCAGGTAGTTCCAGACCTCCTGTCCGGCCTTGAGCGTCGACGTGCCCGCCTCACGAGCGGGGGACCGCACCCGCACCAGCGAGTGGTCGATCCCGAGCGACCAGACCTCCATCTCGAGCTCCCGGGCCCAATGCGCGGTCACGATCTCCATCGTGACCAAGCCCTGGCTGGACTCTCCCCTCAGGAGTTGGTCGACCTCCTCGAGGATCTCACGGGCGGTTTGGCCGGCCACGGGAGGGGCGGTCAGCAAAGAGACGATGCCGAGGACGGCCAGGTGCCGGTTCCAGCGGGGCCCAACGGTTGTGCCGCTCATCCTCGTCTCCGGTTCGGAGTCACAGGGAAGATGGCCAAAGCACCCTCCGTGCTGAAGCGCCCGAATGCCGTGAGCCCCTGAACCCCGTTACTCTGTGAGTCTCGTAGGAAGACGTGGGGCGGTTGCGTGGTGGCAGGCGACGGAGGGCGGATGGAAGCGTTCCTGGGAAACCTCGAGTTCTGGCTGGCGGACCTCGGCGGCTGGGGGTATGTGGTTGCCCCGCTCGTCATGGCGACCGTGGCGGTGCTCCCCATCCCCGCCGAAGCCCCTGCCATGGCGAACGGGATGCTCTTCGGAGCGGGGGTCGGGTCTGTCCTGACCTGGATCGGGGCGATGCTCGGAGCTGCCGTGAGCTACGAAATCGCACGCGGCGCAGGGCGTCCCGTGGCCCGGCGCTTCGTGGGGGTCCAGACCGTGGCGAGGATCGACGCCGGCGTTCAGCGAGCCGGGTGGTGGGGACTGCTGGGGCTCCGTTTGGTGCCCGTGGTCGCGTTCACGGCGCTGAACTGGGGGGCCGGGTTGTGTGGTGTTCCGCGGTGGCGCTTCCTCTGGACGACCGGCCTCGGGATCGTGCCGGGCGTGGTGCTGTTCACGACGTCGGGAGTGGGGCTCAGCGCTCTTTGGCGGCGCTCACCGTCGCTCGCCGGGGCCGCCGTGCTCGGGTTCCTGGCCGTGATGGTCGTGGTGGCACTCCGCCGGAGGAGGGCCGAAGCGGTGGGAGAGCCTGGCTGACCGTTCGGCTTCCGGGCGGGGTGTGGGAACCGGTGTCTGACAAGACCTCGCTGCGGGTCGCGAGGGTGTCGGCAGTCCTCTCAGGACGGACGATCACGCACCTGCTCGATCGCGCGGGCGATTCCGAGCTGGAGTGAGGCTCCGCGAAAGCCCCTGCGCATCAGGTATCCGGTCAGGCGGCGGCGAGCCTTCTCTCCTTCCGGTGTCCTGTCTGCGGAGGCGAGCGCCTCCAGCAAGTCTTGGCTCTGTCGCCTGACCCAAAGGTCCGCCACGTGCCGGGCGAGGACGGCGTCGTCGACGGTCGCCTCCTCGAAGACACGGGTGATTGCGCGAGTCGCGAGCGCTCCGTCCACACCTTTCGCGCGCAGCTCGGCGGACAAGGCGGACGTCCCTTTCGGGCGATGGCGGAGCCGATCGCGCACGAAGGCTTCCGCGAACGCGCCGTCGTCGATGAACCCCTTTTCCTGCAAGCGATCGAGACACGGATCGATCCGAGCAGGAGTGAAGCCTTTCTGCCGCAGCCTTCTACGGAGCTCCGTCCGCGTCCGGGCCCGGTAGGAGATCAGGTTCAGAGCCGCATCTCGGACCCGGATGTCGGCATCGTCATTGAGGAGGTGGTGCAGGCGGGTGGGAGGTAGCGGGTCGCCGACACCCAGTCGGCCCCGCTCGAGTGCCTCCAAGGTGACTTCGAGAGGCTCTCCTCGGTCGAGGTGCACGAGCACGCGGAGCCCTCGGGGACGCAGGGGCTCCACTCGGGTGATGAGGGGCGGAGGGGTCACGGCTTCCGATCGAGCTCACGGACCTACGAGGATAGAGCGTCGTGCCGAAACGGGGTATACCCCGATCGGTCGCCTAGCCTCGCTGGACGTACCAGGATCCATCCGTGAGGTCGTGGTAGAGTGTGATCACCGTGCCGTCGTCCAGGACGATCGTCCGATACTCTCGTGAGATGGATTGTCGCCACCACTCGTCGTCGATGCGCCAACGCTCGCGCACCACGGCGACCTGTCGGGCGGGCTTGCCCGGTATGCGGACGTGGGTGGGCTCGTCACGCTCGTCGGTGTGGACCACGACGGCTTTGGGTTGGCCGAGCGGTTTCAGTCGGGGGCGGTGTCCGCGGGGAGGAGGTTTCATGGATCGAAGCTCAAGAGGGCATGGCGCCGCTCGGGGATCCTCGACCATGGATCGACCTCGACGACGCGGTAGAGAGGAGAGTGACCCAGTCGCAGCTTGAGCTCCTTGACCGCGTCCCGCAGGGAGGCCGGCACGTCTCCCTGGGTGAAGTCGTATCCGGCCGCGGCTCGGCCGGTCGTGCTCTTGCGATCGAAGAGACCGGTCTGAGTGCTCGGGACTCCGAAGTCGGTCAGCTCCACGAGAAGCGTTTCGACTGCCTTGGGGGGAGGAGAGATCGCCATCTTCGTGCGAAGCGGGGCGGCGATGCGCTCACGTTCGGACGTGGGCTCGCGGAGGATGGTATCGACATACCACGAGCCACCACTTTCCAAGTGTGCGCCCATGCGGGCACCCGTCACGCTCCGACCTCGTCGAGCCGGTCTGGAGAGAGCTCGTTCGACGAGTCGGTCGAGCGCACCATGGAGCGTCTCCGTCATTCCGACCGGGGTTGGGAATTCGAGCGACACGCGGATGGGGCGCGGACGATGCCGAGGACGCACCGGATCGATGCGACGCGCTGTTGCCCAGGCCAGCGCATTCTTCCCCTCTTCTCCGAATTGGGCGACGAGCGAAGCTTCGGGGAAGCGCCGGAGTGTGCCCAACGTGTGCACATCGAGTCGTTCGAGGCGCTGAATGACGAGTGGATCGACCGGGAGCGCACCGACCGGGCAGTGCGCGAAGAACGAAATGAGCCGCTCCTCGGGGACGATGACGGGTGCCCCGGAGCGAGCTGAAGCGGCCGCGACCCATGCGCCGAACTTGCCGGGCGCCATTCCTGCGCGTGTGGCCGCAACGAGGGGGGAAGGGAAGACTCGAAAAAGCAGGCGCAGTGCCCGGTCGATCTGACGGGGTGGGCTGCCGAAGAGGCGTCCGAGGCCGTCCATGCCGAGGAAGACACGGCCTCGCCCCGCCGGCTCGACGATCGGGGTCAGCTCGGTGAGGACCTCCAGCATCGTATCGACTGCAGCGTCGTAGTGGGTCGGGTCGGGCTCGAGCAGCGTCAGGGAAGTGCAGAGCGAAACCGCTTGCGAAACGAGCTGACCTGGACGGACGCCGGCCTCGTATGCCCGTTCGGAGACCTGCCAGATGGTTCGTCGCGTGCTTTCTCCGGGAGAGAGCAGTGCGACCGACGTGCTGTCGAGCTCGGGTGTGCGCACGAGCTCGAGGCGGAGCTCGAAGGTCGGGAGCCAGAGGCAGAGCGCCTGCCGGCTTCCGACGGAAGCTCTGGGCTTGGTTGGAAGAAAAGCTGCCGCGCCCGAGCCGGAACCGGCCGTCCAAGCCGTGTCGGAGGCGGCAGCTGCGAGCCAAGCGTCTTGACCACTATTCTGGGCCCACCCTCGGCCCGGGTGGGTGGGTATCTGATGCTGCGAGCGCGGACGAGACCCGGACATGGTTGAATGGGACGCCTTCTCAAAGTTGATAGGGACGACGATCCCCGGTCCCGAGCGCGCCAACGCCCACCACCCCACCACCACCCGACGCCGGAACCGGGGATCGCACCCGAACAAAAACCGAAGTATCCCGAAGATACGCCGAAGAAAACGTTCCTGCAACCATCCCGGATGCGGGGTCCCTGTCTTGTATCGACTCACCGACCCGGACACTTTGGCGGACTCCGCCCACCGTCCCGCCACGCGTGCCGATGACCGATCCCCGACGTTCCACTCACGTCCTCACGGCGCCCCCGATCGTTGCCCCGGCTCTCAGCGCCCAAGAAACCGGACCACCTCCCGACTCCCTTTCGCTCTACCCGACGCTGCAGACGACTCGGGAGGTCATCGTGTCGTCGGCGGGCGCTGCGGTCGTCATCGCGGCTTTCACGATCCCGATCGACGTCCGCGAGGTCCCCCCCATGGGCCTGGATCCGGCGGACATCAGGTTCTCCATCGACCGGAGGATCGTCGGGAACCAAAGCATAGACGCAGCGAACGCGAGTGACTGGACACGAAACGCAGCGTTCCTGATGCCGCTGGCGTTGGCCGCATTCACGGGTCCGGGTGATCGCCGCTGGCACCGAATGGGTCGGCGTGCCGCCATCTACGGCGAAGCCTTCCTTCTCACGATGGGGCTCACGGCGCTCGGCAAGTCCGGGTTCAGTCGGCCGCGCCCGTTCACCTATCTGTCGGACGATGAACGTCGCGACGAC
>JBDHDM010000206.1:0-7992 GCA_039591515.1 Gemmatimonadota bacterium | reverse complement strand
GCGTCGTGGCGCGGCCACCGCATCATCGACATTGCCATCGTCGAAGTTCTCGGCGGTCAGATCGTCGACGAGTACGAGACGCTCGTGCATCCGGGGCAGGCGATTCCGCCGATGATCACCGCGTTGACCGGCATCACCACCCGGATGACGTCGGTGGCTCCGTACTTCGATCACGTCTCGCACGAGGTGGAGCAGCGACTTCGGGGCCGAGCGTTCGTGGCGCACAACGCGACGTTCGACTGGGGGTTTGTCGCGGCCGAGCTGCAACGCGCCTCCGGTGACGTGCCGGACGTGCCGCGCCTGTGTACGGTACGGATGTGCCGGCGTCTCGTGCCCACCCTGCGCCGGAGGAACCTCGACGAAGTTACCCGGCACTTTGGCATCACGATTCATGCCCGGCACCGTGCGCACGGCGACGCGTTGGCGACCGCACGGGTGCTGCTACGGCTTCTGGACGAGGCGGCCGGCCGGGGCATCGAAGACCTCGCGACGCTGCAGTGGTATCTCAAGCGGAGGAGGCAACGAAAACGCTTCGACCCGGAGCAGTACGCACTCGAGCTTCCCCGCTAGGGCCTGACGAACGGGTTGACGGCCATTCCCGCTCCGCTGCACGATGGCCGACAACGAACAGGAGGATTGCATGCACGAAGGACTGCCGCTCAGCCGCTCGACGATGGTCGGCTCGATCCGCATCCACGGGATCGAAGCCGGTGTGCAGCAACTCGACGGCGGGGCCATGTTCGGGGTCGTTCCGAAGCCACTCTGGGAGCGCCGGATTCCCGCGGATCTCCGCAATCGCATTCCGCTCGCGCTCCGCTGTCTCCTGATCGAGGCGCCGAACGCCCTGGTCCTCGTCGACACCGGGATCGGGAACAAGTACGGAGAGAAATTCGCGGACATCTACGGCGTCTCGAACGGGGGCGACCCGACGCGCCTGGAGGACGGGATCCGGAACGCCGGCTTCGACCCCGGCGACGTCGACATCGTCTTGAACACGCATCTCCACTTCGACCACGCGGGTGGGAACACGATGCGGCGGGACGATGGTACCGTTGTTCCCGCCTTCCCCGAGGCCCGTCACGTGGTGCAGCGAGGTGAGCTGGAATTCGCCCACAGCCGCAACGAGCGCATCCGCGCGAGCTACCTGACGGAAAACTTCGAATCCATCGCCGCCGGCGGTCTTTGGGACCTCGTGGAGGGTGACGCTCAGGTGACCCAAGGGGTGCGGGTCGCCCCCACCCCGGGTCACACCCCCTTCCACCAGT
Source organism: Gemmatimonadota bacterium (assembly GCA_039591515.1). Classification (GTDB taxonomy): domain Bacteria; phylum Gemmatimonadota; class Gemmatimonadetes; order Longimicrobiales; family Gaopeijiaceae; genus UBA2589. The sequence goes on along the minus strand of JBDHDM010000206.1, from coordinate 6,727 downwards.
CGGTGATGATCACCAGCGATGGCCACACGGCGTGCTTTCTCGCCGACGTCTGCCCCACCTCGGCCCATCTTCCGCTTCCGTGGATCATGGGATACGACCTGGAGCCTTTGGTGACGCTCGAGTCCAAGCGGGGCCTGTGGAGCCGGGCGTTGGAGGAGGACTGGCTGCTCGTGTTCGAGCACGATCCGCGAGTGCCCTGGGGGCGTTTGGATCCGGAAGCGGACCGTCCTCAGCTGGCAGAGGACAGCTAGGGGCGGCGGGCGGGTCCGAAGCGCTGCGCGCTGGGTCGCCGGGCGGCGCGCGCACACGCGTGAAGGCCTCACTAGCGCCGTCGTCGTTGTTGTATCTTACGGGCTGTGCCGTCTCACAGGCTCAGCCGACGTGCAGGCCGTGCCGTCTCGAAATCGAGGGTGTGCCAGATAGATGACTGATGCGTCCACGACCGCCGTGATCCTCAAAGGGGGCACCCGCACGCCGATCGGCCGCTTCCTGGGCGGCCTGAGCTCGTTCTCGGCTCCCGAGCTGGGTGCGATCGCGGTGCGAGCCGCGGTCGACCGCTCGGGTATCGACCCGGCCCAGGTCGAAGAGGTCATCATGGGCAACGTGGTGGGCGCTGGGGCCGGTCAGGCGCCGGCCCGCCAGGCGGCGGTGAACGGCGGAATCCCGCCGACGGTGCCGGCCGTGACGGTCAACAAGGTCTGCGGCTCCGGGCTGAAGGCGGTCATGCTGGCTGCTCAGGCGATCCGGGCCGGCGATGCCCGCGCGGTCGTTGCGGGCGGCATGGAGTCGATGTCGTCCGTTCCGTATTATGCGCGGGGCATGCGCGGCGGAGTGAAGTTCGGGAATCAGACCCTCGAGGACGGGCTCATCCACGACGGGCTCTGGTGCTCGTTCGGCGCCTGTCACATGGGGGGGCACGCCGAGTACACGGCGGCAAAGGCCGGCGTCTCACGGGAGGATGCCGACGCCTTCTCGCTGCGCTCGCACCAGAAGGCCGTGTCGGCCACGGAAGGCGGGCGCTTCCGCGACGAGATCGTCCCCGTCGAGGTGAAGAGCCGCCGTGGTGTGACCGTGGTCGACGTGGATGAGAGCCCGAGAGCCGATACGTCGCTCGAGGCACTGGGCAAGCTGCGCCCCGCCTTCGTCCGCGATGCCCCGGACGACATCGAAGAGCATGTGGTGACTGCCGGCAACGCTCCAGGCCTCAACGATGGAGCGGCGGCCGTCGTCGTCACCTCTCTCGAGTACGCACAGGCCCACGGCCTCGAGGTCGACGCCGTCATCAACGCGTATGCCTCCGGCGCGACCGAGCCGAAGGACCTCTTCTTCGCCCCGATCGACGCGGTGAACAAGCTCATGGCGAGGGAAGGGAGGGCAATCTCCGACTACGAGTTGTTCGAGGTCAACGAGGCGTTCGCCGTGCAGGCGATCGCCGACATGCGCGCCCTCGAGATGGACGAGGAGCGCGTTAACGTGAATGGCGGGGCCGTCGCGCTCGGCCACCCGATCGGCGCCTCCGGCGCTCGCGTGCTGGTCACGCTCCTGAACGCCATGGAGCAGCGGGGCGCGTCGACGGGACTCGCCACGCTGTGCCTCGGTGGCGGAAATGCAGTGGCTCTCTCCGTGGACAAGGCGTAACCGTTCCCCTCGCGGGAGAAAGGAAGACACCCTATGAGCAGCTTCACCGAATCGATCCGGACTCGCGTCCTCGAGCCTGTGTCCGGAGAGGCCCCAGCCCGCCTGGCGATCGGCATCGTCGCATTCGCGTTGATGACGGCGGCCTCGGCTCAGCTGGCCGTCCGCCTCCCCTGGACGCCGGTGCCCGTGACACTTCAGCCGCTTCTGATCGTGCTGTCCGGGGTGATGCTGGGGAGCCGAGCCGGAGCGATCGCGATGGCTGCCTACGTGACGGTGGGCGCGCTGGGGGCGCCGGTCTTCTCGAACGGGGCCGCCGGATTCCCGTGGCTTTTGGGGCCCACGGGCGGGTATCTGCTCGCGGCTCCCGCGGCGGCCTTCGTCGCAGGCCTGGGCGCGAGCCGGGAGGCGCATCCGGCGCGGCTGCTCGGGGCGCTGACGCTCGGGGTCGCGACACTGTACTTGGGTGGCGTGGCCCAGCTCGTCGCGCTGACCGGAGAGGGGCTCGGGTCCGCACTGTCGCTCGGGGTGATTCCCTTCGTCGTGGGCGACGTCACGAAGATCCTCGCAGCGTACTTCGGCGTGCTTTCGCTCCGTGCGGTACGCCGGTCCGAGTCGTAGCGACGCGCGTCGCATGGGGATCGACCGAATCGCCGTCGTCGGAGGCGGCACCATGGGGAACGGGATCGCTCACGTCGCCGCCCAACACGGGAAGCACGTTCGACTGATCGACGTGTCGGACGAAGTGCTCGACCTGGCCATGGAGACGATCGCCAAGAATCTGGACCGACAGGTCCGCAAGGAGATCATCGACGAGGCCGAGAGAGACGAGACACTCGGTCGGATCGAGACCGTCAACGACCTGGTGGCCGGAGCGAGCGGTGTCGACCTGGTCGTGGAGGCCGTGCCCGAGCGCGCCGACCTCAAATACTCGATCTTCGAAACGCTCGACCGAGCGGCGGCCCCCGGCACGATCCTCGCCTCGAACACGTCTTCCATCTCCATCACCGAGATCGCGGCGCGCACGTCCAGGCCGGACCGGGTCATCGGCATGCACTTCATGAATCCGGTTCCGATCATGCAGCTCGTGGAGGTCATTCGTGGACTTGCCACGAGTGACGAGACCACGGAGGTCACCGTTTCGCTGTCCCAGGAGCTCGGAAAGACGCCCGTGGAGGTCAATGACTTCCCGGGCTTCGTTTCGAACCGCGTCCTCATGCCGATGATCAACGAGGCCGTGTTCGCCTGCTTGGAAGGAGTGGCCGAGCCCGAGGCGATCGACACGGTCATGAAGCTCGGCATGAACCATCCGATGGGGCCGCTCGCGCTGGCCGATCTCATCGGCCTCGATACGTGCCTCAACATCCTCGAGGTGCTGCACCGGGAGCTCGGCGACGATCGGTACCGTCCGTGCCCGCTCCTGCGGAAGTACGTCGCGGCCGGATGGCTCGGGCGAAAGTCCGGACGCGGCTTCCACTCCTACGAATGATCGCTCCGGGGGTGGCGTCGTGACGAGAATGACCGACGAGCAGCGGGAGCTGCAGGCGTTGGCTCACGACTTCGCGGAGGCGGAGCTTCGGCCCCAAACCGCCGAGTGGGATGAGACGAGGGCGCTTCCCGAGGACGTGTTCGGGAAGCTCGCCGAGTCAGGCTTCCTCGGGATGCTGGTCCCGGAGGCGTACGGGGGGCTCGGGTTCGACCTCCCGACATACCTGACCGTGCTCGAGGAGCTGGCGTGGGGCGACGCGGCCGTCGCACTGTCCGTCGCGATCCACAATGGCCCGGTGGTCGAGACCGTCTTACGGCACGGGTCCGAGGACCAAAAAGAGCGGTGGCTGCCCGCGCTCGCGAGCGGCGAGGCGCTGGGGGCGTTCGCGCTGTCGGAGCCCGAAGCCGGGTCCGATCCATCGTCGATCTCGACGGCTGCTGTGCGGGATGCGGAAGGATGGCTTCTCGACGGCGAGAAGCGCTGGGTCACCAACGGAGGCCGCGCAGGCCTCGTGCTGACGTTCGCGCGCACGGCGGAGGACGGACTGGGCGTCTTTCTCGTTCCCCGAGAGGCGGAGGGCTACCGGACCGGTGCGCGCGAATCCACGATGGGCCTGAGAGCGTCGGAAACAGTGCGAGTGCACCTCGAGCAGGTTCGCCTCCCGGATGACGCCATCGTGGGGACGCCGGGCGCGGGTCTCCGGTACGCGCTGGAGGCTCTGGATCTGGGGCGGATCGGCATCGCGATCCAGGCCGTCGGCGTGGGTCGGGCGGCGCTGGAGCACGCAGCACGCTATGCGCTCGAACGCGAGCAGTTCGGCACACCGATCGGTCGTTTCGGGGCTTTGCAGGCGAAGCTGGCGGAATCGGCCCAGAGGGTAGCCGGCGGGCGGGCCCTGGCGTTCGAGGCGGCCGTGGCCTGGGAGGCTACACGCCACGGGGCGCCGCGCACGGGGGCGGACGGCGTGACCGCCAAGGCTGCCATGGCCAAGCTGGCCGCGTCCGAGGCGGCCACCTACGCGGCCGACGAGGCGATTCAGATCTACGGAGGATACGGGTACATGCGGCACTACCCAGTGGAGCGCCTGATGCGCGACGCGAAGGGGGCCGAGATCTATGAAGGAACCAACGAAATCATGAGACGTGTGATCGCTGGCGAGATCCTGCGGGACTTCGGCGACACGATTTCCTGAAGAAGGGGTGGAATGGAAACGTTCGAGCTCTTGACCGACGGTGGCCACGAACAGCTGGTGTTCTGGAACGATCCCGAGTTCGGGTACCGCGGGATCATCGCGATTCACGACACCACGTTGGGCCCCGCTCTCGGCGGCACCCGTTTCTGGCGATACGAGTCGGACCGAGAGGCCGTGATCGACGCGCTCCGGCTCTCTCGGGGCATGTCCTTCAAGGCCGCCGTGACCGGTCTCAACCTCGGTGGTGGCAAGTCCGTGATCTGGGGCGACAACCGCACCGCGGATCGAGAGATGCTCTTTCGGGCGCACGGGCGCGCCGTCGACTCCCTCAACGGGCGCTACATCACCGCCGAGGACGTCGGAACCTCGCCGGACGACATGGACTTCGTGGCCATGGAAACCGAGCACGTGGTGGGTTTGCACGGGCGCTCGGGTGACCCCTCGCCGGTCACCGCCTTCGGCATCTATCGTGGAATCAAGGCTTCGGCCGCCGTCCGCTACGGAAACGACAGCCTGACGGACCGGCACGTCGTGGTCCAAGGAGTGGGCCACGTCGGCTACTACCTGTGCGAGGACCTGGCGGCCGAGGGCGCGAAGCTCACCGTGACGGATATCGATGCCGAGCGCGTGCAGCGCGTCGTCGACGAGTTCGGGGCGGCGTCGGTCGATCCGGAGGCCGTCTACGACGTGGAGGCCGACATCTTCGCCCCGTGCGCCCTCGGGGCGGTGGTCAACGATGACACCATCGAACGGTTCAAGTTCGACGTCATCGCAGGGGGTGCGAACAATCAGCTGGCGCGCAGCGACCTGCACGGCCCCGCGCTCATGCAGCGGGACATTCTCTACGCGCCCGACTACGTGATCAACGCCGGGGGCCTCATCAACGTGTACGGCGAGATCCACGAGTGGTCCGCTGAGCGCGCGAAGGAAAAGGCCGGCGCGATTTACGACACGCTCATCCGGATCTACGAGCTCGCGAAGTCCGAGGGCGTCGATACGAACGCCGCGGCGACCCGGGTGGCTCAGCGACGGATCGAGCAGGTGCGACATCTCCAGCGGACGTGGTAGGCTCGGAAACGACATGAACGACTTGACGCTGGAGCACCTCGCGACGACGGATCCCGAGGTTCACGAGGCGCTCCGGGCCGAGGAGGCCCGCCAGTCCGCGGGATTACAGCTCATCGCCTCCGAGAACCTCGTCTCACGGGCCGTGCTGGAGGCCGTGGGGTCGGTGCTCACAAACAAGTACGCCGAAGGGATGCCGGGCCGGCGCTACTATGGGGGCTGCGAGTACGCCGACGTCGTCGAGGATTTGGCCCGCGCGCGCGCCACGGAGTTGTTCCGGGCCGAGCATGCCAACGTGCAGGCGCACTCGGGTGCGCAGGCGAACATGGCGGCGTACTTCACGCTGATCGAGCCGGGAGACAAGATCCTGGGGATGGCGCTCAGCCACGGTGGCCATCTGACGCACGGTGCCGCGGTCAATTTCAGCGGTAAGCTCTTCGATCCTGTCTTCTACGGTGTGCGCGAAGAGGACGGGCGACTCGACTACGATGTGGTGCGCGACCTCGCGCGGGCCGAGCGGCCCCGACTCATCGTCGCCGGTGCGAGCGCGTATCCTCGGGTGATCGACTTCGACGTGTTCGCCGACATCGCCCGCGAAGTCGGTGCGGCTCTCCTCGTGGACATGGCCCACATCGCGGGGCTCGTCGCCACGGGCCACCATCCGTCGCCGATCCCGCACGCGGACATCGTGACGACGACCACGCACAAGACGCTCCGGGGACCGCGGGGTGGGCTCGTCCTGTGTCGTGAGGAGCACGCCAAGGCCGTCGACAAGGCGGTGTTCCCCTTCATGCAGGGCGGTCCCCTCATGCATGTCATCGCAGCCAAAGCGGTCGCGTTCCGCGAGGCGCTCGACCCGGACTTCACACTCTATTCGGGCCAGGTCATCGCGAACGCCCGGGCGCTCGGTGACCGACTGATGGAGCGCGGCTTCCGCCTCGTGAGTGGGGGGACGGACAACCACCTGCTCCTCGTGGACCTCCGGGGCAGTCACGAACAGCTGACGGGGAAGGAGGCCGACTGCGGAGACGCGCTCACCCTTCGTGACCTCGGGGCTTCGGATCGGAACACCCGCGCTCACGTCACGCGGCATGAAGGAGACCGAGATGGCCCGCATCGGCGATTGGATCGCCCGCGTGCTGGAGGCCCCGGAGGACCAGGATCGTCGGCATACCGTGCGCGATGAAATACGCGAGCTCGCGGCCTCTTTCCCGCTCTTTCACGAGCTCGCGGGAGCCTGACTTCGAGGGGGAGAAACCGACGTCGGGAGTCGTGATCCCACTTGCCGGGCCAAGGGTGGCCAACGCCCCCGGCGCACCGCACATTGCTACCATGACCGAACTGCA
>JBDHDM010000205.1:0-10881 GCA_039591515.1 Gemmatimonadota bacterium | reverse complement strand
CCTACCAGCCCGGCGCCAGGTTGAAGCCCCAATGCCAGCCCTTGTCGGGCCGCTGCCACGGATAGGCGTAGTACGCCTCGAGAATCATGAAGCCCAGGATGTTCATCCGGGCCGACATTCCCGTGGAGAAGACCGGCACACGCCCCGTGGAGGTCCGGCTCCATTCGAGGCTGAGGTCGCCGTCGCCGAAGGGATAGTCCCATGCGGCGCCGACGTCCGCGAAAGCGACCAGCTCCGTCGGGATGAACGGGAAGTTGATGATCCCGTACTGCTCGACGCCGATGAACGGGATCCTCATTTCCAGGCTTCCGACCGCCAGGCGGTTCCCGTACAGACGCGTGAGGGCCGGACAGTTGTTCGTCAGCGTGGCTCCGCGGGCGCACTCCTGAGACGAGTAGCTCTCCCAGGCATACCCTCGAATGAAGGTCTCATAGCCGAGGAAGAGTGGATTCAGGAGGCCGAACTCGTCGTCACCGAGCTCCTCGCCGGTCAGGCCGTATCGACCGTAGTGCATGGCGCGGACGCCCACCGTCAGATTCCGGTGCGGGGCATAGTAGCGTCGGAAATCACCGATGATCGTGGTGAAGTCCACCGTTCCGGTCGTCTGCTCGATCTCCATCCGATAGCGGGACCCTCGGATGGGGGAGACGAACCCGAAGAAGGCGTTGTCCCCCACGAGCGCGATCGAGGTCTGCACCAGATTCAGCGGGTCGGGGGAAGGGAGCTCCTCCCGCTCGAAGCCGACCGGCTGGAAGCCGACGTAGTAGACCTTCTCCAGCTCGATGTCGTAGCTGTAGCGTGTGAGTCCCATGCCGAATTCCACGCGCTCGGTCGTGGAGAACGGGAACTGGACCTGCCCGTTCGCGGTCGTGATGAAGACTCGTTGCCTCAGGAGCCCACTGTAGTCCCCGACGTCGTCCGTACCGAAGGTATACCGGCCGAACTGGTAGGGTATTCGCCCTCCGGAGACCATCCAGTTCCATCGTCGCGTCTGGTCGGCATAGAAGAGCTGGCCGCCGATGTCCTTGAACGTTCCCTGGGCCTGCAAGGCGACCCCGATGACCTTGTCACCCAGCATGTCGCTGAAGTAGGCCGAAGTGGAGCCGCCGATGTAGTTCCCGTAGCTGTCGGTTCCGACGCCGATGGTGGGCTGCCCGACATAGTCGAGCGAGAAGGCGGTCGAGTAGGGCTCCGCATCGTCGTCGTCCCAGACGCCGCTCGGAACGAGACCCGTGACAGGGTCCGAGAGGTAGGTGGCGATTCGGCTGAACCGCTCCGGGTTCGCGGGCACGAGCCGCCGACCCGGCTGCATCTCGGGGTTCTCCACGATCGCGACCGCGGCGGTCGGCTTCTCGATCGTGTTGGTGTAGATGTGGAACTCACGCTGGTCGAAGACCGTGAAGGCGATCGTCCCGTTGGAGGCCAGCGACATGGCCGGCGAAAGGTAGGTGTGCCCGCTGACACCCGTTGCGCCGTTGGTGTGCCGCAGGACGTTCCCCGTCCGCAGGTCGAGCTCGTAGATGTCGCTCACCCCGTCCTGGTCCGACAGGAAGACGATTCGCTGACCATCCGCGGTGTATTGCGGATTGATGTGCTTGACGTTGCCGAAGACCGGCAGGACACGGATGTCGCGGCTCGCCACGTCGATCGTCGTCAGCTGGAACTTGCTGTAGACGAGGTTCTCGAAGTTCGTCTCCGGTCCCCGGTCCGACGCGAACGCGAGGGTCGTCCCATCGGGCGACCAGGTCGGCTGGAGGTCGGCGTGCTTGTCGTCCGTGAGCTGGACGAGCTCTTCGGAGAAGAGATCGTACGTGTAGAGGTCGGAGATCCCGCCGACCGACCCGGAAAACGCGATCTGCCGTCCGTCGGGTGACCAGGTCGGGTTGGCGATGGCTCCGATGCCCTCGATCTCGATCCGGTCTTCGACCATGCCGCTATTGGCCCGCACGATCACGATCTGGTTGTCCCCGCCGGCCACGACGATGTACGCGAAGCGCGAGCCGTCGGGCGACCACGTGCCGGACGAGTCGATGTAACGCAGGGCGTCGATGTGCGGATCGGAGTTTGCGCTGGACAGCTTCCGGACGATCCTGCCGGTCGCGGTCTCGGCCATGTACAGGTCGACGGAGAAGAGGTCCTTCTCCGAGAGGAAGGCGATGTACTGCCCGTCGGGGCTGAGTGACGGAGAGATGTTGACCGATCCGGACCCCGTGCAGGGGCAGAGGATCGCCTGCCCCATGTCGGCGGGCACGTCACGGCCCTGGACGAACGGGAGAACCTCCTCGGCCGTCGCCTCCTTCCAGCGCACGGAGAGCGTGTCCGTGGACATGGCCAGCACCTGCTGGATCGCACCCTCGAACCCGACCCTCAAAGACCGCCGGTACACCTGAACGACGGCGTCGTCGCCGTAGGTGCCTCCGATGTAAGCCCACAGCGCCTGGCCGAACCGGTACGGGAAGTAGCGGCTGTCGCGCGTCAGCTGGTGGATGGTCGGCAGGTCGTCGCGCAAGATCGCGTCGCGCATCCACATCGCCGTGAGCGGATCGTCTCGGCCCACCGACATGTACTCGGCCATACCCTCGACGAGCCACAACGGGAGGGTGGAGAGCCCTTGTAGGCCGCCGCCGCGACGCGACTGGGCGATGTTGTACTGGAACGCGTGGACCAGCTCGTGGCCCAGGACGTGGTCGGTGTCCCAGTACGAGCCCGTCATCGGCATGATGACGCGGTTCTTCAACGACTCCGTGACACCGCCCGTGCCTTCTCCGATGAAGCCGGAGAGGGTGTTCGTCTGCTGGAAGTCCGGGTGGTCGGCGTACATGATGATCGGCTTGGACGACTCGAACTCGTGCTGGAAGGTCCGAGCCAGGCGCTCGTACCACCGCTCTCCCATGCGCGTGGCGTCCGCGATGGACTCGCGCATGATGGGGTAGTAGTACCAGTCGAAGTGGTCGGTCGTGAGAACGGAGAAGTCGAAGTCGTCGAACTGGACCTTGTTGCGCCCGAAGTACTGGGCGTCGACCTCCCCGGGAAGCGCGCCGACCGCGAGCAAGCCGAGCACGAGCGTGAGGGCCCGCCGAGCGGACCGCTGCCTGGAGTCGCACTTCTTCATCACGACCTCATCTATGGTTTGTCGCCACCCGATCCGTATCGTGTGACGATGCTCCGGGCTTGACTTGCACAATACCGCCGCCGGCTCTCTCATGCGATCCTTCCCACCACGCTGTACGAGGGTGGAGTTCTCCTGGAGCAGATTCGTTACGTGAGCAATGCGTATGCCAGAGAAAACGCCGACACCGGCCCGACGGGTTCCCCACGCGTGACCACGCCACCTTATACTTCCCCGCATCGCTCGGGTGCCCCTCAGCTCCGCATTACATGTTGACCTACGCCCGCCGTACCGGCCTGCTTTCCGCTGCGACCGTTCTGGGCCCGCTCGCGTTCGCCGCGGCATGCGGCGAGGGGAGTGCGCCCGGTGCCGACGCACTCGGCTCCACCGTCGTCGCCGAGCCGATCCCTTCGCCGGCGGCTCCGAGCAGCGGCGAGCCGTTCCTCTCGTCGGGCGACGGTGGTGTGTACATGAGCTGGCTCGAACGTAGCGGCGAAGAGCACGCGCTCCGCTTCGCGCGCTTCGACGGTGCGGCGTGGGGCGAGCCCCGGACGGTCGTACGGCGGGGAGACTTCTTCGTGAACTGGGCCGACTTTCCCTCCATCCGTCCCGGGCCTTCGGGGACACTCTGGGCTCATTGGCTCCAGCGGGGAGGACAAGGCGGCTACGACTACGGGATTCGCATCGCCCACTCCGAGGATGGGGGAGCGACGTGGTCCGACCCCTGGACGCCGCACGAGGACGGCACCCCGACGGAGCACGGCTTCGTCTCGGGCTTCTCCCGGGACGACCGTCTCGGCTTCGCCTGGCTCGACGGTCGCAAGACCGATCCCGCGCTCGTGGAAGAAGACCCTGACCATGTCCGCGAGATGACGCTCCGCTTCCGCGAGGTGGTGGTGGGCGTCGGGCCCGAGCCCGAGGAGCTTCTCGATGGACGAGTCTGCGACTGCTGCCAGACGGCCACCACGGTGACGGATCGCGGCCCGGTGGTCGTGTACCGGGACCGGTCGGACGCGGAGGTCCGGGACATCTACGTCACGCGCCGCGTCGAGGGGATCTGGGTCGAAGGGACGCCCGTGCACGACGATGGCTGGGTGATCGCGGGATGCCCCGTAAACGGGCCGGCCATCGACTCGCGAGCGGACGACGTCGTGGTGGCTTGGTTCTCGGCTCCAGAGAACGTGCCCAGCGTGAAGGTCGCGTTCTCGGCCGACGCCGGGGCGACCTTCGGAGAGCCCGTCGTCGTCGACGACGGGAACCCGGCTGGCCGCGTGGACATTCTCATGCTCGAAGGCGGCGAAGCGCTCGTCACGTGGATCGAGCGGACAGGAGGAGAGGCGGCCGAAGTGCGGTCGAGGCTCGTCGGACCGGATGGTCGCTCGGGCCGCGCTCACACCCTCACGTCCACCACGTCGACGCGGCCGAGCGGTTTTCCGCGAATGGCCGCGCTCGGGGACGGATCCGTCGTGCTGGCCTGGACGGACGCGACGGGCCGTGAGCCGGTGGTCAGGACGGCCCGGGTGAGGATGAATCCATGAGAGATGAATCATGAGAGAGGTCGATCTGGACAGGGAGGTCAGAGCCATGGGCGGACGCGGGTTCGGACGGAGGCCTCGGCTGGGCATCGGACTGCGGAGCTGGGCGGCGTGCGCGGCCTTCGCTCTGGCCGGTTGTGCGGGCATGGAGAGCGCCGGCCCGCCGCGTGTCGGCGAGCCCGCTCGGAACTACACGGCGACGACCCTCGCCGGAGACGAGGTGTCACTCCACGACCTTCGCGGAAAGGTGGTGCTACTCAACCTGTGGGCGACGTGGTGCGCTCCGTGCCGAGCCGAGACCCCGTATCTGCAGTCGGTCTTCGAGGAGCACGTGGAAGACGGCTTCGACATCGTCGGGATCTCGATGGACACCGGGGACGCCGCCGAGGACGTCGCGATGTTCGTGGACGAGTACGAGGTGACCTATACGATCCTCCACGATCCGCAGATGAAGGGAATGGAGCTGTATCAGGTGCTCGGACTGCCCGCGACCTTCCTCATCGATCGGGAGGGCGTGCTGGTTTGGATGCGGTATGGCCCGATCCCGGAGGGCGATCCGGACTTCCTGGCGGCACTCGAAGACGCGATCTCGTGATCGATCCCGGCTCGATCGAGACACCGATCGGCTACGTGGATCTCTCCCGTGCGCGGGCGAACGCCGAACGGGTGGTTGGCTACGCACGACAGCACGGTCTCGCCTGGCGACCGCATATCAAGACACACAAGGCCCGATCGATCGCTCGCATGCAGCTCGAAGCCGGCGCCCGCGGTCTCACGGTCGCCACGCTGCACGAAGCCGAGGTCATGGCCGACCTCACCGACGACCTGCTGTTGGCCTATCCGCCCGTGGGCGAGGCGAAGCTGAGCCGCCTCCTGCGGCTTCCGGCGCGATTGGATCTGAAGGTGGCGCTCGATTCCATGGCGGTGTTGGCCCCCTTGGCCGAGGCGGCCGACGGGCAGGGTCGCACGGTCTCCGTTCTCGTCGAGCAGGACGTGGGGATGGGGCGGGTCGGGGTCCAGAGCGCCGATGAGGTGGTCGAGCTCGCTCGGGCGGCGCACGACCTCGGCGGCGTCGCCTTCCGCGGGCTGCTCTTCTACCCGGGCCACATCCGGATGGGAGAGGAGGCGCAGTCGGCCCCCATCGCGCAGGTCGCCGACGGGCTCGCCGCGACGCTCGAAGCCCTGGAGGGCGTCGGACTCTCGGCCGAGATCGTCTCGGGCGGCTCCACGCCGACTCTCTGGCGCAGTCACGAGATTCCGGGTGTCACAGAGATCCGCTCCGGATCGTGTATCTATTATGACCGCGAGGGACTCGACGTTGGGGTGGCCGGACCGGACGACCTGGCCTACACCGTGCTGGCCACGGTGGTGAGCACGGCCGTGCCGGGTCATGCCGTCGTGGACGCGGGCTCCAAGGCGCTCGCGAAGGAGTCTCGCGGTGGAGGAGGGGGCTTCGGGGTGCTTTTCGGTCGCCCCGAGGTGCAGGTCGTCGGTCTCTCCGAGGAGCACGGCGTGCTCGACCTCGGCGAGACGGAGTGGCTGCCTCGGGTGGGGGAGCGTGTCCGAATCGTGCCCAACCACGTCTGCGTGTCCGTGAACCTGCAGGACCGCCTCCTGGCCGTGGACGATGGAGTCCACACGATCGTGCAGCTCGAAGGTCGAGGTCGAACCGAAACTCATATGGAGAATCAATGAGCAAGCTCTCGTACGTCCATACCGAGCATGCGCCCGCGGCGATCGGGCCGTACTCCCAGGCGATCGTCACGGATGGCTGGGTCTTCTGCTCGGGTCAGATTCCGCTCGACCCGGAGACGGGGACGCTGCTCGAGGGCAGCGTCGCCGAGCAGACCGAGCTCGTGCTCAGGAATCTGAGGGCGGTCCTCGAAGCTGCCGGCTCCTCGATGGAACTCGTGGTGAAGACCACCGTGTTCCTCTCGGACATGGGTACGTTCGCGGAGATGAATGAGGTGTACCAGCGACACTTCGGAGATCACCGGCCGGCAAGGGCTGCGGTCCAGGCCGGCGCGCTCCCGAAGTTCTGCGACGTCGAGATCGAATGCGTCGCGAGGGTCGCGTAATTGAGCACGCATCGACCCGTCCGAAGCACTCGAAGATTCCCCGAAAGTCCTGGTTGCGCGCCCCTTGTGCACCCGGTACCTTGGCGCCGAAGCCCGGAGTGTGCCGTGACGAACAGGGAAGAACGACCGGGAAGCAGTGCACCCCGCCGAGGGCGAAGGCCCGAGTCGGGGTTTTGGTGCATCGACCATGCACCCTACGGAGCTAGGCTCCGAGCAGTTCATAAAGGGTGGTTCACCATCAGTTCAACTCAAGCTGGAGGACGGACATGACGTCACCAACGTCAGCACGTCTCACATCCGGCATGATTCGCGGGGGCCTTATTCTGGCGCTCGCTGTCATGTTTGGATGGGCACCGGCTCCCGTAGCGGCCCAGGCAACGGGCACGCTCGTGGGTACGGTCCGCGACGCTGCAACGCAGCGTCCGCTCGAGGCGGTCCAGGTGTACATCGGCGGTACCGGTATCGGTGCCCTGACGAACGCCGCGGGTCGCTTCCTGCTCCTCAACGTTCCGGCAGGCGAGCATGCGCTCGTCGCCGAGCTCGTTGGGTATCGTTCCGGCTCGCAGACCGTGACGGTCGCGGCCGGGCAGTCGGTCGTTTCCGACTTCGCGCTCGAGCAGACCGCCATCACCCTGGACCAGATCGTGGTCACGGGTGCGGGGATCGCGACCGAGAAGCGTAAGCTCGGAAACACGATCGCGACGCTGGACGCGTCGACGCTCGACAACGCGCCGATCTCGGATTTCAGCCAGATGATCGCGGGCCGTGAGCCCGGCGTCGTCGCGCTGCCGTCGTCCGGATACACGGGCGAGGGTGCGCGGATTCGCATCCGCGGCTCCTCGAGCCTCTCACAGCTCAACGAGCCCATCATCTACGTCGACGGCATTCGCGTGAACCGCGACGCGGTCGACGCCAACAACGGTCAGGGGAACCCGAGCCGTCTGCGGCACCGAGGCTTCCAACGGCGTGATCCAGATCTTTACGAAGCGGGGCCGCTCCGGCGCGCCGCGCTTCTCCGCGCAGGGTGACTGGTCGGGCATCACGGTGCCGACCAACCGGATCGACACGATCGCGGAGATCCAGGGCCGGATGCAGAGCCGCTTCGGGATCAGCCCCGGGGCCTTCGAGGACTTCCAGCAGGACATCGTTCCGGAGTCGTTCACCACGGGCTTCAACCAGACCTATTCGGCTTCGGTCACGGGTGGCACCGACGCGTTCCAGTACTTCGTCTCCGGTCGCTACGCGAGCGAGGACGGCCCGTACGACATCGCGCAGAACTTCCCCGAGGATCCGAACCTCGAGCCGGAGAACGACACGAACCGGCGGGCGGGCTTCACCTCGAACTTCACGGTGATCCCGAACCAGAAGATCCGGATCGGCATCAGCACGCTGTATTCGGACATGGAGCACCACACGCCGGACAACGGGAACAACATCTACGGTGCGTTCTCGTCCATGCTGATGACGCAGCTGCGCATGGCGACCGACCAGGCCGAGCCCGGCACCTCCGGGTCGAACTACTACGGGAACCCGGCCTTCGCGACGACTCGCGAGAACATGTACCAGCAGAACTTCGTCAACTCCTCGCACTTCGCGGGAAGCGGAAACATCGGCTTCACGCCGACGGACAACTTCCGCCTCGACGGTACGTTCGGGCTGGACTTCACCTCTGACGACGCGGTTGCGTTCCGTCCGTACGCGTGGAACGTCGACGGATTCTCTGGCTCGACGCCCGACGGGAACCGGAACGTCGAGGAGTACAACCAGCGGGCCGGTGGTAGCGGTGACACCTTCCCCGGTCCGGGCCTGGAGACGCTCTCCGCGCTCGCGAACGACGGTACGTTCGAGAGCTGGACGAGGGTGACGCAGCTCGGCGGCTACCTGCAGGATCAGGTGGGCATCAACGACTGGGTCTTCGTGACGGTCGGCGGCCGGTGGGACGCCAACTCCGCTTTCGGTGAGGACTTTTCGACGGTCTTCTATCCGAAGGTCTCCGCGTCCTTGGTTCCGAGTCAGGGCCTCGGCTGGCAGAGCGAGACGTTCTCGACGTTCCGCGTCCGCGGTGCGCTCGGGCAGTCGGGTCTGCAGCCGGACGCGTTCGCGAAGTTCACGACGTATCAGCCGCGTCCCTCCGAAGCGGGCCCGGGCGTCGGTCCGGACAACCTCGGAAACGACGCGCTGCAGCCCGAGGTCTCCACGGAGTGGGAAGTCGGTGCTGAGCTCGGTCTGTTCAACGACCGTTGGTCGGTCGACGCGACCTACTGGGACCGCACGGTGTCGGACGCGATGGTCTCGCGTCAGTTCTCCGTGACGGGTGGCTTCACCGAGGAGCAGCTGGTCAACATCGGCGAGCTCGTCGGCTCCGGCTACGAGGTCAGCGTGCGGGGTAATCTGCTTCAGCGTGAAGGCCTGTCGCTGAACCTGTTCGCCAACGGCGCCTATCTGAAGGAGGAGATCACCAGCATGGGTGGCGCTCCGCCGCTCAAGGCCGGTGGCTCGTACCCGCGCTACCGGAACTTCCTCGTCGAGGGCTACACGCCGGGTGCGTTCTTCGGCTCGCAGACGGCGGACCTCGCGATTCCGCTCAACATCCTGGACCCGGCGGCGGACGGCAGTTGCATCGTGCCGTCCGAGGCGGAGGCGCTGGCGTACTTCGCGACGCCGCGCAGCCCGAGCGATTTCAAGCCGCTCGCGATCGCGAACTCCGACTTCGGTACGCCGATCTCGGGTGAGTACGCGTCGAACAACTGCGGCTCGGGTCTGCTCGACACGTACCTCGGCAAGCCGACCCCCGACTGGGCCGGCTCGTTCGGCTTCAACATGGCATTCGCCACGAACTTCGAGCTGAACACACTCTTCGAGTACAAGTCGGGCATCCAGAACCAGGATCTGTCTGGCATGTTCCGGCGTTCGAACCCGGTGATCGGGCGTAACACGCCTCGGTCCGCCGAGCTCGGCTCGATCATGGCCGATCCGGCTTCGTCCGCCGAGCAGCGACTCGACGCGGCGGTTGCCTGGGCCAACGAGGTCGAGGGTCTCGCTCCGATGAGCGGCATGAACGGCGTCTACGACGCCAGCCTGATCCGCTTCCGGGAGCTGTCGCTCACGTACCGCCTCCCGGCGGACCTGGTCAGCGGTTGGGGCCTGACGACGGCGACGGTGAACCTCGGGGCGCGCAACCTCCACATGTGGATCTGGGGTGACTACCCCGGCATGGATCCCGAGACGAACGTCATCGGGCGCTGCAACAGTGGGCTGAGCTGCAACTTCCTGAACTCGACCGAGGGGTGGAGCATCCCGATCCCGCGTCGGTTCACCCTCTCGACGCGTATCACGTTCTAAGGAGATTTGACGATGATGAATCGAATCAAAGCTCCTATGGCTGCTGTCGCGGCGGTCGTCGTCCTCTCGGGTTGTGGTGACCTCTTGGACGTCGACAACCCGAACAGCCTGGTCGAGGAGTCGATCCAGCAGGAAGCCGCCGCCAATGGTGTGGCGAACGGCTCTCTCTGGCATGTGAGTGAAGCGATCGGAGACGTTTGGGAAGGTCCGGCCGTCACGGGCGACGAGCTGTATTGGATCGGCTCGCGCGACGCGTGGGGTGCCCTGGACCAGGGCTTCATCTCCGATAACGCCAACGAGTTCACCGACGCGGCCTTCCCGAACCTCGGTCAAGGTGCGTGGATGGCCCAGAACGCGGTCGAGATCCTCGCGGGGCACGCCTCCGGGGAAAACGGCCCGGACTTCCAGGTGGACTACGGACGCGCGTTGATGTTCCGTGGGATGATTCTCATGATCGTGGCGGAGCAGCAGGCCGACATGACGTTCTCGTACAAGCAGGTCGACGGTGCGCCGGTCTCGTCCGGCAACGCCGCGATCGGCTCCGAGGGCAACGAGATCCCGCTCCCGACGATGGACGCCGTGATGGGTTTGGCGCTTTCGTCGTACACTTCCGCGAAGGCGATCTTCGACACGGAAGGCGAGACCGATCTCTCCTTTGATGTGACCGCGCTGCTGGCGCGGGCGGAGATGTCTCGGGTCATCATGAACAACCGGAGCACTGCGGGTGGTGCTCTGGCGTTTCCGAACGCCATCGCGCACGCGAACACCGTGCTCGCGGGTGGATCTACCGACTATCGGTACAACCTGAGCTACTCCT
>JBDHDM010000204.1:0-7884 GCA_039591515.1 Gemmatimonadota bacterium | reverse complement strand
CAGGAAGAGGCGCTCATTCGGAAGCCACCTGAGATAGGGGTGGTCCTCGTCACGCCCGAGCCGGTCGTGCTCGGCGAGGAGGTCGGTCCGCATCCAGGCTTCCAGCCGCTCTCCCAAATCCGGATGTTCGCCGAGACGCTGCTCCTCGGGCGAGTGAGAAGTGACGAGGAGCGTGATCGTTCACTGGAGATCATCAGCAATGAGGCCGCCCGCCTCGGTCACCAGGTGGAAACCGTGCTCACCTTCTCACGCATGGAGCGAGGTCCGCTCGCTGTGCAGCTCAAGAGCGCCGATCTGGGCATGTTCGCCCGGGAGGTGGCGGAGTCGTTCGTCCCGCTCGCAGCGAGCAGGGGCACCAGGATCGAGATGGAGATCGGGTCGGGGTTGCCGGTCCAGCTTGATCGGGACGCCTTTCGCCAGGCGGTGCTGAACCTCCTCGACAACGCGGTCCGGTACGGAGCCGACGACCAAACCGTCCGAATCGGGAGCGCCGAGCACGCCGACCGGGCGCGACTGTGGATCGAAGACGCGGGCCCCGGCGTGCCCGCCGCACACAGGGAGCGGATCTTCGACGCGTACGCCCGCCTCCGCTCGGATCAGGACTCCGCCGTCGCCGGATCGGGAATCGGCCTCGCGGTGGTGAAACGCGTCGTCGAGGCGCACCAAGGTCGCGTGTGGGTGGAAGACGCAGAGAAAGGCGGCGCGCGCTTCGTGATCGAGCTCCCGCTCGCTCCCGAGGAACGGTTCGAGGAGCTTCCGGCGTGAACAGCGCCCGACGACCGCGGATCCTCGTCGTCGAAGACAACGCGGATCTCGCCTACGGGCTCCGGAACAACCTCGAAATCGAGGGCTACGCGGTCGAGACTGCCCGCGACGGCGAGGAGGGCCTGCAGTTGATTGGAGACTGGCTACCAGACCTCGTGGTCTTGGACCTGTCACTTCCCCGGATGGACGGCCTGCGCGTGCTTCGAGAGATGCGCACCTCGGACTCCAGAACGCCTGTTCTGATTCTCACTGCACGGGGAGAGGAGGCCGACAAGGTCTTGGGCTTCCGGTCCGGTGCAGACGACTACGTCACCAAGCCGTTCGGCGTATTGGAGCTTCTTGCACGTATCGGCGCTCTCCTTCGTCGGTCCGGTTCCACCCCCGACGCCGGACCCTCTCCCTGGACCTTCGGCACCATCACCGTCGACGAAAGTCGGCGCGCGGTGCGGCGAGGCGATGAGGAGGTTTCGCTGACGCCGAAGGAGCTCGACCTCCTGCTCGCGCTCGGACGCCGGGACGGTCGCGTGGCAACACGGCTCGAGCTCATGCGCGACGTCTGGGGTCATCGGGCCGCAGTCGCCAGTCGCACGGTGGACACGCACATAGCCGAGCTCCGGCGCAAGCTCGAAGAGGACCCAGCAACTCCGGAGCACATCCTGACCGTGCACAAGAGCGGGTACCGACTGCGCCGGTAGGCACTCGGCGCCCCAGGCGTGGTGAGGGCTCCGGCGAACGGGTATTCTATCGCGCCGTAAGACGGGCACCTGCACTCGAGAAGGGGCGGTCAACCGTTCGTGAGCACTTCACTAATTGACGTCGCTGCCCTCCGCGCCGAAACTCCCGGACTCGCTCACCGAGTGCACCTGAACAGTGCCGGCGCATCGCTGATGCCTACAGCGGTGGTCGAGGCGATGAAGGGCCACGTCGATCTCGAGGCGCGGATCGGGGGCTACGAGGCCGCGGCGGTGGCTGCAGAGTCGATCGCGGATGCGTACGGTCACGTGGCTCACCTGCTCGGGACCACGGCGGACCGGATCGCCATGACCGAGCACGCGACGGCGTCGTTCATGGCGGCATTGTCGTCGATCCCGTTCGGTCGCGGCGACCTGATCCTCACCACCCGCAACGACTACGTCTCGAACCAGATCCAATACCTCTCGCTCGCGCACCGGTTCGGCGTTGAGATCGTGCGCGCACCGGACGCGCCCGAGGGAGGCGTCGATCTGGTCGCCATGGAAGAGCTCATTCACAAGCGTCGCCCAAAGTTGGTGGCGGTCACGCAGTGCCCGACCAGCTCGGGCCTCGTCCAAGACGTGGAGGCCGTCGGCTCGATGTGCCGGGCCCGCGACGTGCTCTATCTGGTGGACGGCTGCCAATCCGTCGGGCAGATGCCGGTCGACATGACCGCCATGGGGTGTGACTTCTTCTCTGCGACGTCCCGCAAGTATCTACGTGGCCCGCGCGGCGCCGGCTTCCTGTACGTGTCGGACCGCGTGCTGGAGTCCGGGCTCGAACCCCTGTTTCCCGACATGCGCGGGGCAGACTGGATCGCCGACGACCTCTACCAACCCGCCCCGGACGCGCGGCGGTTCGAGACGTGGGAATTCGCCTACGCGCTCGTGCTCGGCACCGGCGCGGCCGCCGCGTACGCGAACGCCGTGGGGATCGAGCCGATTCGGGATCGCGCGTGGTCTCTCGCCGCGGAGCTTCGCGAGCGACTCCCGACCATACGGGGGTGCGCGGTCCTCGATCGCGGGCCGACGCTCGGAGCCACGGTCACGGCGACCTTCTCCGGTCACGACCCGGCTGCGCTCGTGGAGGAGCTCCGACGGAGAGGCATCAATACCTCATCGCAGACGCGCATCGACGCCGTGATCGACTACGACGACAAGGGGGTCGACGGCGCGCTCCGCATGTCGCCGCACTACTTCAACGATCGAGCCGATCTGGACACGCTGCTCGACGCCCTCGAGGAGGTCGTGGGGCAATGAAGGTTCTACGCGCCGGTCCCGTATCCCCACGTACGAGCATTGGGCTCGGAAGGGAGTAAGGGTGCAGCGTCAGTTGGAGCTCGAGTTGATCAGGAAGTGCAAGGCCGGTCAATCCCGGTTCTATGAACCGCTGGTACGGGCGTACGAGCCCGCCGGCATGCGCTTGGCGATCGCGATGATGGGCAACGCGGAAGACGCCAAGGACGCGCTCCAAATGGCGTTCATCAAGACATATGACACACTGCCACGCTTCGATCTGCGAAGGCCGTTCGGGCCGTGGTTCTTCCAGATCCTACGGAATCAGTGCCGCGACATGCTCCGCAGCCGGAAGGCGAAGTTCACCACCGAGGCGCTGGACGAGCGACTCGAACAGCGACCGGCCGATGTGGAGCGCGGGCCGGAACGGATGCGTGAACGAAACGCCGCGAAGGAGCTCCTGTGGAGGGGGCTCGAGAAGATTGGCACCGAACACCGTGAGATTCTGGTCCTAAAGGAGCTCGAGGGCTTCCGTTACTCGGAGATCGCCCAGATCCTGGAGATTCCCGAAGGAACGGTCGCGAGCCGACTCTACCACGCTCGCCACGCGCTCAGGCAGGCGCTTGTCGACATGAACGCCGAGTACCCCTGACACCGATGGACACCGCAGGCCCGAAGCGCCCGACACCGATCACGACCGAGGAGCTCATGCGCTACCTCGACGGCGAATCTTCGCCGGAGGAGCGGGAGCGCGTCGAACGCGGTCTCGAGTCGTCCACCGAGCTTCAGCGAGAGCTCGCCATGTACCGAGCTCTGAAGAGTGACATCCAGGACCTCAGCTTCCCGCCGGTGAACGCGCGAAACTCGGTGTGGGATCAGGTCAATACGCGGCTCAATCGCCCCTTCGGCTGGATCCTCCTCATCTCGGGGCTGGTCATCTGGATGGTGTATGGCAGCTGGGTGTTCACCACCTCGGCGGCGTCACCCTGGGAGAAGATCGGGACAGGCGCGATTGCCATCGGCATGCTCATGCTTCTCGCGTCCGTGATATGGGAGCGTATGCGAGAGCTGGAGACGGACCCCTACAGGAACGTGCAGCGATGATCGTCGTGACGACCCCCGAGGTGGCCGGCTCGGAAGTCATCGAGGTTCTGGGCCTCGTCCGGGGCAGCTCCGTTCGCACCAAGCACCTGGGGAAGGACCTGATCGCGAGTCTGCGCAACGTTGCCGGCGGAGAGATCTACGAGTACACGAAGATGCTCGCGCAGGCCCGTGAGCAGGCGATCGACCGGATGGTCGAAGAGGCACAGCTCTTGGGCGCCGATGCCGTGATCGCGGTGCGTTTTCAGACGTCGATGGTGATGAAAGGAGCGGCCGAGATGCTCTGCTACGGTACCGCCGTGCGCATCTCCACTCCCGGATGAGGTTGCCGGGCGGCCGCGGCCCCCGACATCTTCGCAGTCCCTACCGCCCCGCAGGCACCGGACGATCGACCCTTGGCCGTACTGGCGATACTCCAGCCCGACGCGCGCGTCGAGGCCCGCCTTTCGGAGGCGCTGGCCGGTACACACGTCGTTGAGCTGAGCCCGAGATGGTCCGACCTGACGGACGCACTCGGAAACGCCCGGTTCGATGCATGTATCGTGGACGCCGATCATCCGGACCGGCGGTCCGCGTCCGAGCGTCTCGCCGCGCTGCGCCGACAGTATCCGGACCTCGCGATCGTGGTCTGCGTGGAGTCCGAGCATCCGGAGGGATACTTCGGGCTCGGCGCGCTCGGCGTCGACGGCGTCCTGGCCGGCACGGATCGGTACGGCGACATCCGATCGAACGTCGACCGGGCTCTCGCCGCGACGCGTGCCCGCCTCGTGGAGCGGGCGCTCGCAGAGCGCATGCCCGAGCCCGGTCCCGCAGTGGTTTCATGGGCCACGGAGCATGCGGGACCCGAGACTTCGGTCGACCGCCTCGCGGCCAGCTTCGGTCTCACGCCGGCCGCGCTTCGCGAGGCCCTGCAGGCCGCCGGCCTTCCACCGCCTGCACGGCTACTTCTGTGGGGGCGGCTCCTCCAAGCCGGAGACAGGCTCGCCCGAGACGGCCGCCATGTGGAGGACGTGGCGTTCTCCCTGGGGTATTCCACCGCCACTGCCCTCGCGCGCGCCATGAAGATGCACATCGGCCTCACCCCTGCGGAGGTATCGCGAGGGCCGGGGGCCAAGGGCGTCCTGGAGGCGCTGATCGAGCGGGTGGGCGGGGAGGCCGGACGTGGGGCGTCCACCCCGATCGGCGGTGGGTCGTCCACGCGTTCCGCCACGGAGCGCCTCGCAGCTCTGGCCGCCATCCTGGCCCTGTCGGGCTGCGCCACGTTGGGTCTGGGAGGTCCGAGCGTCGATCGCGCCTCCATCGAGGTCGTCGTCGAGACGTCGCCGATCGACCAGCTGCACGTGGGAGTCCTCGCGGTGGACGCACAGAGCGGGCGCACCCTCTACAGCCGAAACGCGCATCGCAAGTTCGTCCCCGCGTCGAATCAGAAGATCCTCGTCACCGCCACGGCCCTCTCCCTGCTGGGTCCGGAGCACCGGTTCACCACGAAGCTGCGGTCCAGCGGAATTCGCTACGGCTCGGTGCTCTCCGGTGACCTCGAGGTCGTGGCCTCGGGCGACCCGTCCTGGTCGGGCCGGTACTGGGAGTCGGGGACCGCCGCGATGCGAGCCCTCGCGGACAGCCTCCACGCCACGGGGATTCGATACGTGGCCGGCTCGGGCGTGGTCGACGTGTCGGCGTGGGACTCGACGACGGTGGGACCGACCTGGGAGTTCGAGGACCTCCGCTACGCGTACGGGTCGACCGGTGGGGCCTTCGCGATCGACGAGGGAGAGATCCGCGCCATCGTCCAGAGCGGGCCCCGTGTCGGATCTTCCGGTTCCGTTTCCTGGTCACCCGCGGGCACGCCTGACTTCGTGACCGCACGCATCGAGACCGTGCCGTCGGACAGCGCGACCCGCATCCGGCCGAGCTACCTCCCCGAATCGAGGCGCCTGATCCTCGAAGGTGTCATCGCCGAGGGCGCCACGGACACGCTGCGCTTCGCGATGCGCGACCCGGTGCGGCAGGCCGTCGCAGTCCTCGCGGCGGCGATCGAGCAGGCCGGGGTGGTCGTCGAGGGTGGTTGGTCGATCCGCTGGGTGCGAGGAGCTCGGCCGGAGCCCACTCCTTGCCGTATCGTCCTCGCGGATGCCGCGTCGAACGACGGCGCGATGCTCGGCGCGCCCACGGAGGCGGTGGGAGGGCCCACGAGCCCATCCGACGCGTGCGACGAAGCCGGGCGATCCGCGGAGGCGTCGATCACTCTCGCGACGTTCGAGTCGCCACCCGTGGTCGAGCTCGTGGCGGGAATCCTCGAGCCCAGCCAGAACTGGATGACCGAGCAGATGGTCCGCGCACTTGGGGCCCGCTACGGACAGGACGGCTCCTGGCGGGAAGGGGTCGGCGTGGTCGAGGCCTACCTGATCAACGAGGCCGGCGTGGATGCGCTCGACATCGCGCCACGCGACGGATCGGGCCTTTCGGCGTACAACCTGGTGACGCCTCGTGCGATCGTACGGATCCTCGAGGAGATGAGGACGGGACCCCATTACGATTCGTTCCGGTCGGCGATGGCCGAGCCGGGCGAGGAAGGCTCGACGCTCGAGCGCCGCCTGCTCGACCTCCGGGGGCGCGTCCACGCCAAGACCGGGACGATAAGCAACGTGAACTCACTGTCCGGTTATCTCGTACGTGATAACGGGCGCGAAGTGATCTTCTCCATTCTGACGAACGGGTCGGGGCTTCCCGCGTCACGGGTGCGCGCAGCGATCGACGACGTCGTCCGCAGTCTCGCGCGCTGACGCCGTCGCCGCCGATTTCGAAACGAAGCCACTCATGAGCGATTACGACTTTCCCGAGCTCCCGTCCGACGACGAGCTGGGAATCACCGAAGAGGACCGTAAGAAGTACGGCGAGGATCTGGCCGACGACGGTCCCGAGTTGTCGGACAAGGAGCTCGCCGCGCTTCTCGGGGACGCCGGACCGACTTCTCCGCCCAAGAGCACGTCTTCCCCTCCCTCCGCCCCGAAAAAGCCGCCCGCACAGCCGACCCCGGACGAGGCGAAGGCCAGGAAGAAGGCCGCCAAGGAGGTAAAGAAGGCGACGAAGGAGGTGCGGAAGGCCGAAGGGCGGAAGTCGAAGGAAGAGGCGAAGGCAGCCAAGGAAGAGCGGCAGAAGTCGAAAGCGGAGGCGCGGGAGCAGCAGCGGAAGGCGAAGGCAGAAGCACGGGAGCAAAGACAGCAAGCACGTGCCGCCCGCACGGAGGAGCGCAAGAAGGCCGCCGAGGCCGAGGCCGCGCTGCCCCGCTGGCGCGGGCCCGCGACCCTGGCTTTGCTGTTGGTCTTTGCTTTCGCCGGTAGCTCCCGCACCGGCATCCCGCGGCCGGTGCCCGCCAATGCGCCGGACATGGCTTTCTCCTCGGCTCGCGCCATGACGACGCTGGTCGATCTGGCACGCGAGCCGCACCCCCCGGGTTCACCGGAGCACACCAGGGTCCGTCAGGTGCTCCTCGATCGTCTGTTGGAGCTCGGCGTGGAGCCCGAAGTCCAGACCGCCACCAGTGTCCTGCCTGCACCCGTGGTCCGTACTCCCGACGGGCCCGCCCGAGTCCCGGACGTCGTGACGTCGGCCACCGTCCGCAACGTGGTCGCTCGCTTCCCCGGCGCCGCGCCGACAGGAACGGTGCTCGTCACCGCGCACTACGACAGCCGAGGAATCGCCGTCGGTGCCGGCGACGACGGATCGGGCGTCGTGACCATCCTCGAGGCGCTGCGGGCACTGCGAGCGGGACCGCCACTCGCCAACGACGTCATCGTCCTGTTTACGGACGCCGAAGAGCTGGGCCTCCTGGGAGCACGGGCCTTCGTGGACCAACACCCCTGGATGGCGGACGTCGACCTCGTGCTCTCCTTCGAGATGCGGGGCGGAGGCGGACCCTCGATCATGTTCGAGACGAACGACCGGAACGGATGGGTCGTCGAGGCGCTGGCGGATTTCGACCCGGCGCCCTTCGCCAACTCGCTGGCGTACGACGTCTACCAACGCATGCCGAACGACACGGACTTCACGC
>JBDHDM010000203.1:0-7969 GCA_039591515.1 Gemmatimonadota bacterium | reverse complement strand
GAGGTGAGGCTCGAGAGAAGCATCCTTGCGCCTGGCGAGGGAAGGCCGGGCGGTGACATCTTCCGCATCGTCACCACGTCCAGGCGTCCATCGAATGGTGACGCGTCCGGGTGGACGGTCCCGCCAAACGCAATCTCGCCGACGTTCGCCAGGATGACACCTGAGACCGGACGCATACCCAGGCCATCGGCGCTGACCTCCACGGGTGGGGCCGAATAGCGCGCGACAGCCTTGATCACGCGAGGCGCGTTCAGCGCCAAGCCAGCAATGCCCATTCGTCCGGTCCGGGCCGAGTTGAGCTCGTCGATCACCACGGCATCGACGCCCGCTCCACACCAAAGCAGAAACGGCCGTTCTTGGCCGCCGAACTCGGCCACGCCCACGTCAACGAAGCGGCCCACGGAGCTCCGTAGCTGTTGCGCCAAGCGAGCAGGATCGGAGCTGAAGCCGAACGCCGCTGTGGCAACGTTGGCCGTCCCACCAGGCAGGAAGCCCAGGGAAGGACGAGCTTGCGCAGAGTCACCAAGGGCCATCAATCCGCTGAGGACTTCGTTCAGCGTGCCGTCCCCGCCGATCGCGATGACTCGGTCGACGTCGGCGCCTCGGGTTCGCACGAGGTCTGTCGCATCGCCGCGGCCGGAGGTCTTGGCCAACTCGACATCGTGGTCTCGCGCGAGGTCGGAGCGGAGAACATCGGCTCGGGCCGCTCCAGCGCCCTTCCCTGCGACCGGGTTGGCGATCAGAAGGTATGAGGCCACAGGCACTCCATGGTGGTGCATCTCACTGGCCCCGCCGCATGGCATCGCGAGATTCGTTTGGGAAAGCGGACAACAGACTGGGGAGTTTCCTGACAGCGCGGGCGCGGCGTGGACCTCACCCTTATGATGGCAGTGTGAAGATCTCCAACTGTCGAGGGAGAAGGAGCCATGCCGGTCTACGACTATCGCTGCAAGGACTGTGGGCACGACTTCGTCGTAATCGAGTCCTTGGGGGAGCATGACGAGCATGAGGGCACCGACCCGAAGTGCCCCGAGTGCGAAAGCGCGAACGTCGAACGCGTCATCGCCGCCGTGAACATCCAAACGCCCAAGAAGTTCTAGGCCACTAGGGCGCGCAGGCTCCCAACGACCCCGTCGGATCCTGGGGTGCGTGTTTCGTGCCACGCCCCGTGGCCGTGGCGTGTATCCCGGCGGCGTCACTCCCCTCTCAGCGCCACCGCCGGCGGCACTCCCGCCGCCCTCGCCGCCGGAATCAGACACGCGGCGATGGCCACAGCCGCGAAGATCACGACCGCGACGCCGTAGGTCGGCATGTCGAAGGGCGTGACCCCGAAGAGCATGGCCGCCATGACCTGCGCCGCCGCCGCCGCGCCCACGAGCCCGACGACGATCCCCGTCGCGGCCAGCGAGAGGCCGTCCCTCAGGATGAGTGCCCGAGCGTCCCCACCCGAGGCACCGAGCGCCATTCGCAGTCCGATTTCCCCGCGGCGCAGTCGCACCGAATACGCGAGCACGGCATAGATGCCGACGGCGCCCAGGAAGAGGGCAACCACCGCGGCCAACGCCATCATGCGCCCGGCGAAGGTGAACGTGTCGATCGAGTCCGCGACGACACGATCCATGGTCGACACCCTGTACATCGGCACCCTCGGAGCGATCCGACGCAGCTCGTCGCGGATCGCCGGCGCGAGCCGTTCCGGGTCCCCGTCGGTCCGCACCACGTAGTACATCTGACCGCTCAGGCCCGCGCCCCAGCCGGCGCTCAACAGTGGGAAGTACGCGATCGGCGGAACCTCGTCCGTCACTCGAACGTCCCTCACGTCGCCCACCACGCCCACGACCCGAATCGAGTCCATGATGGTCAGGCCCAGAGGGTTGCGTCCCGGCCAGAACTCGTCGGCCATGCTCTGGCTGACGATCGTCACGGCCGCGGAGTCCAGGTGATCGGCAACTTCGAAGTCGCGCCCGGCCAGGAGCGGGATGCCCATGGCCTCGAAGTATCCGGGGCTCGCGGCCCGAATCTTCCGGGAGATGAACTCCCCCTCCTGCGACTCGTGGTCCTGTACCGGATTGATGGGCTGCTGGACGAGGCCCTCAGGAGTGAGCGGGACCGCAGTCACGGTGCCCGCCCCCGCCACGCCGGGCATCTCCCGCAGCGCGGTCAGGACCTCCGCGTGATGCCGGACGACTTCAGCCCCACTATCGAAGCCCGCCCCGACGGCGCTGGTCCGAAAGACGAGGCGGCTCTCCGAGTCGAACCCTTTCTCGACCTCCCGAACCGCACCGGCGGAACGGACGAGCAGCACGGACGCCACGAGCACCATCAGCGCGAGCGCGGTCTCCGTGACGACGAGGACGTGGTTGAGGCGGCGTGCGCCGCGGCCGCCCCGAGCGGTCGCGCCGCCACGGACCACCCCCATCGCCTTCACCGAACCCATGCGGAAAGCAGGAACGGCACCCGCGAGCAGGGCGGTCGCCAGTGCCACACCGGAGGAGTAGAGAAGCACGTTCGGTGAAAGCGTCGTGACCCGATCCAGTCGCGGAATCGAAGCCGGCCGCAGCGCCAACAGGCCCTTCACTCCGAGCCAGGCAACCAGCAGGCCAAGCACACCGCCGGCCAGGGCGAGCACCACGCTCTCGGACACCACGTAACGGGCCAACTGCCCCGGCGTCGCACCCAGCGCGCGTCGGACCGCGCCTTGACCCAGTCGCTGGCTCCCTCGGACGAGAAGCAGGTTGGCCACGTTCACGCACCCGATCAGGAGCACGAAACCGGTCACGACCAGGAGCGTCAGCAGGGGCCTCCGCACCGGGCCGACGAGGTGGTCCAGGAGCGTGGGAACGTCCCCCGTGCCGGTGAAGAGCCGCGCGAACTCGGGGGGATAGCCGACCTCGGGCAGGGAGGGAACGAGGCTCTCGAGCTCGCGGTCGGCCTCCTCCTGTGTCGCCCCCTCCCTCAGGCGCGCGACGACATGCCACGAATGGTTGATGTTCGTCGATGTCCGATCGATACGGGCATTGACGTACACGTCCAGGTCCGGAAACGGATACTCGAGCGACGCGGGTGCTACGCCGACGATCTCCACCGGGAAGCCATTCAGCTCGAGCATCGACCCGATGGCGGATCCGTCGGCACCGTACCGCTCGACCCAGAACGATTCGGACAGCAGCGCCAGAATCGGACCCCCGCGCACGTCCTCTTCGGGCGTGAAGACACGCCCCGTCACCGGGGCCACGCCCAGCGTCGACCAGAAGCCCGCGTCGACGGCCAGGAGCTGGACCTGCTGCGGCTCCCCTCCCGCCAGGACGGTCACGGACGCGGGCTGGGCTCCGTGAACCCCAAAGGACGAATACGACCGGCTTCGTTGCTCGAGGAGCGTCAGACCCATCGCATTGAAGGGCCAGCCCGTCCGAACCGTCCGATCCCACGTCGGCCGGACGAGCTGCTCCGGTCGGTCGAACGGGAGGGGGCGCAGCAGGACGCCGTCCACGACGGAGTACACCGCGGTCGTGGCGCCGATCGCCACACCCAGCGTGAGGACCACGACGACGGTGAAGCCGGGGCTCAGCGCGAGGGCGCGCAGGGCGAGGCGGAGGTCGTCGAGGAGGGCTCGCATGGACGTGAACCGAAGGGCGGCACCTTTTGACCGCAAGGACGCGCCCAAGACCCGCCAGCCTTAGACGCCGTCGATGGACTCCCTGACTCTGCGGCGGAGCATCGGCAGGATTTCCTCGCCGAACCACGAGTTGTCCCTGAACCAGGCTTGATTCCTGGGACTCGGGTGAGGCAACGGAAGAACCTCAGGCCACCATTCCCGCCACCGCGTCACGGCGTCCGTAACCGAGGCCGCCTCCGGTAGGTGGTACCGTTGAGCGTAGGCGCCCAGCACCAAGGTCAGTCGGACATCCGGCATTCGCGCGAGAAGCCGCTCCCTCCATGCGGGAGCGCACTCCTTGCGGGGTGGCTTGTCCCCGCTCTTCGAAGAGCCGGGGAAGCAGAAGCCCATAGGCACGATCGCGACGAGCTCGGGATCATAGAACTCATCGTGACCGACGCCCATCCAGTTGCGCAGTCGATCACCGCTAGGATCCATGAACGGGATTCCGGACTCATGAACTCGTCGCCCCGGCGCTTGTCCAGCGATCAGAATCCTGGCGCCTGAACCCACCTGGACGACCGGACGAGGTCCGAGTGGCAGCGAATCGGTACAGATCGAACAAGCCGCCACTTCGCGAAGCAGTTCTTTGAGGGTCGGCCCGCCAGACATTTATTGTTCCTCTGGGAGAGCATCGAATTCCTGTCGCTTCCCGTCGAACCACTGCTTCATCGCGTTCGGATCAGCCATCAGGGATTTCATCGCTTCCATTGCCGCCAGATGTGCCTGATCACCCTTCTGGAACATCTCCATCCCATGCTGTTTGCTCAGCTCGGCCATTTCGTTAAACGACGCGGCGCGAAACTCCAAGTCGCAGGCACCGCCCAGTTGCCTACAGGTCATCAGCTTCATCATTGTCCTCCCAGTGGATAGGCTCGACGAGTCATTCCAGGTGAGGCGGCCGGGGCTCAGACAGATGAGTCTGCCTGAATGAGACCGAACTTGAGTCCGCCGGGCTCCGCGCATGTCGCGTACCAGCCGATGCCAGGAATCGGCATCTTGGGCTCGACGATGTGGCCGTGGGAATCTCTGACTCGCTTCAGAACCGCGTCGAGATTCTCGACTGGAATCGTCACCTGGGTCATGGGTCGACCATCTGCGAGAGGTGCATCGGTCACCGCGCCGATGCCTCCGTCGATTCCCTCCTCGTCCGCCGCGCCGGCCTGAATCCGGTAGTACTCGTAAGGCATCGGGAACCGTTCGAAGTTCCAACCCAGGACCTCTCCGAAGAAGCCGCGCGCCGCTTCGAGATCCGAGACGGTCAGGTCAAAGTACGTGGGTTTCACGAGTCCTCTCCGGCTGTTGGCCCAGACCAACCCCCGGTCGATTCGAGAATCAGCCTGACGTTCACACGATTCTGCTGCGCGGCACCCACGATATCAAGCGCACGGCGCTTGCCCACACGGGTTACCGCGTCCGTCGCAATCGCTTGCTAGGCGGTGCCATTCCGAGCCTCACATGCGCATCTTCGCCGCCGCGTCATCGGCGGCGCCGGCCTTGACGTACGCATGTCGCGTAATTGTATTACGGATATAGCCCCTACATGAAGACGTCGGTGACGGGCGAGCCATGGGTCAAAGGCACCGGCACCAACCCACGAGTAATTCAGATGGCGGATAGGGAAGACAAGGGCCTCTGGGCCGCGATTCAGGCCACGTTGAACGAGGTCGGGTTGGAGGTCGAGCTACCGGATCTCTCCGACCTCGATCCTCTCAACTGCAAGGTGGTTTGCATGCCCTTCGGACTGGCGGCCTCGCTTCAAGAAATGGAGCGTGAGCGGCGAGACAACGTGGTGATGGTCCGCGTGGACGACGATACGCAACGGAAGCTCGACGCGTGGATCGAGGCGGGCGCCGTGAAGAGTCGCTCGGAAGCTGCCGCACTCTTTATCCGTGAGGGACTGAAGGTCCGAGCGCAGGAATTAGAGGAACTAGAAGAGGCGCTCAAAGACGTGGAGGCGGCAAGAGACCGCCTGAGAGAGAAGGCCAAGACCGTCCTGCGTGACGACGCCGGCGGCGAGGCCACTGAAGGGGAGGAGTAGACGATGTTCGAGGGAATCTTCTTTTCGACTGGCTCGGTACTCGGGAGTGTGCTCAACGGCATCATCTGGTGTCTGTTGATCGTCTGCGCCGTCAAGTGCTGCGCCGCGATCTGCCGACCGCGTTGGCGCGAAGACTAGCGACGCCGGTTCTCCAACGTCTTGCCATCGGGCCGCGCAGACGGACGCGGCGTGGACGACGTACTTCCGCGACTGCCTCGATTGCGAGACATCTGGGTGAACAGCTGCGTATGGTAGGCGCGGATCGTGGCCTGTCGGGCGCGATCCTCCCACCAAGCGTCAATCCCGAACGCCGCGAGAATGCTGCCCACGATGATCGCGCTCTCGACGAACATCGGAACGAGACGGATGCGGCGCCGGCTATCTACCATCGAGTTCCCTCGTTGGACATCACTCCCCCCGGTTGTCTATCCCTCGGCCGCCAGTGCCTGGCTCGGCTCCACGGCCAGAGCGCGCCGCAGCGGGACCAAGCAGGCCAGCAGGCAGACCCCGGTCATGACCGCAGCATATCCCAGCAGCACCGCCAACGGTCTGCCCCACAGGCCCTCGGCATCGATCCCCCATCCCAGGATCGCCGAGATGAGGAAGCCCAAGACGACGCCGGACGCCAGCTGCAGGAGCGGCCTCCGGAAGATGGCCCCCGCCACGCGACCGGCCCTGGCACCCAGCGCAATCCGCACGCCAATCTCCCGCGTTCGCCGGGCCACGGTAAACGCCATCACCGAGTAGATGGCGGCGAGAGAGAGCAGGACCGCCAGCCCGCTCACTCCCGCGATGAGCCAAAGCCAGTAGGAGTAGACCCGGAGATCGCTCTCCTTCACCATGTCCAGGGTACGGGGGGACAGGAGGGCCAGGTCCGGTTCGACCTCCCCGGCGATCTCAATGAGACGGCTCGTGAACGCGCGGGCATCACCGTTCACGTGCACGAGGAGCGTCGGCGTCCGCCGAGACTCCGGTTCCCTGGCATGGTAGAACCCAGCGTAGAGGTGGCCCTTGCCGCTGGCGCCGTTCTTCATGCCGAGTTCCGGCACCACGCCGACGATACGGTACCACGGGCCGGGCTCGCTTCCGGTACGCTCGACGCCGTCCCACGCGTCGGGGGACGCCACGTAACGCAGCCGCCGCCCGATGGGGTTCCGCCCTCCCAGGACCGCGTCCACGAATGGCTGGTTGACGACCACCGTGCGCGCCTCCGGGTCCGCGTCGGCGGCGTCGAACGTGCGTCCCTGCAGCGGCTCCGTCTCCATCACCTCGAAGAAGTTCGGCGACACGACGCCGCCGGCCACCCACCGGCCCACCCCTTGCTCGTCCAGTCTGGTGCGGGGCGCCTCCCCTCCGGCATCCATCTCGATTCGACGCCACTCGTGGTACGTACCGGGCTCGGAGCGGCTCATGGTGACGCCGGCCACCTCCCTTTCAGCCTCCAGGCGCTCCGCGAGCGCCCTCGCCGCTCTCCCGAACCGAATGGCGTATGGCACCGAGTCGGCCGTCTCCGAGACGCTTCCGTACGTGGCGGGGTTCAGGCGTAGTCTTGCCGAAACGTACTCTTCGGTGGCCACACCGAACTCGTACGCTTCGATGTTCACGGCGTCGCGCCGCACGAAGTAGCCCACGACCGGCAACGTCACCGTCGCCGCCACCTGCACCACGATGACCGCCGTCCAGATCCCGCCGAACCGCAGGCCGCCCCCCCCAGCGGTGAGACGCCGCAGGCGTGAGTCCACCTTGCCCGAAGTAATCTTGAGACCCGGTACCACGCCGGCGATGGACGCCGCGAACAGCGTCAGCAGAGCCGCGTATGCGTAGGTACGGGGTGACAGCCAGGTGTGGTACCAGAACATCATGGGCACCTCGCCCTGGAAGGCGGTCACGAATCGCTCGAGACCCCATTTCGCAGCGCCTACCCCGACAAGGGCCGCCACGGTGCCGAGAACCAGCGCCTCGGAGAAGAGCTGCGAGACGATGCGGCGCCGGCTCGCACCCAGGGCCGTGCGCACGACGATCTCGCCCTCCCGGGCGGCGGCGCGGGCGAACATCAGGAGAGCGACGTTGCCGCACACGAGCATGAGGAACAAACCCGCGAACACGTTGACGGACATCACTCCGAGCCGATCCGCGGCCCCCCGGATGTCCAGGAAGGCCTCCGCGTACGGCATCACCCGGGCATGGAGATGCTCGTATTCCTCGGGACGCCCTTCCGCGGCGCGCTCGAGGTACCCGCTCACCTCCGCCTGTGCCTGATCGAAAGAGACTCC
>JBDHDM010000202.1:0-8100 GCA_039591515.1 Gemmatimonadota bacterium | reverse complement strand
TCCTCCCAGCGCGGACCGGGCCCCAACGACCCCTACGGTCCCGAGCCTCAAGAAGTCACGGCGAGATGGCTGCCGTGGGCGACGCCCCGACCCCGATCCGAGCTCTGACATCACCCCCTCACTCTCCTTCCTGCGTTCCCCTGCCCCTGCGGCAGGACTCGTCCACAGTATCGCCCGGCCTGGAGCTCGTCACTCGCCGTTCAACGCCGTCCTGGGCTCGATGCGAAGCGCGCGGAGCGCGGGACCCAGCGCCGCTGCGGCTCCCACCATCAGCGCCACCAGGCCGGCGCCCAGAAACACGTCGATGCGGAACGCAGGAGCCGCGGGCACGACCGCCTGGAAGAACCGTGAGAAGAGGACCGCGAGGAGGAGCCCCCCCCCGAGCCCTACGGCGCAGCTCCGTACCGCGCGTGCCGTGACGTCCCGGAGCACGTCGGCCTTCCGCGCCCCTAGGGCGACCCGAATGCCGAACTCGGCGGTCCGTCGCCCCGCCGAGTACGAGAGCACGCCGTAGATCCCCACGCCTGCCAGGCCGATCCCGATCGCGGCGAAAATCGTCAGGAGCAGGGCGGAGAACGACTCGACTCGCCGCTCGAACTGGAGCAGATCGGCCATCGGCTCCACGCGGAACACCGGCACGCCGGGATCGACGCCGCGGATGGCATCGCGCACCGCCGGCACGATCGACGCCGCTTCCTGACCGCTCCGTACGAAGATCTCGACGACCTCGGTGTTGTAGTCCCGCGGGTCCTGGGCATAAGGCCGGTACCACGTCTCCGACAGGAAGTCGAGCTCCTGCACGTCCTCGACCACGCCAACCACGGTCACGAGCTCCGCATCGGAGCTCGCTCGCCCCGCACGGAGCGTGCGCCCGATCGGGTCCTGTCCGGGCCAGAGCAGCTCCGCGGCTCCGCGGCTCAGAATCGCCACGTCGGCGGCGGCCGCGCCGTCGCCCGGCCCGAAGGTGCGCCCACGGAGGAGTCGGGTCCCGGCTGCCTCGAAGTAGCCCCCCGTCACGGAGCGGTGGTTCACCGCGTAGTAATCGAGCTCGCCCGTGACCGGTCGGTCGTCCGGCCACAACGCGAAGCCCCACCCCTGCGTGCGCATGGGGTTCAGTGACGTCAGGCCCACGGCGGCGACGCCGGGCACGGCGGCCACCCGGTCGACCACGGTCTCGAGGTACGCCGTGCGCTCCTCTGGCAGGACGTAGCCGCTCGGCGTGGGCGAGACCCCGAAGGTGTACAGCTCGTCGGCTTCGATCCCCAGATCGGAGCTCCACTGCTGGACGAGAGTGAGCACGAGCACGCCCGCGGAAGCGAGCAGGCCGACAGCGAGCGCCACCTCGCCGGCCACGAGCGTGTCCAGGAAGGAACCGCCGAATCGGCCGCGCCGTTCACCGAGCGCACGGCTGCGCGTCGAGGTGCCGTAGCCCCCTCTCAGGAGACGCAGGAGGGTGGGCGCTGTGGCCAGCAGCATCGCCGCGGCAGCCACGAATACCCCGAAGGCCGCGACCGACAGGTCGACGCCGAAGTCCTGGAAGTACGGGCCCAAATCGCTGACCGGGCTCAGCTCCGTCAGGAGCCCGACGGTCTCGCTGGAGACCAGCAGGCCGAGAGCGAGTCCGAGCCCTGTGAGCAGCATGCCCTCCGCGGCGAAGCGGCGCACGAGGTCGCCCCGACCGGCTCCGAGCGCCACCTGGAGGTCGAGCTCACCCCGCTCGCCGTGGAGTCGGGCCAGAATCATGCTCGCGATGTTCGAGCCGCCGATGAGGAGCACCAGCGCCGCCGCCCACAGGAGCGCGACGACCTTCTCGGGCACGCCCTCGAGAACCTCCTCCTCGACGGTGGTCCACGCGAAGCCGAGCCCGCCGTCGAGCTCCGCGTCCTCCGACGCGAGCTCGGCGGCCACCCGGACGAGATCTTCGTCGAGTCGTGTGAGGTCGCTTCCCCCTGCGACGCGGGCGGTCACGTTCAGCCCGCGGTCCCGGTAGGCGTCGGCATCCGTCGGATCGATCCCCATGGGCAGCCACAGCTCGCCGGCGTACGGATAGCGGAATCCGGGCGGCATCACGCCAACCACGGTGTGCGGCGTCCCGTTCACCTCCAGCTCGGACCCAACCACATCCGGATCGGCTCCGAACCTCCTGCGCCACAAGCTGTGCGATATCACGGCGACCGCGGCGGGCGCTCCCGCCGCGTCGTCGTCGGGCCCGTACGCCCGCCCGAGCTCGGGCTGGACGCCGAGCACGGTGAAGTGGTTCCACGTCGCCCGGAGTCCGATGACGCGCTCCGCCTGTCCGTCGCCCGTGAGCGTGAAGGTCCGGTAGCGGACCGCCGATACGTCCTCGATGCTCTCCACCCGGTCGCGCACCAGCTCGTAGCGGCGAGGCGACATCGCCACCTCGCGGGGCGCCGCCCCGTCCACGACGAACGTCTCGCGAATGCGCACGAGCTCCTCGGGGGCCTCGAACGGGAGGGGTCCCAGCACGAGCACGTTGAGGACCGAAAAGACCGACGTGCTCGCCGCCACGCCGATCGCCAGCGTCGCCACGACCACTGCGCTCGCGAGCCAGGTCCGACGCAGCCGGCGCAGCGCGTAGCGCACATCAGTGGACCAGCGCTCGACCCATCCGCGGCCGTCGCTCGATCCGCCACGTCGCGACCAGAGATCGTGCACGGGGTAGCGTGCAGCATGCCACAGGTACCAGACGCCGGCACGGAGGCGCCCGTGCCGATCTCGGACCCTGGCGGCGAGGGTATCCAGGTCGTCCAGGACCGCCGCGCGATCCTCCTCGTCAAACCAGGGCGCGAGGATCAATGACCCGATTCTGCGCAGACCAGATCCCGGTCGCCCCCTCATGCGTCCCCTCCCTCGAGCGAGGGGATCGCCGACCACAGGCGCTCGAGCGCGCGGCGCGACTCCCTGAGCAGGTCCGTAGCTTCGGGTTCGGCGAAGAAGAGGCGCCTTGGTCGCCCTCCCACGGGTGAGGGCTCGATCCGCGAGTGGAGGAGCCCGCGACGCTCCAGCCGCTTGAGCGTCGTGAATACCGCGGCCGGCGCCGGAGTCCGGCCGGTCGACTCTTCGAGCACGTCGACGACCGGAATTGTATACGCCCCCTCATCACCCAATCGAAGGACGGCCAGGAGCACCTGATGCTCGAAGCCGCCCAGCACACCGTTGCCCATCTCCCCCTCCCCTCCGCAAACGAGGCCGCCCACATACCGACAGTGTATTTTTACGCCTGAGTCAGGCTCGCGTTGCTACGCCGGGCTGTCAACTCGCTCGAGTCGGTCCGGCTGACCGTCACGACGGCTGCCAAGCTCGCGGCTGCGTGGGCCACTCGACCCGCGCGCTCGGCCCCGAGGCGGTATCTTCCGAGGCCACCCCGAAGCGTCCACAATCGAGCTCATTGCCATGCGTCGCCTACCTTCGACCGCTCTCCTCGCGCTCCTCGTCGCGGGGCTCTCCCCCTTCCAGGCTCCGGCGCAGGTCGCGCAGGAAGCCGTCGACCTCGCTGTCATCGAGCAGATCCGCGAAGAGGGCTTCGAGCGCTCTCAAGTCGAGCAGATGGCGCGTCACCTGACCGAGGTCATCGGGCCGCGTCTCTCCGGATCGCCGGGCATGGCCGCCGCGAACGAGTGGACCAACTCGATGTTCCGCGAGTGGGGCCTGGCCAACGCCACGATCGAGCCGTGGGGCGAGTTCGGCCGCGGATGGGTGCACGAGGACTACAAGGGCAGAATCCTGACCCCGTTCGTGCAGCCTCTCCATGGCCAGCCCATGGCGTGGACCGGGAGCACCGACGGATTGGTGCGCGGCCAGGCCCTGGTCGTTCAGGCCGAGAGCGTGGAAGACCTCGAGCAGTACCGGGGACGTCTGGCCGGGACCTTCCTCCTGGTGGAGTCCCTTCAGGACTTCGAGCCCGAGTTCGAGCACCGGGACCGCCGGAGCTCGCTGGAGTCCCTGCTGGAGCCCGCGGAAGTCCAGCAGAACGCGATGAGCGACGACGAGCGGGCGGCGTTCTTCGCGCGCATGAGAGCCGAGCGGGAGGTCAGAGACGCGATGTACGCCTTCGCGGAAGAAGAGGGCGCGCTCGCGGTGCTCCGCATCTCGTCACGGGACGACGGGGTCATCCGGGGGAGCTCGGCAGGGAGCCGAGAGGCCGGTGCGCCGGAGGGACTTCCGCACGTCGCGCTCTCGAAGGAGCAGTACAACCAGATCTATCGGAACGTGAGCGCCGGGGTGCCCGTGGAGCTCGAGCTCATGGTCCAGAACCGATTCCTCGAGGACGACCTCCGGCAGTACAACTCACTCGCCGACATCCCCGGTACGGACAAGGCGGACGAGTACGTGATGCTCGGCGCACACCTCGATTCGTGGCACATGGGTGGTGGTGCGACGGACAACGCGGCTGGGTCGGTGATCATGATGGAAGCGATGCGCATTCTGAAGGAGATCGGGGTCGAGCCGCGGCGCACGATCCGGATCGCCCTGTGGAGCGGTGAGGAGCAGGGCCTGCTCGGATCGCGGGCGTGGGTCGCGAACCACCCGGAGCTCCACGACCGGATCTCGGCGTACGTGAACATCGACAACGGCACCGGCCGAGTGCGCGGCATCTGGACGCAGTCCAACGAGCAGGTCGTCTCCGTCTTCGAGCAGGTCCTGTGGCCCTTCCGCGACCTCGGCGTCGTGGCGGTGCGCAACGGCAACACGGGCGGCACGGACCACCTCGCGTTCGACGCCGCGGGCATCCCCGGCTTCAACTTCATCCAGGATCCGATCGAGTACGGCATCAACACACACCACACCGAGCTCGACACCTTCGACCACCTGGTGCTCGACGACCTGCGCCAGGCCGCCGTGGTGGTCGCCTCGACCGTCTACGCCCTCGCCATGAGGGAGGAGATGGTGCCCCGAAAGGGTGAGAGGCCGGTCTCGTGACGGTGTGACGATCGTCGCTCGGCGCCCGATCCCGAATCCGACCAGCAGCATGGGGCTCGCGCCCATCCGGTAGCCCTCGAGGAAGCCGCGACTCTTGTCTCGACTTCGGCGACCACCCGCGTCCGGCGTTGAGGCCCTTCAGGTCGACCGTCACACGGATCAGGTCGGCCGCAGGCGTGTCACCGCCCCCTCTGCGACCACACCTGCTTTGGTATCACGGCTAGGCGCGAACACCATATCTTGCAGGCACCCTCACACCCTGTTATATAATCCGCTTAGGTTACTCATACGAGACTGCCCCATGGGAATCGACTCCGACACTCTGTACGGAACGTTGAGCTTGCTCGTGCTTCAGGCCCTTCGCGCCGGCCCGCTTCACGGGCTGGCCGTGAGTCGCCGCCTCGAGCACAAGACGGAAGGTCAGCTTCGTGTGGAGGAGGGCGCGCTCTATCCGGCCCTGCACCGGTTGGAGCGAGACGGTCTCGTCGAGGGGAGCTGGGGTCGGACCGAGGAGAACCGGCGGGCGAAGTTCTACAAGCTCACCCGAAAGGGTCGACGGCGACTGGAGCGTGACACGGCCCGATGGGCCCGCCACGCTCGGGCCGTGGCATCGGTCCTCGATCTCTCGGTCGACATCGAGCCCTAGGCGGGCGGAGCGAGGCGGAGGACGATGATGGACTGGGGCCGGATCGGCAGAGTGCTGTCCTCACGGCGCGCGATCGAGACCGAGGTGCACGACGAGCTCTCGTTCCACATCGAGGGTCGGATCCGTGAGCTCGTCGCCGAGGGCTGGAGCGAAGGGGAAGCACGCAAGCACGTCCTCGAGCGCTTTGGCGACGTCGAGGCGTTCGCCGCGGCATGCAGGTCTTACGACACACAACGAGCGGAACGGGAGGGGTGGAAGATGAAGATGGACGGATGGCTTCGCGATGGGCGGATGGCCCTGCGCACGATGCAGCGCCAGAAGGGATTCACCAGTGTCGTGGTCTTCACGTTGGCGCTCGGTATCGGTGCGACGACAGCGGTGTTCAGCGTCGTGGAGGGAGTCCTCCTGCGCCCCCTCCCCTTCCCGGCACCCGACCGACTCGCCGTCGTGTGGCAGAACGACCGCGCCACCGGCACCGTGCGCGAGAACGCCTCGGTGGCCGACTACTACGATTACGTCGAGCGCAGCGAGACATTCGGGGTGCTGGCCATGCACGGCCAGGGCACCGCGGTGCTCTCCCGAGCCGACTCGGATCCGCTGCAGCTCAACAGCGCGGTCGTGAGTCAGAGCCTCGCGGACGTGCTCGGCATCTCCATGCAGGTGGGTCGCAGCTTCCGGCCCGAAGAAGACGTGCCGGACGGACCCGACGTGGCGATCCTCAGCGACCGGCTCTGGCGCGACGCCTTCGGCGCGGATCCGTCGGTGGTGGGGCGCACGATCACGATCGGTGAGGTCGGTGTGGAGGTCGTGGGCGTCCTCCCCTCGCACGTCGAGTATCCGGCGGCCACCACGGATATCTGGATGCCGATTCAGCAGGATCGCCTCGCGGCTTCGCGGCAGAGCCACTGGGTCCGAGTCGTCGGTCGGCTCGCCCCCGAACGATCGCTCGAGGCGGCTCAGGCGGAGATGGTCGCGATCATGGCCGACCTGGAGATCGAGTATCCCGAAGCGAACACCAATCGTGGCGCCTTCGTCGAGCTCATGTCGGACGTGGGACGAGGTGACGTGCGCCTGACGTTGTGGGTGCTGTTTGGCGCGGTCCTCGCCGTGCTGGCCATCGCCTGCGTGAACGTCGCCAATCTCCTGCTGGCGCGCGGCGCCGGGCGGAGTCGTGAGCTGGCCCTCCTTGCCGCAGTCGGGGCGAGCTCGAGCCAGATCACGCGGAGGTTCTTCGTCGAGGGCGTCCTCTTTACCCTCGTTTCGGTGGGATTGGGGATCGCGCTCGCAGCGGGGGGCGTGCGGACACTCTCCGGCCTCGCACCGCCGAGCCTTCTCCTGCTGGGCGAGCCTTCCGTGAATGCGCCCGTCCTCGGCTTCACGCTGGTGATAAGCATCGCGATCTGTCTCGGCTTCGGCTTCCTGCCCACGATCCAGGCACGCCGGATCGACCTTCAGACGCACCTCAAAGAGGGCCGGACAGCGGACAGGGCGCCGACCGCGCTTCGACTCCGCCGCCTTCTCGTCGGCGGTCAGCTTGCGCTCGCCGTCGTGCTGCTCCTGGGCGCCAGCCTCCTGATCACCACGGTGCAGAACCTCCAGGCGGTCGACCCCGGCTTCCGGGCCGAGAACTCGGTGCGGGTCGACTTCGCGCTGCCCGCATCCTACGCGGAGTCCATGCAGACCTATCCGGATTGGCCTCGCGTCCATCAACTCGTCGCCGACATGGAGAGCGGCGTGGAGGCGATTCCGGGCGTGCGGTCCGCGTCCGTGATCCTCAACCACTCCCTCGATCCCGGTTTCACGAACTCCTTCCGCATCGAAGGGCAGTCGTACGATCCGACCCACGGAGAGATGACGACCCGTCTGGTGTCACCGAGCTACTTCGAGACGGCCGGTCTGACCCTGGCCTCCGGTCGGCTGCTGGACGACGGGGATCGGGCGGACGCGCCGTTCGCGATTCTCCTCAACGAGACGGCTGCGAACCGCTACTTCCCCGACGGGGACGCCCTCGGTCAGCGGATCGCCTTCTGGGGCCCCTTGTTCCGAGAAGTGGTGGGGATCGTCAAGGACGAGCGAGTGCACGGGCTCACCGCAGAGGTGCCGCCTGCGATGTACGTATCGCTCCTCCAGGCTCCTCCCCGGCCCGGGCGGGTCACGCTCCTGGCAAGGACCGAGGTCTCTCCGCTCTCGATCGTGGAGGGGATCCGAACGGTGGTGAGGGGGATCGACCCCTCGATCCCGGTCTTCAACGTGGCGACGATGGAGGAGACGCTCGACCAAGCCATGGCGCGAGAGCGCTTCGCGTCGACGGTGCTGACCATCTTCGCAGCCGTCGCCCTCTTCCTCGCGCTACTGGGCGTACACGGGGTGCTCGCCTACCTCGTGGCTCAGCGTGGGCACGAGGTCGGCGTGCGCATGGCTCTCGGCGCGACCCGGCGGGACGTCGTAGGCATGGTTCTGCGCCAGGGTGCGTCGATGACGTCCATCGGGATCGTTGGTGGCGTGGCCGCCGC
>JBDHDM010000201.1:0-14873 GCA_039591515.1 Gemmatimonadota bacterium | reverse complement strand
CGGCCAGGCCCAACTCGCGCGGCAGGTTGTAGCAGTACGCCTCGACAGCTTCGCGCGTGTCCAACAGCTCCACCCGTACGCGTTCTCGTATGTACGCTTGAACACTCGGTTCGGAGTAGAGCGCGCGAGCTTCCTGGTCGGCGAGCTCCATCACGATTCCGTAGGCGCGACTTGCAGCGGATCGCAGCAACGTTGCTCGCTCGCCGATGTGGATGCGGTAGTCGGGTAGCACCGCTGGCCCGATCATCTTTGGGTGAAGACCCTTCTCGATGAGAAGAGACCGGTCCATGAACAGGCCGTAGAAGAAGATCCTGCTCATGGGTTCGGAGCTGTCCGCCTAACCGATGGGCTGTTCATGCGATCCGTCCTAGAGGTCCGCCAAAGCCTGCTCTATCGACCTTCGGAACTCCTCCACCATCTCGATGACCCGGGGATAGATGTGAGGCTGCTCTTGAGCCCGGAGGTAGGTCCGGCGCAGGGAAGCGAGAGCCCGGTCGGAGTTCCTCAAGCGTCGGAGGACTTCGTCATCAGAAAGGACGTCGCCAACCGCCAGGCCTGCCGACTCGAGCGCATTTCTCAGCGCAAGACCGTCCTCCCGGAACACGCGGTTAGACTCTTGGAGGTCGGTGAGCTCGAGGTAGTAGCGGACAATGGCCGAGCGGAGTTCAGGGTCTCGTAGGACCGAGAGCGACCCGGACGCCATCATCTCGTCATATCCGGCGGTGCGGGGATCGAACACCTGAGTGTAGCCGACGAGAATCAACCAATTCCCGACCTCAGACTGTCTGTCGGTTGGGAGCGGGGCCTCACTGAACACCGGGGGCGGCGGGAGCTCACCGAGAGGTAGTGGTGCGCCAGCGGCATTCAGGACGTGGGCAACCGCAGACATCCGAGCCTCAGCGCTTCGTATCGCCTCCTGCAGATCGAACACCGTCTCGTCGGAGTCGACCAGCATCGTCTCGAGCAAGTGTCGCTCAAGCCTTCGATCGACCTGACCCTGGCGCCAATCGTCAACAGCAAGCGCCACCAGCACTCCGACCACGATGACCACGAACTCCGCCATCGCACGCCGCCAGTCAACGACTCGGCTTCCGGCTCTCGAGATGCCGCACCTCACTTCCTGATGGTTCGGTCCAAGACTTGGACTTCTACTGGCGGAGCGGTCCGCTCACAAGCGTGAAGTAGGCTGGCCCGACGCGCCTGCCAGCGTTATTCGTGATCGGACCTACCGATGTCAGGCGTAACCTGCGGGGACCCGAGGCGGCGGGCCGCATGAACTTCTTCGAAGAGCTGAAGCCCCGGCGCGTCGTCCGCGTGGCGCTGCTATATGCGGCAGGGAGCTACGCCACCGTACAGATCGCTGACCTGCTGCAGCCAGCGTTGCTCCTGCCGGAGTGGACCGTGCGCTTGGTCCTCTTCCTGCTTCTCCTCGGGGCGCCCATCACATTCATTCTCGCGTGGATGTTCGATGTCGGGCCCGGTGGCGTCTCCACGGTTGATGCGAAGTTCAGGATCCGAGATAACCGTCAGGTTTCCACCGTCATAAAGCGCGCCGAGAATTGCGGATTCCCACTCGCCCTGTGGGTTGTACCACCACAAGTCGGCCAGCAGCCGATCGACGTCTTCAGGTGTCAGTGATTCGTCCTCGGAAATCGACGCGCGAATCAGTTTGCGGCAAGACTCCAGCAATGATGTGTGAAATGTGCGGCGCATTTCGAGCTGGTCCATCTTTGCCTGAAACTCATCAAGCAAAGCGGCGAGGACGACTG
Source organism: Gemmatimonadota bacterium (assembly GCA_039591515.1). GTDB lineage: Bacteria > Gemmatimonadota > Gemmatimonadetes > Longimicrobiales > Gaopeijiaceae > UBA2589. Next base: position 13,104 of record JBDHDM010000201.1, on the reverse strand, counting down.
TTTCGTCCCTCGCTTCCTGTCGATGATCCCACCAGGCCTGGATCCCAAACGCCAACAGAATTGACACCACGATGATCGCGCCCTCTGCGAGGACCCTGCGCCAGGGGATGCGCTGGGTCATCGCGCGGCCTCGGATTCAAGCTCAGGCCTCACCCGGCTCATCTCCACGAGCAGTAGAGCCCTCGCCGCCACGACTCCGCCTTTGCGAGCGAGAATCTTGGAAGCCCCCCCAGTGGCCATCTTCGCTCTCCGTAAGGTGGTAGACGCCCCCAACCACGATCTCGTCGCCTGACGACACTCCGCTACTCCCAGGATCCTACGAACGGCTCGCGATTCTACTGCACGGCCTGTCCCCTGACGAGCACGAAGTGCTCTCGACTAGGGCTTCCGTGTCAGTAGCAATCGCTTGTTCGAGTGCCCGCCCCGTCGCTCAATCCTGCTCCAAGAGCCCGAGGAGGTCCTCCAAGCTCGCGCGAAGAATCTGAAGCTCGTTTTCAGCTGACCGCGTCAGACGGTAGCGGACCCAGAGAGCGTTGATGAGACGGGTATCAGCCTCGACCAACGAGGATGTGGTCGGTCTCGGCCCCCGCTCCTCACCCCTCATCACGCTACGAACATCTTCGACTAGCCACGTGACCGCTGGACCCATCCTTGTTGCCTCACCCAAGAGCGGCAAGAACTCGCGGTATGCTTGGTCCGCGGCCCGCTGCTCCTCCTCTTGGGCGTCCGCCAGAGCGCGACTCCAACTCGCCAGAGCCCGCTGAGTCTGGACCGAGCGGAGCAATGCGATCTGCCCCGAACTCAGCGCCGCGTCGAGGCTGTTGAGCTCCGGGTCGAAGGTTGGAGTGCGCCCCAGATCCGCGATCAAGGAGTCGGCCACCGACACCATGGCTCCCTCCGGAACTGGCTCGATCCGAGCGAGGAAGGCCGCGGTCGAAGCAGCGACTCCCTGATGGAGCTCGATCCACCGGTCTAGTGCTCCCGCGTTTTCCGAGAACTCACCGTGGAGCCCCCGCAGCAGGTCACGCTCAGCTGCCCGATCGACCCGATACTCCCATAGCGCGTCGAGCGAGAGCGCGATGAGGACGCCGAGAACAATCAGCAACACCTCGCGGACCGCCGACCTGATCCCAGGTCCCGTACCCCCTGTCTCGTCCTTGGTCAGGTCGTAGTCTCCCAGGAGTCTGATCGCATTCCACCTAGAATTCTCTAGCAACTTCTGCAGTCACGCGGGTGTTAGCTAGCGGCCGAAGCCCAGAAGCCAGCGACGAGGCCGTTTCGGGGCGCCGCAACAATCCTCCCTCGGTGCCGGAAGCTGCGAGCGCATCGTCCTCGTCTACCGAAGGGGCTGCGGCTCGAGCCCCGAACGACGATTGTCAGCCCAACCTGGACACGCGCTGGAGGTGGATGGTGAGGTTTCATGGAGGACATGGAGCCAGGACCTTGGTCCTGGCCTCGCTACTGGGCGCGGGGGCCTGCGGCGACACGGTGGCTCCTGGCATCATCGACGAGTCCGAGCCCGTTCCGTGCGCGCCGAGCGAGAGCTCGGTCGCCTTTCCCGACGTGCCCCTTAGGCCCGGACCACCGGCGGTGACGACAGGCTCGGTTCCACATCAGCAGATCGCCCCCGACATCGTGCCTGAGGTGATTGCCGAAATGGCCGGGCGCATCTTCGCTCTGCCGGACGTCGAGAGTCGGCCCAGCACGATCGTCGACGGGGCGAGCGCGATCTGGCTGCGTGACGAGTTCAACCTGGGGAGACCCGAGTGCGTGATCAGAGAGCGTGAGCTTGGGCACATCCACCTGGACGGGAGCCTCCACGTCACGCTGCCCCACGGCCGCATTCCCGGTGCACAGGCTGCCGGATGGATCGAGCCACACCCGTGGGCGGATACTCGCGCGGGGTTCGAGGCCTATGTCATGATCTTCTCACCCCGGGACTCAGGCGAGGTGGACGTCATCCTCGACCTCGTCATCCAGGGGATCGCCTTCGTGGATGGGGGGTGAGCGGCTCCGCCCAGCCTCGTCAGAACCGGTAGTGTAGCCCGCCTCCCTTCTGGGCGGACTCGGCGATGCTCGACAGAACCCCGGACTTCGACGCCACCCGCGCGCCCACTCATGCTGGCGACGTGGAGTCCCCCACACAGCTTCCAACTCCTTCGCCATGGCGGCCGCTGGTGGATTGTGTCCGTCGTCTGGGACTTCGAGACCCCCGAGACCCCGATTCCGGAGGACTTCCTGGCGGGCGATGGGACGTCGCCGAAGGCCTGACGGAAGCCGCCGGGCAGGTGGAGAGGTCTCTCCGGCCGGTCGCGAGCCAGGGACTCCCAACGGCATGTCACACCGTCGTACCGTCGGTCGTAGTCACAGTGGGACCTCCGAAGGGGATCATCCCACAGGGGCCACCCCTCGTGACCGACTGGTCGGGAGCTCGAAATGAAGGTCGTTCATCTGACGGCGTTGGTTCTCGTGGCCCTGGGGCTGGCGAGCTGTAGCGATGTCACCGGACCGTCACCGGCTCCAGCGGTCATCGCGGAGCTTCCGCGCGCCCTGAGCCAGGCGGAGCGCGACCTGATCGAAGCGGACCAGGCGTTCGCCTTGAAGCTGTTCCGCGAGATCGACGCAGCGGCGGCCCCGGACTCCAACGTCTTCGTATCCCCGCTCAGCGTCAGCATGGCCCTCGGCATGACGTACAACGGGGCTGCCGGAGAGACGCAGGAGGCCATGGGCCGCGCACTCGAAGTCCAGGGCCTGAGTCTGGACGCGGTCAACCAGGGTTACCGGGACCTCATCGACCTGCTGTCGAACCTGGACCCTCAGGTCGAGTGGCAGTTGGGAAACTCGATTTGGTATCGGGACGGGTTCTCCGTCGAGCCATCGTTCCTCGACGTCAATCGGTCTTTCTTCGACGCTCGGGTCGAGCCGATGGACTTCGGAGCGCCGGGGGCCGCGGACCTCATCAATCGATGGGTGCGTGAGAGCACCGGCGGGCGCATCGAGGAGATTGTCGACGACCCGATCGACCACGACACGATGATGTTCTTGATCAACGCGATCTTCTTCAAAGGAAGCTGGCGGAATCAGTTCGATCGGAGCCTCACCCGAGACGGCTCCTTCGTGCGCGGTGATGGCACGGTGATCGCGACACCGATGATGTCACACCAAGAGACGATGGATGTGCGTCTCACCGGAGACGATCTGGTGACCGTTCTCGAGCTGCCGTATGGGGGAGACGCGTTCGCGATGACCGTTGTTTTGCCTGACCGGGACGTCTCTCTCGACTCCGTGATCGAGGTGCTCGATGCCGAGCGGTGGGATTCGTGGATCTCGGGTCTGAGCGAGCGGGAGTCATTCGTCGAGCTCCCCAAGTTCTCGTTCGAATACGAGATCCAACTGGAGGACGTGCTCACGGCCCTGGGGATGGGGATTGCTTTCGACGAGCGAGCCGCGGACTTCACCAGGATCTATCCCCCGGGTGGTCTCCACATCAGCGAGGTGAAACACAAGACGTTCGTACAGGTCGACGAGGAGGGAACGGAGGCGGCTGCAGTAACGCAGGTAGGGATGCAGCTTGTCAGCGGTCCCGGCTTGGTCGCCGTCGATCGCCCCTTCTTGTTCGTCATCCGCGAGCGCCTTTCCGGGACGATCCTCTTCATCGGCAGGATGGTCGACCCCTCTCGATAGCACGAACGGCGCGGACGGCTGCTCGGCTTCAGCCGAGCATGAGCGGTTCTGTGCGTACGGAAGAGTGGCGCATAGCTTGTGCGTGCTCGTGGTGACAGCCGGGGCGCGGGACACGACCCGGGTCGCGCGATCGGCTGGCGAGGTTGGAGCGGAGCGCGATGGGGAGGGTTGAGAGGCTCGGAATGCATCGGCCGACGGCCGCGAAGCGGGTGTCGCGGTTGCTCGCGCCGAGGGCATTGGCGCTGTGCGCCTCGCTTTGTGCACCGGGAGCCGGCGCTGCACAGACAGTGCGGGGGGCCCTGCTCGACGCTCAGACCGGCGCGCTGATCCCCGTGGGGCTGGTCCTCATGTACACGGAGGCCGGTGACTCGATCACGGCGACGATTGCCGACGAGACTGGCCGGTTCGAGATCTCGTCTCCGGATCCGGGAAGCTTCGTGCTCCTCGCTTCGGCCCTCGGGTATCGAGAGACACGGGCCGGCGTCTTCGAGCTGGGGCCCGACGGTGAGATCACGGTCGAATACCGCCTGCCACCGGAGCCGCTGGCGATCGACGAGATCGTCGTCTCCCTCGACCGTCCGACGGCGACGCACCATCTGGTGCGCAACGGCTTCGTGCGCCGATACCAGCGGGGATTCGGCGTCTTCGTCACCCCGTTCGAGATCGAGCGGGCGGTCGTTTCCTCCACGGAGCAGCTCCTACAGGGGAGGCCCGGCATCAGGGTCCGCCCGGTGTACTCGGGACGGCGGGAACCAGGCGGGGGTGCCGACATCACGCTGCTCGCTGGGGCGCCCCACCTCGGCGAGGTCGTGGAGATCCAGGTCACGGGCGGATGGTGCACCCCGAACCTCTACGTGGACGGCATCCGGGTCAGCTACGACCCCGAGGGCGGCTTCACGCTCAACGACTACGTGAACATCCTCCAGGTCGAGGCGGTCGAGGTGTATCGGCGATCCGCAGAGATCCCGGTCGAGTACGGAGGGGTGGCGGCCGGATGCGGCGTCGTCGTGATCTGGTCCAAGCTCGGCTTGGCGCCAGGCCAGCGACCTCAGCGCGCCTCGATCCCCGGCGCCGTGGGCACGGGCGAGTATCTGGGTGACGAAGAGATCGTCGTGCTGCCCAACGTCGATGAGACGGGTCCGCCGCCCGAGAGCGGGGAGACGATCCGTCTCGAGATCTCACCGGAGATCACGCCCGGGCTCGGGCTCGGCTCGCCGTGGCAGGGCACCTTCCTTCGGGCCGACGAGGGGTCGATCGTGGTTATGGATCCGGAGGTGCAGCGACAGCGGCTGCTGCCCAGGCAGGCGATCGGCGTGATTCAGGTCGAGCGCCTGCGTGATCCGAGCCACGCGTGGAAGCGCGCGACCCTGTGGGGGGGCGCGGCGGCAGCCTTCACCTGGGGCGGCCTGGCTTTCCTTTGCTCGTGGTCGGACTGCGCCCCCGGCGCGCTCAACACCATCTTGCCCAGCTTCGCCGTGGGCGGGCTCGTCTTCTTCGCGGTCCGAAATCAGGGACCCGGCACGCACTGGGTGGCGACGTCGTTGCCGGAGGTTCGATAGCGAATCTCAGGTTTCGGCTACCCGCCGGGCCGTCCGCGACGACTCGTTTTGTGCCGAGGTGCGTCCGTCCGCGACGGGCGTCGGCAAGACCCTGGCAAGCCTGGCCCGACCGTAGGGCACCGCGCATGTTGCGCGCATGCCGAACTTCCACACCGGCGTGTCCCGGAGGCCGAAATGAAGCACGCGACACTCGTCCCTCTCCTCTGCCTCGTCACCCTCGGTGCCGCACCCTCTGGCGCGCAGGAGGTCCGGATCTTCAATACGGTGAAGACGAAGCTCGCCGAGGGTCGTCCGGTCATCGGGGGCACCGTGGCGACCGCGGACTCGGAAATCTACTGTGCGATGGCGAACGCGGGCTTCGACTTCATCTGGATCGAGATGCAGCACAGCCCGCTCACGTACACGGACGTCGCCCGGATGATCTGGGCGTGCCGGGACGCGCCCGCAATCCCGTTTATCCGCATCCCTGCCGCCACCGAGGGGGACATCCAGAAGGCTACCGACATCGGCGCCCTGGGCATCATCGTGCCGATGGTCGACAGCATGGAGGAGATCGAGACGGCGGTCACGTATGCGCACTACCCGCCGATGGGCAAACGCAGCCAGGGGGGTGGCCAATACGGCCGGCTGTGGGGGCAGGACTACAGGGCCGCGGCGAACGAGAACATCATGGTCGTCGCGATGATCGAGCAGCCGGCCGGGGTGCAGATCGTCGAGCAGGTGGCGAGCCTCGAGGGTGTCGACGTGGTCTTTGTCGCGAGCTCCGACCTCTCCAGCTTCACCGGCCAGCGGCAGGGGGACGAGGAATACGAACTGCTCGTCACGAGAGTGAAGGACGCGACGACCGCGGCGGGGCGCACGGTCGGAGGCCCGCTGGGGTGGCTGTCGAGCCGGGAGGGATACGGCTTCTTCCAGGCCCCGACCGCGACGAGTCTGATCCGGACCGGTGCGAGGGCCGTGCTGCAGGCGGCCGATCCCTGCTTCGGTGTTCCCGCGGGCGTCGCACCGGTGGAGGGGGAAGATCCGTGTCAGCAGGAGGATCGCGACTAGACGGTGACGGCTCCCGCCGTGTGCCATCTCCCGTCCGTTGGTTGGCGCGTGGACGACGTGAAGGCCGAGCCGACCCCTCAGGAATCTCCCTGGGGCGGGGCGAGGCGGGCCACTGTGATTACGCCGAGCTCGCTCGTCTGATCTCCTGGGGTCGAAACGATCGCGACCAGACGCCCGTCGGGCGAGATCGTGTGGTTCCATGCGAAGGTGCGCAGAAAGGGGCCCTCCGCTAGCAGCCGTGGCGGCGCTGTACGGACGCCGTCCGAGAAGTCGAGGGTTATTTCGTAGAAGCGCCGGCCGTCACGGTAGAGCACAGCGCGTCCGTTGGAGGTCCAGATGGGCTGCTGTCCCCGCTCTGCCACGCGGTACACCGCACCGGTGGGCGGAAGGGGCGACACCGTGACACCCCCGTTCACGTCGCCCCAGGCGAGCCAGCGTCCATCGGGCGAGTAGCTGGCCGCGAAGCCTCGCCCCGGGATCGCTACCGGCGGAGCATCGCCGAGAAGGGGGCGGACGAAAAGCTCTCCGGTGCGGAAGTCGGAGTAGACGACGTCGATCCCGTTGGGGGCGATCGACATGTACGAGCCGATCGGCTCGGAGACGTCCAGCCACGACCCGCTCGCGAAGGTGTAGAGGCGTGCTTTCTGGAACGCGTTGGCCGCGGGGTGGAACAGACCGACGAGCAGCGTTCCCCCGTCCGCGCCCCAGGCCGCCGGAAAGACCCTGTAGTTCTCCTCGAACGGGAGCCGCTGTGTCACGCCGGATTCGAGATCATGGAGCACGATTCGCCAACCGCCCACCGGCATGCGCTGCTGCACGGCCAGCCGACGGCCGTCCGGCGACATTCTGGGCTGTGTGTAGTGGCCTCGCGGGAGCGGGATGGTGTCGAGCGCGCCCGCCTCACCGACGTACGCCAGCTCTCCGAAGAGTTGACTGCGTCCCGGGACGAAGACCAGGGTGCCGTCCGGCCCGATGTCGTACTGCGCGAAGCCGAAACCCTCTTCGATGCGTACCCCGTCAACCATCGGGACGGCACCACCGCGTACGGCAAGCGCCGCTCCGTTGAAGGGCAGGGCGAGCAGCTGGCCGTCTTCGCTCCCGAAGAGCAGGTGACCGGTGTCCACGTACTTCGGGCTGTACCCGATGAGGAGGTCGTCGAGGCGGACCGAGTCGAGGGGGATCACTCCGCGCCGCGTCACCGCGCGCAGCGAGGTGTCCGAGAGCGACAGCACGCCCAGCTGCCCGGTGCCCATTTGACCCACTGCGGCTGAGCCTCCCGGAAGCACCGTCGGAGCGCCGAACTGGGCCGGAAGCAGGACGCTCGATCCCTGGCCTCCGGCGGCAGGCACTCGGCGCATCTCGAAGCCGTCCTGCTGAAAGAGCAAAATCTCGTCCTCTTCGGGCCACGCCGCCCCGGTCGGACGATCCACTGTCGTGAGCGTGGTGGGGCCGCCCCCCGAGCTCTGCACCCGGCGAAGCTCGTTCCCCACGAAGTAGCCGATCCACGCTCCGTCGGGCGAGAAGAACGGATGGTAGGCGCCCTCCGTGCCGGGAAGCACCATGGCGGTGTCCTGGTCGAGCGGGCGCACCGCCAGCACGGTCGTGCCCCCGCTCCGTGCGACGTACGCCATCCGATCCCCGTCCGGGGCCAGCGCCACGGCGGGTTGCCAGAATCCGAGTGGGCCGGGGCCGGTGAGCGCGACTGGAGCATCCGTCGGGAGAAGCAGGTCGAAGTGTCGGACCGGGTCGTGAGCGGCCTCTCCTCCACCCATGCGCTGCCCGATCACCACGCCGAGAGCGAGAGCGAGAGCGAGAGCGGCCGCGCCGACGGTGACCGCCGGCACGAGCGAGCGTCGGCGCACTGCGGTTCCGGCTGCAGGCGTCATGCGGGCGGAGGTGCGTGCGGTGGGCCCCCGCAGCGCGTGCACGAACTCCTGGGCGTCCTGAAAGCGATCCGCCGGGACCTTCTCGAGGGCCGTTCGTACCGCGGCCGCCAGGTGATCGGGAACCGTGGCCCGTGTCTGCCGAACCGGGAGGGGATCGGTCGTCATCACGGCAGACAGAACGGCCTGGGCCGTGCGGCCGGTGAAGGGCGGGACGCCCGTCAGCATCTCATAGACCACGCAGCCGAGGGCGTAGGTGTCGGTCCGACCGTCAACGGGCACGTCCCCGGCAGCCTGCTCGGGACTCATGTACTGCGGTGTGCCCATCGAGAGCCCGGTGGCCGTGATCCGCTGCCCCGCGGCTTCGGACACCGCGAGCGCGATACCGAAGTCCGCCACCATCGCGTGGCCGTCCTGCAAGAGGATGTTCTCGGGCTTGATGTCCCTGTGCACCACCCCTTGCCGGTGCGCGTACCCGAGGGCGGCCGCCACTTCGCTGGCGATTCGCACGGCGTCTTGGACCGGGAGCTGACGCTCGCGCTCGAGCTTTGCCCGCAGGGACTCTCCCTCCATGAACGGCATCACGTAGTAGAGCCGCCCCTCGACGGCCCCGGAGTCGATGAGGCCGAGGATATGGGGATGATGCAGGTTCGCGGTGACCTCGATCTCCTTGAGGAACCGCTCACCGCCCACGACCGCGGCCAGCTCGGGCCGGAGGACCTTGATCGCGACGCGACGATTGTGACGCAGGTCCTCAGCCTCGTAGACCGTGGCCATCCCTCCCTCACCCACCGAATCCCCGATGCGGTAGCGGTCCGCGAGCCCCTGGACGAGTGATGGATCGGGCTGCGGCATCGAAGTGGGCAGTTTGGCTCGGCCAGGAAGGTGGGCGGGCGAGGAATCGGCCGGAAAGGTCCAGGCCCCGCAACTCGATCGGGCTCTCTAGGCTCAATCTCGCATGTCTCCGCTCCGGTAGACACGGTTTCGTTCGGTGCCGGCCCCTTGAAACTGCGACGCCAGGCGACGATCGTCGCCTTCAACGAGCGCCGGTAGGGGACGGATGGCAGAGACGGCAGGGGCATCGAGCGTGAGCCAGGCGAGCGGCTTGCGCCGCCCTCGGCTCCCCCGAGATGTTGCGACTCCGGTTTGCGCCCACTCGGACATCAGAGGGCCGGCCGTTCGGTAGCGACCAGGAAGGAGGGCCGGCCGGCCCGTCCCGGCCGTCGAGGAGGATCCGATGAAGCGCCTGACGACGCTCGCCAAGCTGACCGTGGTCACGATCCTCGCCGCCTGCGGACCCGGGGGACCGGCGGTCGAGACGCTCGGAGGCCCGGACCTCGTGTATCACGGCGGCAAGATCTTCACCGCGAACGAGGCGTTCGACTTCGTCGAGGCCGTCGCCGTGCGCGACGGTCGCGTCGTCGCCGTGGGATCGAGCGCGCACGTCCGAGCCCTCGCCGGCCGAGGCACACGGGAGATCGACCTCGAGGGGGCCACCATGCTGCCGGGCTTCTTCGACAACCACGTGCACGCGGGTGGGGGAGGGGGCTCTCTCATGGAGTGGAAGGGCGGGCTGATCTCCGAAGTGCCGGAGTGGCTCCGGGGCGTGGAGACGAACGTCGACCTCTACGACGCCATGCGCGCCCACGCCGCGACGCTCGCTCCGGGAGCATGGGTCCGGGGCTCGCTGAGCCGCGAGATGTGGCCCAACCAGACCCTCCCGGACCGCCACGACCTCGACGCGGTGGTTTCCGATCGGCCGGTGTACCTCACCCGCGGGCCGCACACCTCGATCATGAACTCGCGCGTTCTCGAGATGGCGGGGATCACGCGCGAAACCGAGTTCATCGGGGGCGGGGAGGTCGGCAAGGATGCCTCGGGCGAGCCGGACGGCCGGCTCTACGACGCCGCGCGACGGCTCGTCGCCGACATCCTTCCGAGCGACGATGCACGCGGGGGCGCGCTCCCGTTCGACGAGCAGATCGAGAACCTGCGCCACCGCATGCTCGAGTTCGCGAGCATGGGCATCACGGCGGTCAACGTCGCGAGCGTACGGCCGAGCCAGTTCCGGCTCTTCCAGGAGACGTGGGCGCGGTACGGCGACGAGCTGCCGCGCGCGACGCTCCAGCTCCGCCTGAGTCCCGGCTACGACACGTGGGACGACCTGGAGGAGGGGGCGCGGGTCTCGATCGAGGAGCTCGAGTCGCTCGGCTTCGTCACCGGCTTCGGCGACGACCGGCTGCGCATCGGGGCGGTCAAGATGAGCATCGACGGAGGGCTGAGCGCCCCTGTGTTCTGGTCGCTGGAGCCCTACGAGAACCGGCCCGACTTCCAAGGGGTCATCCGGATCCCTGCCGAGGCGTTCTACCCGGTCGCAAAGCGAGCCCACGAGCTAGGCTGGCAGCTCGGGATCCACACCATGGGCGACGGCGCGGTGAAGATGGTCGTCGACGAGGTGGAGAAGATCCTGACCGAGTCCCCTCGCGTGGGCCATCGGCACTATCTCCACCACGTGGCTGTGAAGCCGCCACAAGAGACGATCGACAAGATGGCTCGCCTGGGAATCGGCGTCGCGAGCCAGCCCGCTTTCACCGTCGGCCTCGGGTCGTACGCCGTCGAGGCCCTGGCCGAAGAACGGGAAGCCACCATGAATCCGACCAAGTCGCTGCTCGACGCGGGGATCTGGGTGAGCTGGGGGTCCGACGGGGCCCCACACGGACCGCGGGTCTCGATCTGGACGGGCGTTACGCGGCGAGGGTGGGACGACGGGGTGTACGGCTCGGAAGAGGCTGTCAGCCGCGAACAGGCGGTCCGACTCCACACGTGGGCGCCTGCATACCAGACCTTCTCGGAGGACGTCACCGGCACGATCGAGGTCGGGAAATACGCGGACTTCGTGATCCTGGGCGAGGACATCTTCACCATCGAGCCCGAGCGGATCCGCTACGTGCCGATCCGGGGCACGATCGTCGGGGGACGAGAGATCTGGTCGGCGGGGGAGGGCTCCTGATGCGGAGCTCGCATCGTCCGAGCCAGGGTGCGCTACATTACCGTCATGGACTTGACGGCTGATGAGTACCCCGTCGTCCGTCGTGCTGTCGCGGCGTACCACGAAGCGAAGAAGGGACACAAGGGGCCATTCAAAGGCCCGACTGCCGACCAGATTCTCGAAGAACTGAACCCATCGCCCGTCCGTTGGACGGAACTGGCCGCCCACGTGATCGAAACGGCGGAAGGATCCAGGCGAAGGCACCGATAGGAATCGCGAAGATGGGGCGGCTCTCGTTGACAGGGAGCGTCCGCCGAGGCAACGTGAGTCACAATGTGACTCTGATGCCGCCGGCCAATCCGTCCATGTCCGATTCCCTCGCCGAGTTCGAGTTCCTCGTCATGTTGGCGACGCTCCGCCTGGGCCCTGACGAGGCCTACACCGTGTCCATAGCCGCGGACATCGCGGAGCGGACGGGGCGATCCGTCCGACGGGCGAACGTGTTCACGACGCTGCAGCGCCTGGAGTCGAAGGGCCTGGTGTCCACGCGACTGAGTGAGCCCCGCGAGGAGCGGGGCTCACGGTCCCGCCGGCTGGTGGCCGTCGAACCCGAGGGCTTGGCTGCCGTGCGCGCCACCACAGGCGCCATCCGCTCCATGGTCGGCGACCTGGCGGACACAGTCGGGTGGGTGGGATGAGCCTCCCTCACGTGGCCGTGTTCCTGGTACGGCGGTTCGCCCAGCCCGACCGAGTGGAGGAGCTGCTGGGCGACCTGGAGGAAGTGCACCGGGAGCGACTGGTGCGCCGGAGCCCGGGCACGGCAGCGCTCTTCACGGTCCTCGAGGCCGCGGAGTGGGCCGCCGCCTCGGGGCTGATGCGCATGCGGGACGACTGGGCTGCGCCCGTATCCTGGCTCGACTTCAAGCTCGGCGCGCGCATGCTCGTGAAACACCCGGGGCTCACGCTGGTGGGCGGGGCCGCGATGGCCTTCGGTATCTTCGCCGGAGTGGCCTGCTACGAGGGTTACTCTCAGGTACTCCACCCCCGCCTCCCGTTCGACGAAGGCGAGCGCGTCGTCATGGTCGATCTCCTGGACGACCGCACCCAGGAGCGCGAGTGGCGGATCCTGCACGACTTCGCCCGGTGGCGGACGAGCCTCTCCACATTGGACCAGCTCGGCGCGGCGAACGCGCTCGCTCCGCACCTCGTCACGGACGACGGCCGTGGTGAGCCCGTCCGCGCGGCGGCCATGACGGGTTCCGCATTCCAGATGACCCGTGTGCCCCCGCTGATGGGACGGACCCTCGTTGCGGCCGACGAGTCGCCCGCGGCGCCCGACGTCCTGGTGATCGGGTACGACCTGTGGCAGAGCCGCTTCGCCGCGGATCCCGAGGTGCTGGGTCGGGAGGTGGTGGTCGGCGAGATCGAGTACACCATCGTCGGCGTCATGCCGGAGGGGTTCGGCTTCCCCGCCTACGAGCAGGCCTGGTTCCCCCTCCGATTCGACCCATCCATCGAGGCGCTCCAAGGACCCACGACCATCGTCTTCGGGCGCCTGGCCCCCGGAGTCTCTTTCGATCAGGCACAGGCGGAAGTGAGCGGGTACCTCGTGCGCGCGGCGGCGGGGCGCCCTGAGGAATACGAGCATCTCCATGCCCGGGTGATGCCGTACGCGGAGGCCTTCCTGGACATCCGGGGGGCCGCGGATCGGCTCGGGGTGATGTCCGTCAACGTGTTCGCGGGGTTGTTCCTCATGCTCGTGTGCGGCAACGTCGCTCTCCTGATGTTCGCCCGCGCCGCTGCCCGGGAGGGCGAGATCGTCGTGCGCACGGCCCTGGGTGCGAGCCGGCGCCGTATCGTCTCGCAGCTCTTCTCCGAGGCGCTGGTTCTGGGCACCGTGGCGGCCCTCGTCGGGGTGGGCGCCGCGAAATGGGGTCTC
>JBDHDM010000200.1:0-8238 GCA_039591515.1 Gemmatimonadota bacterium | reverse complement strand
CTTCCCGTGGTCGGAGGCGTGTTGTGGGCGAGGGCAACCCGGGAGGGTGCCGCGTCGGCCATGGTCGGCGGGGTCGCGGCGACGTTCGCCTGGGAGGTGTGGGGCGCGCCGTCCGTGGAGCCCGTACTATGTGGCTTCCTGGTATCCGGCGCCCTCTTCGTGACGGTGAGTCTCCTGACACCACCGCCACCGGCGAGCGCGCTGGCACCGTACTTTGCCACATCGACGGACGAGGACCCAGCATGACGATGCGACAGGGGAGGGACGGCCGGAGGCTCGACTGCCGGCGGGCGAGGCTGGGAGCCGTCGCGGCGATGGTCGGGCTCGTGGTGCTCATCGGTCCTCGGTCGTTGGCTGCCCAACGCCTCGCAGACGAGTACCGGGAAGCGGCCGACCGGATCATCGACGCGGCCACGGCCGACCACGCCGCGTATGCCCGTCTGACCGAGCTCGTGGAGAGATTCGGGCCCCGGGTTTCGGGATCGGTGGCACTCGAGAGGGCGATCGACTGGACTCTCGACGAGATGAAGTCCGACGGGCTCGACAACCCACACGGGGACCCCGTCCTCGTTCCGCACTGGGTGCGCGGGGAAGAGAGCTTGGAGATGCTCCTTCCGTGGGGACGGGAGCTTCCCATGCTCGGTCTCGGATTCAGCGTCGCGACGCCTCCCGGAGGCATCCGGGCGGAGGTCCTGGTCGTGAACGGATTCGACGAGCTGGAGCAGCGGGCCGAGGAGGCGCACGGCCGCATCGTCCTGTTCAACGTCCCGTTCACGACCTACGGCGAGACGGTGCGGTATCGGACCTCGGGGGCGGTAGCCGCCGCCCGCGCAGGTGCTGCCGCGAGCCTGATCCGGTCGGTGACCCCGTACTCCCAGCAGACGCCACATACGGGCAACAGTCGCTACGAGGAGGGCGTGCCCCGGATCCCGCATGCGGCCATCACCGTCGAAGATGCCGACATGCTGCAGAGGATGCAGGAGCGGGGTGAGCGGGTCGAGCTGCTCCTGAGAATGGAGGCCCAGACGCTTCCCGACGCGCCGTCCCGCAACGTGATGGCCGAAATCGTCGGCAGCGAGTTCCCCGACGAGGTCGTCGTTTTGGGGGGACACATCGACTCCTGGGACGTCGGGCAGGGTGCGATGGACGACGCCGGAGGCGTCGTCGCGGCATGGGAGGCGGTCCGTCTCATCAAAGAGCTCGGGCTTCGGCCGCGCCGGACGATCCGTGTGGTCGGTTGGACGAGCGAGGAGAACGGTGGCCCGGGTGGGTCGAAGTACGTGGAGGACCACGGCGACGAGTATCACGTGCTCGCCATGGAGTCCGACGGTGGCGTCTTCAAGCCGAGCGGCTTCGGCTTCACCGGCTCCGACGAGGCGTTCTTGATCATGCAGGAGATCGGGACACTGCTCGAGCGAACCGAATCCGGAACGATCACCCGGGGAGGAGGTGGAGCGGACATCGCGCCGCTCATGGCGACGGGAGTTCCGGGCATGGGTCTGAGCGTGGACGGCACGAGGTACTTCTGGTACCACCACACCCACGCCGACACGGTCGACAAGTTGGACCCGGACGAGGTGGCCTTGTGTGTGGCGACGATGGCCGTGGTGGCCTACGTCGTCGCCGACATGCCCGAGCGTCTGCCCCGGTAGCCTGATGATCGGGTCGAGGGGAGGCGCGCGGTCGGTCCGTGTCGCCCGGTATCGGGACGGGCGACGGACGCGGGATCGCGATGCTCTCGCCGTCGAAGAGCCGATGGAGATGCGCCTGGCCTGGATCGATGAGGGAGCGCGACGCGTCGAGCCGATCGCGGTTACGATGCGTACGCCGGGGAATGACTTCGAGCTGACGGCCGGGTTCCTTCACGGGGAGGGCATCGTCGGGTCCGCGGACGAGCTCACGAAGCTCAGCTACTGCACGGGCCCGGAAGAGCAGGAGTACAACGTCGTGGAGGCCCGACTGGCTCCCGGCGTGGCTTTCGACCCGGAGTCCGTTCGCCGGAACTTCTACGCCTCCTCGAGCTGCGGCGTGTGCGGAAAGGCGTCGCTGGATTCCGTCGAAGCCCACGGCTGCACCATGCTTCCGCGGGGCGATGCGATTCCGCCGTCGCTCGTGATCGAGCTTCCGGACCTGCTGCGGGAGAAGCAGGGTGTCTTCTCTCGCACCGGTGGGCTGCACGCTGCGGGCCTCTTCGACGTCGCCGGTGCCGGCGTCGTCTTCGAGGACATCGGGCGCCACAATGCGGTCGACAAGGTGGTCGGGCACGCCCTCCTGGGACGGACGCTCCCGGCTCGAGACCGCGTTCTCGTTGTGAGTGGACGCGCTTCGTTCGAGGTCGTGCAGAAGGCGATCGCCGCCGGAGTGCCCATCCTGGTCGCGGTCGGCGCGCCGTCGAGCCTCGCCGTCGACCTCGCGGCGCGGTTCGACCAGACCCTGGTAGGCTTCGCCCGAGGGGGTGGCTTCAATGTGTATTCGGGGCCGGAGCGGATCGAATGACGGGGACGTCCCTCCTCGGGACCGTCCTGGCCGGCGGAGCGAGTCGCCGCCTCGGTCGTGACAAGGCCGCCGAGCGCGTCGGTACCCAGCGTCTGGTCGACCGTGCGACCTCGGCGCTGCAGCCACACTGCCGGGACGTCGTGCTGGTATCGTCGCGCCCGGACCCACCCGCAGGGGATTGGAGGGTCGTGCCGGATCTCCGACCCTCGTGCGGACCGCTGGGAGGAATCGAGGCGGCGCTCGCGGCGGCTTCTGCCGGTGGACATGCGGCTGCATTCGTGCTGGCGGTCGATCTGCCGCTCATCGAGGCTCCAGCTCTTCTCCCGCTCGTGGCTCGATTCGAGGCGGGCGCCGGACCCGTCGCCGCGGGAAGGGAGGGCGACCCGGATTTCCAGCCTCTCTGCGGGATCTACCCCGTCGAGTGTGGTCCCACCGTCACGCGCCTCCTCGACCAGGGTGCGCGCGCCGCCCGCGCACTCTTCGAGACCGTCGGGGGCGCGCGGGTCGACCTCGGGCTCGCCGAGCTCAACGTGAACGACGAAGCAGATCTGCTACGGGCGGAGATCGCCCTGAGGAAGGGAGCCGGACTGCCATGACAGGTCGGACCGAGCGTCTCGTCTCACTCGACGCCTTCCGCGGGCTGACCATTGCCGGCATGATCCTGGTCAACAACCCGGGCACGTGGGCCGCGGTCTATGCGCCACTACGGCACGCCGAGTGGCACGGTTGGACGCCCACGGACCTCATCTTTCCGTACTTCCTGTTCATCGTCGGCGTCGCGATTCCGTTCTCCTTCCACAGGCGGCTCACGGGGGGTGCGGCGAAATCGGATCTCTTCGGCCACATCCTGAGGCGATCGCTGATCCTGATCGGGCTGGGCGTGGCGATGCGAGCGATCCCGGACTTCGACTTCGGGACGATGCGGTACTACGGCGTGCTGCAGCGCATCGGACTCGTGTATCTGGCCGCCGCGTCCGCCTACGTGTTTCTCTCGCGACGGACCCTGGTGGGGCTCACGGTGGTGCTGCTGTTGGGGTACTGGGGATTGATGATGCTCGTGCCGGTGCCCGGCTACGGTGCAGGGGACCTGAGCCCGGACGGCAACCTCGCGGCATGGCTGGATCGACTCGTCATGGGGGGGCACCTCTGGCAGGACACCTGGGATCCCGAGGGCCTGCTTTCGACATTGCCCGCCATCGCCACCTCGCTCCTGGGGATCTTCACCGGGCTGTCACTGCGGTCCGACGCCCGTCCCGAGGATCATGCGCGAAGGCTCTTCATGGCCGGCGGGATCCTGATCCCGATCGGGTGGGCGTGGGGGTGGGCGTTTCCGATCAACAAGAACCTCTGGAGCAGCTCCTACGTCGTCTTCACGGCGGGGACGGCAATATTGCTGCTGGGGGTCCTGTACTGGCTCATCGACGTCAAGCGGCTCCGCGGCTGGTGGCAGGAGTGGATGGTGGTGTACGGGATGAACGCGATCACCGTCTTCGTCGCATCGGGCATGCTGACCAAGGCCATGGTCCGGATCCGGGTCGGGGGCCCCGACGGAGGCTCACTCTATCAGGCGATCTACGAGCACGGCTTCCGCTCGTGGCTCGGTCCCCACGATGCTTCTCTCGCGTTCGCCCTCTGCTACGTCGTGTTCTGGCTCGGCCTCATGTGGCTCCTCCACGCCCGTCGCATCTATATCAAGATCTGAGCGCGCGAGCGCGGGAGCCCCACGTCTTGCCGCGTCTCGGCTGGCGCGCTCACTTTTCCAGGTCCGGCTCTCCTTCCGAAACAACCGATGAAGCCTCACCGCCCGATCGTCTCCGTTCTGATTTCCGTCGCTCTCACGGCCTGCGCATCATCGGGCGGTCAACAGCCCGAGCCCGCCGGGCCCGCCCCGGGCCCGACCGACCCGGGTCCGGCCGCGGCTCCGTCGGAAGGCTCTGCGACGATGGCGGCCGCCGGGGCAACGACCTTCTCGGAGGCGCAGGCCGATCGTGGTCGGGACATCTTCCGGGCCACGTGCACCGAGTGCCACTACTCCAGTGAGTTTTCCGACTCCCAGTTCAAGTTCAAGTGGAGCCGCCGCTCGGCCGCGAACCTCTACGACCTGATCCAGACGTCGATGCCCGAGACCGCACCGGGGAGCCTGAGTCCGGAGGAGACGGTCGACATCGTGTCGTACGTCCTGCGCATGAACGGGTTCGAGGCGGGACCGGGAGACCTCGCGCCGGACCCGGACGTGCTGGCCGCCATCAGTCTCGCCTCCATTCGCCAGCCGTAGGGGGACCCGTGAGCATCGATCGACGCGACTTCCTCAAGGTCGCGACGGCCGGAGCGGGGCTCGCCGTCGCCCCGACGGGGGCCGCCGCCCAGACGTCGACCACCGCACCGGAATCCCGCAGGGCGCCCTTCGTTCGATCCGGGCAGCTCCCCGACGTGGTCGTGGTGGGGGGTGGGAACTTCGGTGCTTGGACCGCGCTCAACCTGCAGCGGCAGGGGCGTAAGGTCACTCTGCTCGACCAGTACGGCCCCGGAAACTCGAAGTCGGCCTCCGGCGGGGAAACCCGCGGTGTGCGCAGCAGCTACGGAGGTGTCGAGGTCGGCTTGCAGTGGGCCGAATGGGCCATCCGCTCGATGAAGAAGTGGAAGGACTGGGACGAGCAGTACTCCGACGCTCTGCTGCCCCGGCTCTACTACGAGACCGGCGACATCTTCATGCGCGCGGAAATGCAGCCGTCGATGGAGCAGTCGATGGCGAACTGGGACGTACTGGGACACCCTTACGAGGTCCTCACGCCCGACGAGGTGCGGTACCGCTGGCCCATGATCCGGACTCCGGACATGGGTGCGGTGATGTACGAGCCGTCGGCCGGTGTCGTCCGGGCGCGCCGGGCGATCGAGTCCGTGGCGAGGGTATTTCAACAGGAGGGCGGCGAGATCCGTATCGTCAAGGCGGCCCATGGGGACGCCGACGGTCGGACGCTGCGGAACGTACACCTCTCGAGTGGGGAGAAGCTGGAGGCCGGGCTCTTCGTCTACGCCACCGGAGCCTGGTTCCACCTCTTCTTGCCCGAGCTCCTCGGCAAGCGCTTCTCGGCCAGGGCGGTCGGACACGTCTACTACTTCGCCACGCCGCCGGGAGACGAGTCGTATCGGTGGCCGAACTGCCCGAGCTACGGCGTGCCGGGCTGTACCGGATGGCCGGCGTTGCCGCACGATTCCCGGGGGTTCCGGATCCGCACTGGTGGAGACCGGAGCGGCGACCCGGATGCCAGCGTGCGATGGGTGCCGGAAGACCGCCACGACCGGCCCCGTGAGATCCTCTCGAAGTTCTTTCCGGAGCTGGCGGAGGGGATCATCAACGAGACGCGCGCGTGCCACTACACCTCGACGGTGAGCCGGAACTTCATCATCGACACACATCCGGACCTCGACAACGTGTGGCTCTGCGGTGGCGGGCAGGCGGAATCCTTCAAGCAAGGGCCCGTGCTGGGCGAATACATCGCCGGACGGATTGCCGGGACCGAGACCGACGAGGAGCTGAACGACAGCTTCCGACTGCTCGAAGCCGAGTTCGAGGAGGGGGAGCAGGACCTCGACCTCGACCAGTAGTCAGTGCGTTGAGCGGCTCCCACCGACACCGCCCGGTGTAGGGAGAGCATGACGGACACCCGCGCGCATCGGTTTCGCCTCTCCGCCGGCTCACTTCGTGGGCGTGGGGTGCTCGAGTCGGTGTGGCTCGGGTTCGTGGGCTTCCTTGCCGTGCTGGCGTTGGTCGCGCTCGTCGCCGCTCCGTCCTTCTACCAGCGACAGGTTCGCGGGATCGAGACGACGATCACGTTCATCTACGAGCCCGCGACCCGGTTGAGCGCAGATCTGCGGCGTTTCGCTGAGCCCCAGTTCGTGCGGATGGAGGGCTTCCTCGCGACAGGAGACGATCGGACGTTCCGGGGCCCGTACAACCAGGCCGTCGCGCGGGGAGACGCCATCCTGGAGCAGCTGCGCGGCATCGCCGACGAGCTGGCGCTGCTCGAGACCGAGCAGAGTGGCTTCGTCGGCCTCGAGGCCCGCACGACGCGGGAGCTGCTGGCCGAGGTCATCGACGCGTCAAACGGATGGCGAATCGTGAACCAGCAGATCTTCGAGCGGGTCGATTCGATCGAATACACCCAGCAGGAGACGCTCGACCTCGTCGTGGAGCCCGAAGTGCGGGACAGCCTCGCCGCCTATCACGAACAGATGGTCGCGGGCTACGAGTCGCTCCAGGGCGCCACGGAAGCCCTCGATCTCGCGATTCGGTCCGAGATCGACCGGGGGCGTGCTACGATCGCGGATGCGCAGAATCAGGCGGACCGCGTAACGTTCGGGTTGGGCATGCTCGCGCTGCTCTCCACGCTGATCGTGGGTCGGGGCGCGCTGCAGTACCGGGCGCTGAACAGAGAGCGGGAAGTGCGGCGTCGAGGGGCGGTGGCGGCGCGTCGAGAGATCGATGCGCTCCTACGGGCTACGGGCGACGGCGTCCTCGGCGTGGATCTCGCTGGCACGTGCACGTCGCTCAACCGGGCCGGGTCGCAGCTCCTCGGCTATTCGGAATCGGAGATCGTCGGACGGGACCTCCACGACACACTCCTGCACACGCTGCCTGGCGGTGAGGCGAGCCCGCGTGATGCTTCCCACGTGCTGCTCGCCGTATCCCAGGGCAAGCCGTTGGACTCGGAGGAGGGCGCGATCCTCTGGCGTCGCGACGGCACGGCCTTTCCGGTGCGGTGGTCGTTGCGACCGATGATCGACGGAACGGAGCTCCGTGGGGCGGTGCTCACGTTTACGGACATCTCGGAGATCCTGGAGAAGGAAGTGGCGCTGCGAAGGGCGATCAAGCAGCGCGAGGACGTGGTGTCCATCGTCTCACACGACCTCCGTAACCCTCTTGGAGTCGCGCTCGCCGCGGCGGATCTCCTCCTGGATCTACCGCTCGACGAGCCACAGCGGCGTCGTCAGGCCGAGATCATCCGGCGCTCCGGCAAGCGGATGCAGCGCCTGATCGAAGACCTCCTCGACGTCGCACGCATCGAGGCGGGTGCGCTCGTCGTGCGGCCGTCGCGCGAGGCCATGCTGCCGATTCTCCGAGAGGCGGTGGAACAGTTTCGGTCCCAGGCACGTGATCAATCGCTCACGCTGACCGTCGACCCCTCGTCCGACCATGCGTACGCGCGCGTGGACCGCGACCGGATCCACCAGGCGCTGGCCAATCTGCTCGACAACGCCGTCCGACTCACTCCCGAGGGCGGCGCGGTGACGCTGTCCGTCGCGGACCTGGGCAAGTTCGTATCGATCACCGTGTCGGACACCGGCCCGGGCATCGACCCCGCCGATCTCAAGCGAGTGTTCGACCGCTTCGCCCAGGGGGAGGATCGGGTCGGTGGTGCCGCCGGTCTCGGCCTGACGATCGTTCAGGGTATCGTGCTGGCTCATGGGGGTGCCGTCCGTGTCCGCTCCAGGCCCGGGCACGGAAGTGAGTTCGCGCTGCGGCTCCCCAAGAGCGGTCCGCCACCCGAGGGTCCCTGACCAGAGGACGCGGGCGGCGACCGCCACTGGGCTACGCCTCCGGCACGCCGTGCTCGCTGGCGAAGGCGCGGTAACGCTCGATCTCACGTGCACGGTCTCCGTCGGTCCAGCCCAACAGATCGGACATGATCGCCGCGGCCTCGGCCGCACCGGCCCACCCATGGTCGTCTGTAAAGAGGAGGA
>JBDHDM010000199.1:0-8589 GCA_039591515.1 Gemmatimonadota bacterium | reverse complement strand
CTCGGCTCCAAAGTGAAGTAGACGTACCCGTCCGGCGCCCATGCCACCCCGAGTCGGCGCACGTTCGACTCCACCAAGATACGAGGAGGTCCTCCGTCCAAGGGGAGCGACACCAACTGCTCTTGATCGGTGATGAAGGCAAGTTGCTGTCCATCGGGCGAGAAGGTCGGTTGAGCACCGGACTCGGTGCCCTCGATGGGACGCCCATTCAACTGATCCCTTCGTCGGATCCATAACTGTGGCCCGGGACCGGCATAGACCAGGGCGCCCCCGTCGGGCGAAAGCGCCATCGACCGGCTCACGTTCGAGCGCTCCTCCCCGCCCGGGAATTCGAGCGCATAGCGAACGATCGGAGTAGGATCGCGACCGTCGATCAGGCTCCAGGCTGCCAGGAAGGCGAAGATCACGGCCGCAAACCCGGTCGCGACCGCTCTGCGCCGCCAAGCCCCCGCGCCGCCAACCGCGCCCGCGGGCTGTGTGGCACGGTGCCGGAAGGCGGGATCGCCGAGAGCCCGGACCACGTCGGCCGCCCCGGGGAATCGGTCGGCGGGCACCTTCTCGAGAGTCTTCGCAATCACGGCCTCGACGTTCGCGGGGACCGTCCGACGGTGCATCGAGACCGAATCGGCCTCCCCCGTGATGATCTTGCCCAACACGGCCTGCGGTGTGCTGCCGGTGAAGGGTGGCTCGCCGACGAGCATCTCGTAGAGCACGCACCCGAGGGCATACACGTCGGTCGCGGGGCCGACACGCTGATCCCCCGTGGCCTGCTCGGGAGACATGTAGTGGGGTGTGCCCAACGACAGCCCCGTTTCCGTCAGGCGCCCAGCACCCGCTGCGCCAAGAGCCAGCGCGATGCCGAAGTCGGAGATCACGGGCTTGCCGGCCTGCAGCAGGACGTTCCCGGGCTTGATATCGCGATGGATCACGCCCCGTTGGTGGGCGTAGTCCAACGCCTCCGCCATGTTCGTGGCGATCCAGACGGCGTCATCCACCGGCAGCTGGTTCTCCCGGTCCAGCCGATCCCTCAGAGACTCCCCCTCCACGTACGGCATCACGTAGAAGAGCAGTCCGTCGACCTCACCCGAGTCGTGAAGCGGAAGGATGTGAGGATGTTGCAGGCTCGCCGTCGTCTTGATCTCGGCGAGGAAGCGGTCGGCGCCCACCACCGCCGCCAGCTCAGGCTTGAGTACCTTGAGGGCGACGCTCCGTTCGTGCTTCAGATCGCTGGCGAGGTACACCGTCGCCATCCCGCCCTCACCGAGCTGACGCCCGACTCGATAGCGGCCCTGAAGGGCAGCGTTCAGGCGCGCGACGGGATCGGACATGGGGCCAACTTGCATGCCGCCGAGGAGTCGCAGCAAGCCACGAACGGCGGCCGGCCATCCACCCCCGGCTGCCCGTCCTACGGCGCCCGGATGTGGTCTCCGAAGAAGATCGCGTTCAGCAGGAGTCGGTTCGTGCCGCGCCAATAGCCGCGGAAGTTCGGGTTGTCGACCAGAAGGACGACGCTGCCCCGCCCCAGCTGGTCGGCGATCACGGCGGGTGACCCGGCGAGGCGTGACTCGTTCGAGTCCGACACGTAGCCGCTCAGGTGGGGATCGTCGGTCAAGCGGGCGACGGTGATGTACGGGTTCTCGGGCAGTGGGAAGAAGTTCGCGTGGTCACGCCACACCGGCAGGAATCGGCGAGTGTAGCCGAAGCCCAGCGGGTGCGTGAGGTCCAGATCCGCCGCCCAGATGGAGCCGCCGATCGCCTGCGCACCCTGGAGCTCACCGGCACGCTCGTAGTCGATCCGTTCTGCGGCGTCCGGCGAAGAGGCGTCCTCGTCCGTCGTGCGCCCCGCGGTGGGCGCCTCGACGTTCGGTGTGAGCCCGTTGCGTGCCGCCCACGCCGCCGCGCCCCGTACGGCAACCAGCGTCCCGCCGCCCGCGACCCATTCACGGAGCTCCTCGAGGCGTGCCCCGTCGAGGAAGGAGAGGTTGCCGCTGACGAGGATGACCACGTCGTACCGTGCCCAGTCGACGCGACCGAAGTCACTCACGTCCACCTTGGTCACGGGCATGCGGACACGCTGATCGAGGAGATGCCAGATCTGGCCGGCCTCGTAGCCCGACATCCCCTCCCCGACGGCGAGCAGCACCCGGGGTGCACGAACCGGAAGGAAGCCGCGACTGCCGAGGTCCGGGCCGGCCGCGGAGTACGTCGACGTGGCCGACAGGACGGGAACGCCCACCTCGCGCCCGACCTCGGAGACCGCCGCGTGCAGGGCGTCGGGACCCAGCGTCTGGATGCCGACCGGAATGCTGATCGCCCCCCGGTCGAGCGCCACCTCGCCGGAAGTTGTCGGCGCGGTGAACGGACGACTCGACACCTCGGCACGCACGCCGCGGGCCTGCAGCGCCTGGAGCGCCCGGGGAGCGTCGGAATCCCGCCAATCCAGCAGGTAGGAGATCCCGCTTCGTGGCACGGTCGATACCGTACGGCTGGGAGCCGACGTCACCACCGACCCCAGCGAGAGGTCGCCGTCCCGGATCTCGCCGTCCGGCACCCCGTACGCGAGGCTCACCGTCCAGGTGGAGGCGTCGTAGAACACGGAATCCGGGAACGTCTCCGTCCGCTCGAAGATCGAACGCGCGAGCCGGTACTGGGGCTGGCCCGCCGGAACGACCCAGGCCGAGCCGGGCTCGAACCGCTGCGCCCCGACCGACTTCGCCGCGGCCAGCTCGTGCACCTCGATCCCGTGGCGCAGGAGCAGGTCCACGAAGTCACGGTTCAACGAATGATCCACGGGATCACCGAACACCCACCCGTCGACCGGATCGTCCGCGGCCTCCTGCAGTGCGCTGACGAAGAAGTCGTGCTGATACGCCCGCAGTGCCTCGCGCTCCTCGACCGCGACGCGCACCGTGGCCAGCGCCGTGCGGACGTGATTCCGGATGGCGAACGGGAAGATCAGGATGCCGTGGTGCCCGCTCTCCTGGATGTGCCCTCGCGAGCTGGCCTGCTCGAAGACGAGTCCCAGTCCGCCGAGGAAGTTCGGATAGGTCGATCCGTAGCCAGGATACGAGTTGTCGTAGACCTCCTTGGTGAAGTAGAGCGAGCCGAGCGAATCCAGCGCCGCGGCCCAGTCGTCGGCGAAGCGCATGGTGATGTCGGTGTAGATCGACTCGGGCAGGAGCGGATTCCACGAGCCCACGGGCTCGGAGGGCTCGAAGAAGTAGGTGCTCGACGTGCCCATCTCGTGGTAGTCCGTGACCACGTTAGGCCGCCAGCGTTGGTGCCAGTCGATGCGCGCGCGGCTTTCCGGATTGACCAGCGGGAGCCAATCGCGGTTCAGGTCGAACCAGTAGTGGTTGGTGCGCCCGCCCGGCCAGACCTCGTTGTGCTCCCGATCGAGCGGGTCTGCGACCAGCGGATCGGCCCGGTTGAGGTTGGCCCACCACGTGTGACGATCGCGCCCGTCCGGGTTGAGGTTGGGCTCGATATGAAAGACCCCATCCTCAAGGTATGCTTCGACTTCCCCGGTTCCCGCCACGAGCCAGTAGGCGGTGAGGAGCGCCGCCTCGGCCGACGAGGTTTCGTTCCCGTGCACCCCGTACCCGAGGTGGACGATCACCGGGACGTCCGCGGCCGCCGAGACGTCCCCGTCGGGCTGGGAGGCCGCGAGGTGGCGGGTGCGGATCTCCTCGAGGCGCCCGTGGTTCTCCACGGTCGTAACCGTAAGCACTGGCATGGGCCGGCGCTCGTAGGTCATCCCGATCTCCTGGTACGTCGCCCGGTCCGAACGGCTCGCGAGCTCCTTCATGTACGCCACGATCTGGTCGTGACGGGTGTGGAAGCTCCCGATCGGGTAGCCGAGGAACTCCTCGGGGGACGGGACCTCGGGCAGGAAGGCCACACCCTCGGGGAAGTAATAGTCGAGGCCCGCCGACGTGGCGGCCCGCTGCGCCTCGAGGAGCTCTTGCCCCCGGGCCGTGGGCGACTGGAGGGCCAGAACGAACAGGGCCAACGGGAGCACCGGAAGCCGAAACGAGAGCGAGCAGCACGTGGGCATGGAAGCGCGCGGGAGTTGGAGACGAGCGGTACGGCCAGAAAGTATCGGTTCGCGTGGGATGGGAAACGACCCGGCCGGCGGCAGCCACACCGTGACGACCATGTGCGCCCGAGCGACCGCGTGCCCGGAAGTCTCTGGCAGGTCTGGGAATCCGGGATCATATTCGCTGGATGAACGTCTCCACCCCCGCCGTCCTCACCGCCGGCCTGCTCTTGCTCGGCATGGCCGAAACGGTCGGCAGCAGCGGCGACCTCCGTCGCGAAGGTGCGACGACCGCGGGGTCCAGGGCGATCCACGCGATCGGCGGCGGACCCGAGAAGGGGACCGAGCTCAACGATCTGGTCGTCGAGTACTGCGTCCGCTGCCACAATGAGCGGCGCCTGAGAGGTGACCTCTCGCTCGAGCGCTTCGACGCGGCCGCCCCGGAGGCGAACGCGGAGATCGCCGAGCGGATGATCCACAAGCTGCGGGCGGGCATGATGCCGCCCGCTGGGGTGCGTCGGCCGCCGGAGGATTCGCTCACCCTCCTCGCCACCCAGTTGGAGGACCGACTGGACGAGCTGGCACGTCACGACCCGAACCCGGGGCGGCGGAGCTTCCAGCGACTGAACCGGGCGGAGTACGAGGCCTCCATCCACGATCTCTTCGGAATCCGGATCGACGCGTCCGCCTACCTTCCGACCGAGACGCTGAGCGACAACTTCGACAACATCGCCGACACGCAGATCCTCTCGGCGACGTTGCTCGAGAGCTACATGCGCGCGGCGGCACAGGTGAGTCGTGACGCGGTGGGCGATGTCCACGCGGCCCCGTCGACCACGGTGTACAAGGTGCCCAAGACGGTGTCGCAGGTCGGCCACGTCGAGGGGACACCGCTCGGCACTCGGGGGGGAATCTCCGTGACGCACAACTTCCCCGCCGACGGAGACTACGTCTTCGAGCTCGACATGCACCCGAGCCCCGATGGTCAGCTCTTCGGGCTGACCGCGGGGGTCCAGCGCATGGAGGTGGCGGTCAACGGTGCCCGTGTCGCGCTGCTCGAGCTCGACCGTTGGATGAGCGAAGGCGACCCGACCGGGCTGCGGCTCGAGACGCCTCCCATCCACGTGCGTGCCGGCCCCCAGCACGTCACCGCCGCCTTCCTGCTCGAGCGGGAGGGCCCGGTCACCGACCTGATCACGCCGTTGGACTTCACCCTGGCCGACCCGAACATGGGCGTCGGATATGGCGTAACGACGGTTCCCCATCTGCGCGATCTCTCGATCAGCGGCCCGTTCGTAGTGACCGGCGTCTCCGACACCCCGGCACGCCAGCGCATCTTCAGCTGCCGCCCCACCTCACCCGACGAAGAGGAGCCGTGCGCCCGGGAGATCATCGGGAGCATCGCGGCCCAGGCATTCCGCCGCCCGGTCGACGACGACGAAGTCGGGGAGCTCATGTTCTTCTTCGACGAAGGGCGTGAGCAGGGCGGCTTCGAGATCGGTATCCGCAACACGATCTGGGCGATTCTCTCGAGCCCTCGCTTCATCTTCCGGCTCGAGCGGACGCCGGACGGCATCACCGCGGGTGAGATCTACGAGCTCGACGATGCCGATCTCGCCTCGCGCTTGTCGTTCTTCCTCTGGGCGACCCCACCGGACGAGGAGCTCGTCCGGATCGCGCGTGACGGCAAACTCTCCGACGCAGGGGAGCTCGAGCGCCAGACCCGCCGAATGCTCGCCGACCCGCGCGCCGAGTCGCTCGCGACCCGCTTCGCGTCGCAATGGCTCCGTCTCCAGGACCTCGAGAAGATCAACCCCGACGCTCAGCTCTACCCGTACTTCAATCATCAGCTCAAGCAGGCGATGGATCGGGAGACGGAGCTGCTCTTCCACCACATCGTGCAGGAAGATCGGAGCGTGCTCGAGCTGCTCACGGCGGACTACACCTTCGTCAACGAGCAGCTCGCCGCGCACTACGGCATCCAGGGCGTGACCGGCGACGAATTCGTCCGCGCGCAGCTCCCGGACCAGAATCGGCGCGGCCTGCTCGGCCACGGCAGCATCCTCATGATGACGTCGGAAGGCAATCGCACATCGCCGGTGTTGCGCGGGAAGTGGGTCATGGAGGTCTTGCTCGGCAGCCCGCCTCCCGCCCCGCCTCCCGCGGTGCCCGCGCTCGAAGAGACCGAAGCGTCCGAGGGCTCACGACAGCTCACGACGCGTGAGCGCATGGAGATGCACCGGGACAACCCGGCGTGTATGTCGTGTCACCGCGTGATCGACCCGATCGGCCTCGCGCTCGACAACTTCGACGTGACGGGCGCATGGCGGATCAAGGAGAACCTCAACGAGATCGACCCGAGCGGTGAGCTCTACGACGGCAGCCCGATCGACGGCCCGGCCGGACTGCGCGCGGTGATCCTCAAGCGCCCGACCGTCTTCCGCCGCACCCTCGCGAAGAACCTCATGGCGTATGCCCTCGGGCGTCGCGTCGAGTACTACGACATGCCGACGATCCGCGAGATGGAGCGGAACGCGGCCGAGAACGGCGACCGCATGTCGGAGTACATCCTCGGTGTCGTGAAGAGCCCCGCGTTCCGGATGAGCCGGGGCGTGGCCCTGACCGACGACGCACCACAGCACTGAGCACATCATGCATCTGATCAAGACGAGCCTCGAGCGGCGCACCTTTCTGAAGGGCATGGGCGCGAGCGTCGCCCTCCCCTTCCTCGACGCCATGGTGCCGGCCGGGCGCCTGTCCGCCGCGGCGGCAGACACGGACGTCACCCGCTTCGTGGCCATCGAGATGGTCCACGGTGCGGCCGGGTGCAACGAGTGGGGTGCGACGCAGCACCTGTGGGCGCCTCAGGACGAGGGGCCCGATTTCGACCTGACGCCGAGCGCGCTCTCGCCGCTCGAGGATTGGCGTGAGTACCTGACCATCGTCAGCAACACGGACGTGGGCGGCGCCGAAGCCGAGCTCCCTCGCGAGATCGGCGGCGACCACTTCCGCTCGAGCGCGGTCTTCCTCACGCAGGCGCACCCGAAACAGACCGAAGGCTCGGACGTCCACGTCGGAACGTCGATGGACCAGCTCTACGCTCAGCGCTTCGGCCAGGATACGCCGATCCCGTCCATGCAGCTCTGCATCGAGAACGTCGATCAGGCGGGTGGATGCGCATACGGCTACGCGTGCGTCTACACCGATACGGTGAGCTGGGCGAGCCCGACGGAGCCGCTCCCCATGATCCGCGATCCGCGGGTGGCCTTCGACCAGCTCTTCGGCGGTGGGGCGACGCCCGAGGAGCGTGCGCAGCGTCGCCAGACCGAGCGCAGCATCCTCGACTGGGTCCTTCGAGACCTGAACAACCTGAACCGACAGCTCGGAGCCGACGACCGCGCCCGCATGGAGCGGTACGTCACGAACATCCGCGAGATCGAGCGCCGCATCCAGACGATCGAAGCCCGCAACATGAGCGGAGAGCAGCGTGTGCTCGCCGAGGCCCCTGCCGGCGTGCCGGACGACTACGGCGATCACGTGCGCTTGATGTTCGACCTGCAGGCTCTTGCGTTCGCCTCGGACATGACGCGTGTCGTGACCTTCAAGACGAGCCGAGACGTCTCGGGCCGCGTGTTCCCCGAAACGGGCGTGACGGCCGGCTTCCACGCCGCCTCACATCACGGCGGCAACGAGGAGCGCGTCCTGCAGTTCAACGAGATCAACCGGTATCACATGAGCCTGGTCCCGTATTTTTTCGAGAAGCTCGCGGGCATCACCGAGGGTGATACACACCTGCTCGACAAGACGCTGATCGTGTGCGGCTCTCCCATGGGTGATCCGAACCTGCACAACCACAAGCGATGCCCGCTCTTCCTCGCCGGCGGTGCGAACGGCCGACTGCCCCGGGGTGGCAACCACATCAAGGCTCCCGACGGGACACCGATGGCCAACGTGCTCCTGAGTGCCATGCACATGCTGGGGATGGATGACGCGGAGTCTCTGGGGGACAGCACCGGGCCTCGTCACGCCCGCGGCGGAGTCGCCCGTCGCGGACGCCGCGCAGCGCGGAGACGCGGAAGCGGTTCGGGCCCTCCTGCGCGAGGGTGCCGACGTGAACGCGGCCCAGAGTGATGGCACCAGCGCCTTGCACTGGGCTGCGATCAACGACGACGCCGGCATGATCGAAGTGCTCCTCTATGCCGGAGCGAACACCGAGGCCACGACCCGGCTCGGCGGCTACACGCCGCTGCATCTGGCCGCGCGCGACGGCAATGCCGTGGCACTCGACGGTCTCCTCTCGGGGGGAGCCGACGCCGCGGCGATGACGACGACCGGGGTGAGCGCAATGCACTACGCGGCCGCCTCCGCACGCGCCGACGCCGTGGAGGCCCTGATCCGTCACGGCGCCGGGCTCGACGCCCGCACGGTCTCCGACCAGCAGACGCCGCTCATGTGGGCAACCGCCGCCAACCGCATCGAGGCGATGCGTGCCCTGCTCGAGGCCGGTGCCGATCCGTCGCTCACGACGAGTGTGACCGACTACGCGGCGC
>JBDHDM010000198.1:0-8301 GCA_039591515.1 Gemmatimonadota bacterium | reverse complement strand
GACGTCGGCCACGACACCCGCGACACGGAAGGTGGCGTCACCAAGCGTGAAGGTTCGGCCGACCGCATCGCCGCCCGGAAAGGCCTCGGCGACGAGCGCTTCGTTGATCAGCGCAACCGGCTCCGCTCCGTCGAGCCGGTCTGTCGGCTCGAACCCGCGGCCGTCGACGACCGGAATCCTCATCGTCTCGAAGTAGTCTCCCCACACGACCCGCACCGCCGTGTTCGGGCGACTCTCGTGGTCGCCGAGTGCGCGTCCCTCGGGGAGGTAGGAGGCCCACCACCCGCCAGGTGTCATCGGAAGAAACTGGATCCCACCCACGGAGGTCACGCCGCGGAGGCCGCGCAGCCGCTCGCCCAGGCGATCGTAGTACGCCGTAAGGGCCTGGTCGTCTGCATACGTCGCGGACGGTGGAGACGGCCGCACGGTCACCACCCCGTCCGCTTCGAATCCAGGGTCCACGGACTGAAGCGACGCGAGCGAACGAAGGGTGAGGCTTGCTCCGACCACCAAGACCACGGCCATCGCCATCTCCGTCGAGACCAACAGGAATCGGGCGCGCACCCGTTCGCGGCTCCCGCCCCCACGGTGTCCCGCCGACACGAGCCTCGCCGGCGGGCGGCCCGCAGCACGAACGGCCGGAAGCGTGCCGGTGAGCAGCACCGCCACAACGGCCGCCACCACCGTGAAGACCATCACCTCCGGGCCGAGGGCGATCGCGTCGGAGCGAGGCAGCTCCGCGGGGAGGATCGACGAGAGCCAGCCGAGGGACATCGAGCCGAGTCCCACCGCGAGGAGCCCACCCATGGCCGTCAGCACGGTTACCTCGATGAAGACCTGCCGCCCGACGCGGGCCCGACTTCCCCCCAGCGCGGCACGAAGCGCGAACTCGTCGGCGCGGCTGCCGCCCTGCGCGATCATGAGGCTCGACACGTTCACGCACGCGAGGAGGAGGATGAGCGCGACGGCGGCCGTGAGCACCGCGAGCGGTGTGCGAACGTCGCCGAGGAGCCAGTCACCGAGCGGGGCCATCTCCAGGCTGGCGCGCTCCTCGGCGGACGCGACGTAGCCGCCCCCTTCCCAGATCTCGGGCATGACGCGCCGAAACTCCTGCCGAGCCTGCTCGAGCGTGACGCCGTCGCGCAGACGTGCGTTGGCGGCGAGCCCCGAGTTGGCGATCGCCTCCGGGTCGAGCGGGATGGGCCGCCACGCCTGCCAATCGTATTCGATCGGGACATGCTCCGGCCCCAGCACGCCGATCACCCGCACCACACGCCCGTACAAGTCGACCGTGCCCCCGACGACCGAGGGATCCGCGCCGAAGCGGCGCACCCACAACCCGTGACCCAGCACGATGGCATCGTCTGCCGCCGCATCGTCCCGGACGAAGGTCCGGCCCAGCATGGCCTCCACCCCCAGCATGTCGAAGTGACTCCACGACACGCGCGCACCACGAACCTCCTCCGCCTCCGCACCGTCGGTGAACAGGAAAAGCGTGCGCCCCCAAGCAGCGAAGGACTCGAACGTCGTCATGCGCTGGTCGAGCAGCTCCGCCTCGGACGCATCGATGAAGAAGAGCTCGTCGGGGACCGGACGGACGAGGCGATCGACATCCGCGAACGGGAGTGGGCGCAGGAGCACGGCGTGGACGACGGTGAACAGCGTCGTGTTCACACCCAGCCCCAACCCGAGGGTCAGGACGGTCGCGACCGTGTACCCCGGCCGGCGACGGAGCACGCGGAGGGCGAATCGCAGGTCGCCGAGGAGCTCGCCGAGGGGCGAGCCGCCGGCCCCTCCACCCTTCGCGAGACCCGTACCGCGATCGGGTTGCCCTCTCAGGCGTCGCACCGCGAGCGCGGGCAGCGAAAGGACGACCTGTCGCCGGTACCAGCTGTCCGCGGCTCGACGGCCTCGGTTCGGCAGCTGGTAGCTCGTGTACTCCTCATCCAAATCGCCGACGAGTGAGCCGGGATCGCCGCGCCCTGCAAGCCAGACCACCAGGGCACCGGCCAGTCGGGGCGGTGCGCCTTCGGGCCGGCTCACGAGGCCCCCCGACCATCGGTCACCACGTCGGCCAGATCGACGCCCTCCCAGAGCCCGTCACGCGCGCCGCGTGTGAGCTCCAGCGCCTCCACGCCGGCCGGCTGCACGCGGAAGTGGCGGCGCGCCCTCCCCCGGCGCGCGGAATCACTGGAGCCCAGCCGCGACTCCACCAGTCCTTTCGCCTCCAGACGGTCCAGGGTGGCGTAGACCGCCCCGATCGTCACCGCGCGGCCGGAGTGCTCCTCGATCTCGCGGCGCACCGTCATCCCGTACGCCTCGCCCCGGCCCCGCACCACGGCCAGGAGCACGAGCTCCTCGAACGCGCCCAGCAATCCGTCCCGTCCCATCGTCAGCCCCTCTCGTTTCCTCACACGGATCTCCGCGTGACCATGGCGCAGTGTTTCTACAAAGTAGATATCTCTACAATGTAGAACTGCAAGCGGTGACGGCAAGAGGGGGCGAGGCTCGGTGTCCCGCGGTGGGGGCGGTACCCGGCGTGCCCCAACACCAGCAGGGCGCGTCCGTCGTCCAACCCTCCCCTGCTCCCGCTCCGCCTCGTAGTTTGTCCGCTTGCCCTGCCGCACCGGTTCGGGGAGGCACGGGGGAGGACGCAGACCGCTCACCGCAGGGGGACACCGCATGACTCGCACGCTCGCTTCGGCCCTTTCAGGCCTCGTGGTTCTCGCCGGGCTCGCCGCCCCGGCCTCGGCCCAGTTCCCGCCGGCCACCGCCGAGCAGCGCGCCGCCGGGGCCCGCGTCGCCGAGGTCCGCTTCGGTACCGAGGAGCTGGTGATCCCGCGGGGAGAGCTCGTCACGGTCGAGACCGGCCTCTACGACGCCGAAGGCGACCCGGTCGAGGGCGCGGTCGCCATGATCTTCGCGCAGGCCGGCGTCAGCCCGACCTTCTCCACGATCGACGGACCCACGATCGAGCTGACGGGCATGCAGCCGGGCAGCGGCACCCTCATGGCGATCGTGATGGTCCCGGAGGACGAGAGCGGCATGTTCGGCGTCGCCGGGGCGCGACCGGCCGGCCGGCTCCCGGTGACGGTCCTCGACCATCCCGCCGAGTCGATCGAGATCGATGAGCCGGCGTACGCGGCGTACACGGGCACCTCCATGCAGATGGGCGGTCGCGTCTTGACCACGCAGGGGGGCGAGCACGCCACCGCCGAAATCTCTTGGCGCTCCTCGAGCCCCTCCGTGGCGATGATCACGGGCTCCGGGATCCTGACCGGTGTGTCGGCAGGCTCGGCGACGCTCATGGCGGAGACGGAGAACGGGGTCTCCGCCGAGTACACGGTGACGGTCGCCGAGAATCCGGTGACGGCGATCTCGATGTCACCCGCATCGACGCAGACGCGCCGGGGCGACGTGATCGCTTTCGAGATCTCCGCCCACGATGCGAGCGGAAACGAGGTCACCGACGTGGCGCTCGACCTCGCCGTGCACGGACTCGAGGGCACGGGTGCCTTCGTCTACGACGACGGCACCTTCGTCGCCGAGGAGACCGGGGCCTTCCGCGTGCTGGCGAGCTCGGGCACCGCGTCGGCGGCAGCGATCGTCGAGGTCACGGAGCGCCCCGCCCCGACCGAGGTGGAGCTCCTCGATCACGGCGCGCGCTCCGAGGTCGCGACGTCCGATCTGTGGGTCTTCGAGGGCGCCGACGGTGAGGACTACGCCTACACCGGCACGCACGCACAAGGCGGCGGCGAGCGGATGTTCGTTTGGAAGGTGACCGACCCGGCGAACATCATCCTGATGGACTCCGTCGTGGTCGACGCTCGCGTGGTCAACGACGTGAAGGTCAGCGAAGACGCGACCTGGGCGATCATCACGCGTGAGGGCGCGAGCACGCGACGGAATGGAATCGTCGTTCTCGATCTCGCGGATCCGGCTCACCCGACGATCATGGCAGAGCTGACGGACAGCCTCACAGGCGGGATCCACAACGTCTGGATCATGGGTGACGTCGTGTATGCCGTGAACGACGGTACCAGCGCGATGAACATCATCGACATGAGCGACCCGGCGAACCCGACACACGCGGGCCGCTTCGAGATCCGGCCCGGCGAGACCGACAAGTCGCTCCACGACGTGTGGGCGCAGGACGGCTATGCCTATCTCTCGTACTGGGACGACGGTCTGGTGATCGTCGACGTGGGAGCCGGCACGCACGGGGGCTCGCCGACCGAGCCGGTCTTCGTGTCGAGCATCAGCTATCCACAGGGCAACACGCACGTGGCGTGGCGGCACAACGACTACGTCTTCGTGGGCGACGAGATCGGCACGGCCGACGGCATGAGGGGCTACATCCACGTGATCGACGTTGCGGATATCGACAACCCGACGGAGGTCGCCAAGTACGAGCTGCCCGAGGCCGGCGCCCACAACGTCTGGGTCGAGGACGACGTGCTCTACATCGCGTACTACCAGGGCGGTCTGCGCATCGTCGACGTGAGCGGCACACTCCGCGGCGACCTCTACCGACAGGGCCGGGAGCTCGGGTTCTTCCGCACCGAGGCCGCCGAGGGTCAGGGCCTCGCGGCCAACAGCGCCAACGCGTGGGGGCCCCAACCCTTCAAGGGCAACCTGTTCGTGAGCGACATGACGAGCGGGCTGTGGGTGGTTCGCCACGCCCGACCCAGGCCGGTGACCTTCTAAGACCATGAGGAGCGACACTCGCCACCGCGCCCTCTTCGTCGGCGTCGCGCTCGGCGCCTTTGTCGTCGGCGCCCACGCGACCGCGGCGCAGACGCACCCCACCTATTGGGCATATGTCGCGAACGAATCTTCCGACATCGTCTCGCTGGTGCGCTTCGACGGCGAGGAGGTCGTCGAGGAAAAGGCGATCGGCGTGGGCTTCCACCCGGCCGATCTCGACGGCGCGCATGGCATCGCGGTGAGCCCCACGGGCGAGCAC
The DNA here is from genome assembly GCA_039591515.1 of Gemmatimonadota bacterium. Classification (GTDB taxonomy): domain Bacteria; phylum Gemmatimonadota; class Gemmatimonadetes; order Longimicrobiales; family Gaopeijiaceae; genus UBA2589. The sequence goes on along the minus strand of JBDHDM010000198.1, from coordinate 3,335 downwards.
TGGTACGTCTCGATCGCGCACGGTCGGCCCTACGGACAGATCTGGAAGATGGCCACCGGCACCGACCGCCTCGTCGACACCACGACGGTCGGGCTCTTCCCTGCCACGATGTCGACGACTCCCGACGGGGCGTCGCTCTTCGTGGTCAACTTCAACCTCCACGGCGACCACGTGCCCAGCTCGGTGTCGGCCGTGTTCACCCCCTTCATGGCGGAGGTCGAGCAGATCGAGACGTGCGTCATGCCGCACGGGAGCCGGATGAGCCACGACGGCCAAAGGCACTACTCGACGTGCATGATGTCCGACCAGCTGGTCGAGACCGACGTCGTCGGCATGAAAGTGGCGCGGCGCATGGTGCTCACCGGCGGCCACGAACACGTCATGAGCGAGCGAGGCGCATCGCCGGGAGAAGAGCACGACATGGCCGGCATGGCGGTGGGGGACGGGGACATCTGCAAGCCGACGTGGGTTCTCCCCTCACCCGACGACACTCGCCTGTACGTTCCGTGCAACGGGCGCGGCGACGTACTCGAGATCGACCGTCAGACGATGGAGGTGCTCCGCCGCATGCCCACCGGCGCCGGACCGTACAACGCGGATATCACGCCGGACGGCGGCACGCTGGTGGTCACGCTCAAGGGCAACCAAGCGGTCGCGATCTTCGATCTGGAGACCGGTGAGGAGATCCGCGTCGAAACGACGGAGCCGGTGACCCACGGAGTCGCAGTCACCCCCGATGGCCGGTATGCCTTCGTCTCGAACGAGTCGGTGGGCGCAACGCGCGGCACGGTGGACGTGATCGACATCGGCGCCCGGCGGGTCGTCGCCTCGACGCCGCTCCACTATCAGCCGGGCGGGCTGGCGGTGTGGAAGATGGAGGGCGGCCGGTAGCCCTCGAGCTCGGGCGGCCCGAGCCACCACCGCCACCTCAGCTGATCAGGCGGGGGGCGATCGCACGTGCGCGATCGCCCGCCTCCGTCACGACCCCGGTGGCCCGGTCCAGTGCCTCGACCAGCATCCCGGCTTGCTCGACGGCGACGCCCCACTCGCCGTCCTCCATCGCCTCGCGCACGCCGGGGAGGGTCTTGGCCGCGTAGCCCTCGTAGTAGCCGGGCGCGTAGACGAGGTTGCGGTACCACGGACGACGCCACAGGCCGCGCTCGTCGAGCAGCTCACGCTCGGCCTGCATGATGAGGCGGTTGACCTCCGCGACGTCTTCCCCGTGCGACTCGACCCACGCCGAGCCTCCCTCGAGCACCCTCCGCATGGCAGCATTCGCCTCCCCGGCGGCGAGCCGGAGACGGGCGTTGGCGGAGCCGATGGCACGCAGCTCCTCGCGGAGCTGAGCTTCAGCGTCCATCGCGACCAGCTCCTCGACGTAACCCGCCACCGCGTCGGAGGCGTCGGCGAAGTCGAAGGGGAGGACTTCTGCGCTGGCCAGCCGCATGACCAGGCGCCCGACGACGTCCGCCTGTGCGACGCCGTACCGGTATTCGGGATCTCCGAAGCGTTGGAACCAGTGGAACGTGTCGTACAGAGAATGATAGATGCCGTTGCCCCGCCCGTATCCGAGGTTGAGCGACGGCACCCCGAGATGGTCCAGGAAGACGGTGTAGTCCGATCCGGAACCGAGCGGGCCGAGTGCGAGCGGCTCACCCGGACTCTGCGCGGACCACGCCTCCAAGAGCGTCCTCCGCTCAGGGTGGGGCGCATCTCGGGTGGTCTCGATCACGAAGCGCTGGAGCGAGTGGTTGCCCGACGCGCTCCACGAGCCGGCGGTGTACGACTCACGGTTGATGTAGGCCACCATGTTGGCGCGCAGCTCGTCGCGCAGCTGCTCACCCCACTCCGTGGAGCCGAGCAGGAAGAAGTCCTCTCCCCCCCAGCTGCCGAAGACGATGGTGCGCCGCGGACGGTACCCCTGACGTACGGCTTCGGAGACGCCGCGGGCGGTTTCCAGCAGGGAAACCGCGCCGCTGGTGGGGTCGCGCGCACCCAGGACCCAGGAGTCCCGGTGCCCGGCCGCCAGCACGAACTTCTCCGGCTCCACCGTGCCCTCCACCCGGCCGAAGACGTTCCAGACGGGGCGTTGCTGGTAGTCGTACTGCACGTCCATCTCGATCCGGGCCGGACCTGGCCCCACGTGATAGGCGAGGGGTAGCCCACCCTGCCACGCCTCGGGCACGACGTCGCCGCCGACGTGACGCAGGATCTTGAGCGCCTCACCGTACGAGATCGGCTGCACCGGAACGCGCTGGATGTTGCCCGCCTCCTCGAAGGCGATGCGCTCGACACCCGGGATCGACGGCTCGAAGGGTGTCAGCGGATCGCCGGGATAGATGGGCACGTCGAGGAAGCTGCCACGCTGGATGCCTTCCCACGGACGCCAGCGCCCCTCGGGATACACGTCGCCGCGCACATAGCCGTCCTCTTCGGGGTCGGAGTAGATGACGACGCCGACGGCACCCCGCTTGGCGGCCTCGCGGACCTTCATGCCACGCATCTGACCCGGGGTCCCGCCGTAGCGCACCAGCACGATCCTCCCCTCCAGCGAGACGCCCTGCTCGTCGAGCAGCCGGTAGTCGCCGATGCGCCCGTAGTTGGCGTACACGACCTCGCCCGTGGCTCGACCGGACGTCACGTACGCGGCCATCCCCGGGAGCCCGCCCTCCACGTACGTGTCAGGATCCTCGGGGATCGGTGGCTCGGTCACGGACAGCTCGAGCTCCTCCGGCGCAACCAGGCGAAGGCTCAGCTCCTCGGGCCACGGGACGAGGATGTCGTACTTCACCATCTCCGTCTCGAAGCCGAACTCCTCCCACAGGTCCCGCAGATACAGAGCGAGGCGGTAGTTCTCCTCGGTGCCGGCGTGGTGGGGAAGACGGGTCATCTCGTAGTGATAGCCCCGCATCGTGGTGCTATCGGGTACGGCCGCCATCACGCGCTCCCAATCGAGGTGGCGCGCGCTTGCCTCCGGGGAGAACCCCATCAGGGGGTCCCGATCCTGCGCACGGAGCGAGATCGGCAGGAGGGCCAGGGACATGACGAAGGCGACGAAGGCCACCCGCGCACGGCTCGGAGGCGGTCGGCGCCGGGACAGCAGGCGAATCCGGTCGGCGATCATCCCTCGCATGCCATCCTCCTGGCTCGAGCCCACTCCGGCGCATCGTGGCATGCGCCGAACGGGCAGACTACGTGACCCTTCCCGATGGCGCCATTTGGCCCAGTCTACTGATGCCGTGGCAAGCCACTGCAGCGGCCGCCCAGCTCGTCGAGGAGGCCTACGCGCCAGCCGGCTCCACGTACAGATCGTCCGTATCGGCTGCCGCCAAATC
>JBDHDM010000197.1:0-8308 GCA_039591515.1 Gemmatimonadota bacterium | reverse complement strand
GAAGTAGGCGTCGGCGAGGGTCGCGGCGGGGAATGGCGGGGTCGCGCCCGAGTTCTCGAAGAGACCGAGCACGACCGGGATCAAGAAGGTCCCTTCGACGGGGCCACTGCGTGGGCCCAGCGCGAGCGCCGGGCCGGAGGACACCCCACCTGCACGAGCCGCCGGAAAGTCCGAGAGGCTCCCGCCCGCCCCTCTGCGGGCCCAGCCTCGTCGGAACTCGAACGCGTCCGGCGTGGTCTGCCTCGCGCGGCGGTACCCTTCCGGAACGGGGGTTCCGTACCGCTGCCCGAGCATCTCCACGTCCTGTGCCGCGACCCCGGCCGGCACGGAGCCCACATACGCCGCGGCAAACGAGGCGGCGAGGAGCGAGAAACGGACAAAGGGTTTCATGTGGCGGGCACAGTGGGTTGCGGGCTCTCCCTACACGATCGCGAAAAGGGGGGTTCCCGTCGCAACCCCGGCGTGCCTGCACCGCTCAGAGCCGCACGCCCCCGACTCGGATCCTGCCCTCAGCCGCCGATGTCCTCTCCACGGATCTGGAGATCGGCGGCCACCCCGCGCAGCCCGTCGATGACGTTCTGGATGTGCTCGGCGCGGTCCAGGCCGATCAACTCGACCCCCCTGCCGACCTCGTCTCGGCTCACACCCGCAGCAAACTGCTTGTCCTTCAGCTTCTTCGTGACGGACTTGGGTTTGAGGTCGTCGATCCCCGTAGGGCGGACAAGACACGTCGCGTAGACGAGGCCCGACAGCTCGTCACAGGCCACGAGGACCTTGTCCAGGTCGCTCGTCGGCTCGACGCCGGTGAACTCCGATCGGTGAGCGAGGATCGCCTGGAGCACCTCCTCGGGATAACCCGCCTCACGGAGATGCTCGACGGCGGTCAGGGGATGGTTCTCGGGGTATTTCTCCCAGTCGAGGTCGTGAAGGAGCCCGGCCAGCCCCCAGAGGTCCTCGTCCTCTCCCCGCATCCGGGCGTAGTGCCGCACCGCAGCCTCGACGGCATACATGTGCTTTCTCAGACTCTCGTTCTCGACCCACTCCTCCAAGAGGGCGACGGCTTCGTTTCGGTCGGGCATCGGCATCCTCTCGGAGCTCGGACTCCGGGTCGTTCGTCGCGGCAAGCTGCCGAAGCTGCGACGCCCGGATCAGGCGGTCAACGTCAAACCCGGGACGAGGGGCACAGGTGGGACACGACGCACGCCTCGCACCGGGGCTTACGCGCATCACAGACTCGGCGGCCGTGCCAGATGAGAAGGTGCGCGAGCATCGTCCACCTCTCGTTGGGATACACCGCCATGAGGTCCTGCTCGACCTTCTCCGGCGTGTCCTCTCGGGTCAGGCGCATCAGCTTCGAGAGTCGCTTGATGTGCGTGTCGACGACCACGCCCTCGTTGATCCCGAAAGCGTTGCCGAGCACCACGTTGGCCGTCTTGCGCCCCACTCCGGGCAACGCGGACAGCTCCGATATCGTCTGCGGCACCACGCCTCCGTGCTCCGCCATGAGCCCCCGCGCGAAGCCGATGATGTTCTTCGCCTTGTTCCGGAAGAAGCCCGTCGTCCGCACGATCTCCTCCACGTCTTCCTGCTGCGCGTTGGCCAACGATGGGGCGTCCGGGTACCGGCTGAAGAGCACCGGTGTGACCATGTTGACCCGTACGTCCGTGGTCTGGGCCGACAGGATCGTGGCGACGGCGAGCTGAAACGGATCCTCGAACGTCAGCTCGCAGTGAGCGCCGGGGTATTCGGCCTCCAGCAACTCGTAGATCTCGGCTGCTCGGTCCGCCCTGGCCTTCTTGGATTCTCTCGGCATCGCGTCCTATCCGTGGTCAGTCGCCCGCACGTCCGTGGTCCGTCACCCGAACGTAGTCGAGAGTGGAAGGCCCGGGGCCCGCGTCGGCCCCGCCCTCCGCGACACCCTGCGTCGTGGTGGAGCGCTCCGTCCGAAGGGCGACGGCGGGGATCAGGGCCGCCGGAGCTTCCTGCACGAAGGCGAAGAAGCGAGCCAAGAGCTTCAGCACTTCTCCCGAAGTCGACAGAGCCAGCAGCGCGTCCATCTCGGCGCCGGGCATTGGGTTCGAGAAGTCGACCCCGTCACCTCGGGCGTCGAAATCGAGCCACGTTGCGGCTTCGCCGACGGGGGCTTCCGGCAGCGGGACGACGCGGAGCCCCGTGTGGTCGGCACGTACCCCCGAGACCAGCATCGCGTGCAGGCGCTCGCCGTCCGAAATCGTCCAGCACACACCGTCGACGGACTCCGGCGCCACCGAACCGTCGACGACCCAGAAGAGGTGTCGTGGCAGTTGGAGGTACCCGGAAGGTGCGGGCGGCTCCGGACGACCTCCGGTCGCCCCGTCGACAAGGAGTCGGGCGACGGCGGTTTCGAGCAGGTACAGCGGTGAGCCCGCCCGGGTGAAATGGACGGCGTGGAACGCGAGCGCACCGTACCGGTGGACGGCGTCGGGGGGAGCATCCTCCCCCACGACCGTACGCACGAAGTCGGTGACGACGCCCATCGTCAGGAATACGTCCGGTGAGCCGTCGTCGGTCCCGCGGCCCGCCGCCTCTTCGGCGATCGATTCGGACAGCGCAGCGGCCTGGGCCTGCTGCGCGAAGAGCAGCTCGAACGGCGTGATACGTGCGTACTCGTCGTGGAGGGACATACGCCCGCCTACCCCTGGGCGCCGGTCGGTTCCGCGGTCGCGGCGGATTCGAGGATCACCGCGTCCGACAGGCCGAAGAGCCGCTTGGCGTGATCCCACCAGCGCCGACGCCGGACGAGAACGATCTCCAGGGACCCACCCGGCTCGTCGTCGTTCAATCCCTCCACGAGGACGAAGTGTACGTCGCCGAGTTCCTCGGGCCTCGGCAGCGTGTACCGCCGGCCGCGCCAATGGAGGGGGAGGTGCGTGGCGTCCCGGAAGGTGGGGTCGTCCCATTGCTGCTCGACGTACCACGCCTTCTCGACGCGGAACACGCCCGGCTCGACCTCGTCTCCGTGCTGGTAGTACCAGGGATCGAAGGACTCTCCTTCGAATCGCTGGAACGTCTGGTCGGCAGCGTAGTCGACCCCTTCGAGCGCATCGTCCCCTGCCAGAGACTCGAGGTGGTGACGAAGCTCGTGCGTGAGCGTCTCCCACGTCTCCTCCTCCCAGTCGAAGCCCTCCCGCTCGCGGGCCAGCTGACGAAACGACCCCCAGTAGAGCGCGATGACGGAACGTGTCGTATCCGCCGAGCCGTAGTCCGACAGGTGTTCCTCGGTGAGGCACTCGCCGAGGGTGTAGACGCCCGGCATGTCGGGGTGGGTCGGGGCGTCGCGCCGCACGACCAGGCCATCGACTCCTTCGCGGAACACGTCGGGGATCTCGTCGAACACCTGATGAGCGAAGCGCTCGAACTCGTCGAACTTCATGACGCACGCGCCGTCGGCGTCCCTCTGGGGTCGTGCACGCGGCTCGTCCTCAGTCTCCCGCGGCGCCCGCCTCCGCTGCTGCGCGCCGCTCGACCGCGGAAGCCAGGCGGCGATTCAGCAGGAGAAGGGCCACCAGGACGATCGCGAACTGGATCACGACCGAGCCCACGTTGTACGGGCTGAAGAGCGTCCACGTCGCACGGAAGTCTTCCCCCCGGGCACTCCACAGAAACCAGCCCGCAAGGAAGACCGCCTCGAATGCGACGAGCCTCATCGCCCAGTCCCACCAGGCGCCGATGTGGATGTCCGAACCCTCCTGGTTGATGAACTGCTCTCGAAAACGGGTCACCCCGTACTTCAGGACGGCAAAGGCGAAGAAGAAGCCCGACAGCATGAGCGCGACCCCCCAGACCCAATCCTGATTCTGGAAGATCTCGAGCTTGAGCGCGCTCGGGATGCCGAAGAGGAGGCCGGCCGCACCGACCATCGAAATCGCGCGGCCGCGTTCCACCCCGAGATCCATGAGCAATCGCGACGCCATCTCGATCATGGCGACCAGGCTCGTCCAAGCCGCGAACACCAGCGCCAGAAAGAAGAGCGCCTGGAAGAAGCGCCCGCCCGGCATCTGTTGGAACAGCTGCGGCACCCAGATGAAGGTCAGCCCCTCGTTTCCGGCCCCGACCACTTCGCTCGCCGCGTCGGGCATCGTGGCGAAGACCGTGCACAGCACCATGATCCCCGCCAGCAGAGACATCGAGTTGTTCCCGAAGCCGATCACGAAGGCGTTGAGGGCGGTGTCCTCGTTCGCGCGCATGTAGATCGCGTACGTCAGTACCAGCCCCCACCCCGCCCCGGTGTCCCAGGCATTCTGCGTCAGGGCCTCGATCCAGATCCGGTAGTCGGCGAGCTCGGAGAGCTCCGGCGTGAACAGGAAGGCGAGCCCGGCGGACGCCCCGGGAAGCGTGACGGCGCGAATCGCCAGGACCAGCACGAGAACCACGAGGCTGGGAATGAGCACCTTTGCCGCCGTCTCGATTCCCTTCACCCCGTGCCACACGACGAAGAGCGCCATCCCCATGGCGACCGCGTGCGTGAGAACGGCGCCGGGCGTCGAGTGGAAGCCGTCCCAGAAGGCGCTCGGCGTGGTGCCCGGAACCTCCCCCGTCAGGGTGCCCACGAAGAATCGGATCGTCCAACCCATGACGACCGAGTAGTAGAACATGATCGCCGTCGCGACGAAGGCGATCCACGCGCCCATCCAGGCGAAGCCCGGCCCGAGGGTCTTCACGAACGATCCGATCGCGCCGCGCCGAGTCGCCTTCCCCATCCCGAACTCGAGGATCAACAAGGGCACCGACCACGCGAGGAGGAAGACGACCCAGGCAACCAAGAACGAGCCACCGCCGTTGCTGGCCGCGATCCGCGGGAATCGCCAGATGTTTCCGGTACCGACCGCCATCCCGAGCATGGCGAGGAGCATGCCCCATCGAGACGAGAACACTTCGGACTTGGACGTCACCGGCGGACTCCAGGGATCGGCAGGGAGGGCACGGGGCGCGTTGCGATCGCGCGGACACTCGACGTCACCTCATCGTGACGCAACGGCGGGGAGTATAGGCGGCGGTCGTTGGGTGGGCCACCGGGATCAGGGCCGGGACGGGCGGCCCCCTTCCGAGGTCCCGCGGGCGACCGGGACCTCCGGTCACCCGGGCGCGCTCTCGGCGTACGATGTGGGGAACTGGGCGGCCGCTTGCCTGATTCCTTCTCGGAGCGGCGCGCGGCGTCACGGACGGGCGAAGGAGGCGGAAATGGGCGGACGGGTTTCATGGAGACGTGGCCTTACCCGAGGCGCGTGCGCGTTGGCGGTGCTCGGAATCATCTCGGCTCCCCTCCCGGCGCAGGAGTGGTCGTGGCCCGACCGGGCCGAGAACCTGCAGGAGCTCCCGCCTGACTTCCCCGCAGAGCGACTGAGTGCCGTCATGCGGGGCTTCAGCCAGGCGCTCGGTGTGCGCTGCTCGTTCTGCCACGAGGGGGAGGAGGGCCAGCCGCTCTCGACCTACGACTTCGTGTCGGACGCGAACCCGAACAAGGACCGGGCTCGGGCGATGTATCGGCTCCTGGGGGCCGTGAACGACCACCTCGACGAGATCGAGCCCTCCGGCGAGGAGGTCAACATGTGGTGCCACACGTGCCACCAGGGTCGGCCAAGACCTCAGACGCTGGCCGAGGCCGTCGGGGAACACGCCCGCGCGGAGGGTGCCGAAGCGGCCGTCGACTTCTTCCTCGAGCTACGTGGCCGCCATTTCGGAGGGCCCGGGTACGATTTCCGACCGGGCGCGGTATCCGAGTTGGCGTTCGGCTTGGCCGAGGGAGGCGAGCTCGCTGCGGCTCAACGGCTCGCCGAGCTCAACGTCGAGCATTATCCCGAGTCGTGGCAAGCGCACGAGGGGTTGGGCGACGTCCGGCTGCAGGGCGGCGACGAGGCCGGCGCGCGGTCGGCCTACACGAGAGCGCTCGAGCTCAGTCCGGACAACCCGCGCGTCGGAGCGAAGCTCCGTTCGATCGGATGACCCGCCCCACTCCGTGGTGGGCGGCTATTCGAAGATGTACCCGATGGCCTGGGCGGCCTGCTCGAGTGTCTCGACGGTCAACGTGGCGAGTGCGTCCAACTCCTTGAGCGCGTGGACGTGCTCGTCCGCCCGCACGAGGACGAGCGGAAGCCCCTGCGCGACGGCGGCACCTGAATCGGAGGCGGTGTTCCACTGCTTGTACTTGGGCCCGAAGAACGCCACGCACAGGTCCGCGCGCTGCATGAGCACCCGGGTCCGCAGCGTATTGACCCGGGCGCCCATCAGATCCCGATACCGGGGGCCGGGCTGGGCCCCGAGGATGTCCTCCCCGACGGAGTCGGACCGGTCGTGCTCCTCTTGCGGCCCCACGACCTCCGCCTCGACCCCGAGCCCGGCCAGCTTCTCGCGAAGCTCCTGGCGCCACGCCGAGTGGATCTCGCCGGCAGCGTAGATCACGATCTCCCCCATCAGGCGTCCCCCTCCAGCCGCTCGCGGATCCACGAGACCACCTGCTCGGTCGAGACCCTCACCTGCTCCAGCGAGTCCCGGTCGCGGATCGTGACCGTGCCGTCCTCCGCAGTCTCACCGTCGACCGTCACGCACCAGGGGGTACCCACCTCGTCCTGTCGCCGATACCGCCTCCCGATCGCTCCCGATTGATCGTAGAAGGACGGAATCGCCGCGGCACGGAGGTCGGCGTTCAGCTTCTGCGCGATCTCCGGCAGCCCGTCCTTCTTCACGAGCGGAAAGACCGCGGCCTTGGTCGGCGCAATTGCCGGGTTCAGCGCGAGCAGGGTGCGCGTTTCGCCCTGCACCTCTTCCTCTCGGTACGCGTCCGCCAGCACCACGAGGGCCGTCCGATCCACCCCCATGGACGTCTCGACCACGTAGGGCACGAAGCGCTCGTTCGTCGGAGCGTCGATGTACTCGAGGCGCTTGCCGGAGTACTCCTGGTGCCGGGAGAGGTCGAAGTCCGTCCGGTTGTGGATGCCCTCGAACTCCTTCCACCCGAACGGGAACTCGTACTCGATGTCGTACGCCTTCTTGGCGTAGTGCGCGAGCTCGTCCGGCCCGTGCTCGTGGAACCGAAGCTTCTCCTGACTGATGCCGAGATCGCGGTGCCACTGCATCCGGAGGTCCATCCACTGGTCAAACCAAGCTTCGTCCTCGCCGGGCTTCACGAAGAACTGCATCTCGGCCTGCTCGAACTCACGGGTGCGGAAGATGAAGTTGCCCGGGGTGATCTCGTTCCGGAACGCCTTCCCGATCTGGGCGATGCCGAAGGGCACGCGCTGTCGGGCGGCGCCCTGCACGTTGAGGAAGTTCACGTAGATCCCCTGGGCCGTCTCCGGACGGATGTACACCGTCGCGCTCGAATCCTCCACAGGCCCCATGAACGTCTTGAACATGAGGTTGAACATCCTCGGCTCGGTGAAGGTGTCCCTCGTGCCACAGCTGGGACACTGACCGCCCTCGACTTCCGGCATGTCCGCCCGGAAGCGACGGTGGCAGTTGGTGCACTCCACCAGCGGGTCCGTGAAGCCCTCCACATGTCCGGACGCCTCCCAGACTCGCGGGTGCATCAGGATCGCCGCGTCGAGGCCCTCGATGTCGTCACGGCTGTGGACCATCGACGACCACCACCGGTCCTTGATGTTGCGCTTCAGCTCCACGCCGAGCGGGCCGTAGTCCCACACGGATCCTGTTCCGCCGTAGATCTCCGACGACTGGAAGACGTAGCCACGCCGTTTCGCGAGTGAAACGAGCTTGTCCATCAGGTCCGAGCTGGACATGAAAAGCCTTGTTCTGAAAGGGATTCGGGGGGTCGCCGCGGGCCGGCGAAAGGTAATCGGACCGCTCCGGGCGGATCAACGCCGCAGGTCGCTGCGGGCGTGTGGCGCCATCTCAGAACTCGAGCGAGCGGGTGGGGTACGAGCGTATTCGGTACGCACCGGGAGCCGAGCTCCACGGTCTTCGATCTCGTTCTCACCTACCGCGCACGACAATGATCAGCTTCACCGACACGGCCCGGGAGATGGTCCTCGCCTTCCTCGGAGAGGAGAGCGGGGATCAGGCGCTTCGCGTTTCCGTGAGCGGGACTCCGAATGCACCCGTCTTCGATCTCACTCTGGTGGATACAGCGGAGCGATCCGACGACGAACGGGAGATCGACGCTGGCGGATTCGCCGTGTTCGTGAAGGAGATCGATACTGCCATCCTGGATGGTGCAACGATCGACTATGTCGAGAGGGTCAACGAAAGCGGGTTCGAGGTCAAACCGGCGAAGCGCGAGGAAGCCCCAACGCGCACGCCGGCCGGAGAACCA
>JBDHDM010000196.1:0-8846 GCA_039591515.1 Gemmatimonadota bacterium | reverse complement strand
AGGAGCGCGCACGGCTGGAGCGGGACATCGGTGACTACCGTAATCGCGTGCGCAACGTCGCCGAGGAGCTCGCCAACGTGGAGCGGCGGCTGTCGGCATCGCGCTCCGTGCTGGCCGAGGTCGAGTTCCAGTCCGAGACGACCTCCGAACAGGTCCGCATCACGACCATGGATCTCCTCCACTCGCGGGAAAACCTCGCCGCGAGTCAAGCCGTCCTCCACCGGCGCCTTCGGGACATCTACAAGATGGGGCCCTCACACACCGCGCAGGTGCTGCTGGGCGCTCGGTCATTCACGGATCTGCTGAACCGGTACCGGTACCTGCAGCGTATCGCCGCCTTCGACCGGTCGCTCGTCGACCGGGTGAGAACGCTCGAAGCAGAGCTGATCCAACGGAACCGCGAGCTGCGAGACCGCATGGCGCTCCTCGGCTCGTTGCGCCAGGAGCGGCTCAGCGAGGTCGCGGAGCTCCGCTCGGTCGAGGGAGAGCACCAGGTGACGCTGCAGCAGATGGCGCTCCTCGGCTCGTTGCGCCAGGAGCGGCTCAGCGAGGTCGCGGAGCTCCGCTCGGTCGAGGGAGAGCACCAGGTGACGCTGCAGCAGTTCCGTGCCCGTGAGCAGAGTGCGTCGACACGAATCGACGAGTTGGCCGCCGACGAAGGCCGGATGACCGAGCTGCTCGACGAGCTCGAGGTCCGCAGAAGGGAGCTGGAGGCCCGTCGCCGAGCGGGGGGAGCGACGCTGCGACCCGAGGACGCCGGCTCGCTCGCCTGGCCGATCGAGGGAGACCTCATCTATCGGTTCGGCCCGAACCGTCGGCCCAACGGCACGGTCATTCGCTGGAACGGGATCGGCATCGCGGCCCCGACCGGGACACCGGTACGGGCCGTGAGTGATGGGACCGTGGCCTACGCCGGTCCCTTCGAGGGATACGGCCCGACCGTCATCCTGGGACACGGAGACGGCTTCTACACGCTGTACATGTACCTCGAAGAGATCGGCGTGGTCGAGGGACGAGTCGTGACCGCCGGACAGGTCGTCGGCACGGTCGGCGGGTCCGAAACTCCCGAGGGACCCCACCTCGAGTTCCAGATCCGCATCCCGTCGGAAGGCGGAACACCCGCACAGGACCCGCTGGAATGGCTCCAGCCGCGGGGTACGCCGTGAGGCCGCAGTGAGCCTCCATCCACTCGTGGGTCACGAAGCGGCTCGTGCTGCCCTGGTCCGCGCCCACGAGAACGGGACCTTGCCCGCCGCCCTCCTCCTGCACGGAGCACGTGGGGTCGGCAAACAGCGCCTCGCGCTGTGGCTCGCCCAACTCGTCGTGTGCCAGGACTCCGGAAACGGGCCTTGCGACAGCTGCGGCCCCTGCCGGATGACCCGCTCGCTCGAGCACCCGGACGTCCATTGGTACTTCCCCCTCCTCCGCCCCAAGGGCGTCGCGAGGGAGCGCTTGGCCGACGCGCTCGAGCGCGCACGCTACGACGCGCTCGCCGAGGTTCGCGAGGAGTCTCTACGACCCAGCTGGTCGGACGAGGTCCGTGCGATCTACCTGGGCGTGATCAAGAACCTCCGGTCGGCCGCGAGCAAGCGGCCCACGATGGCGGATGGGCCGGTGTTCGTGATCGGACAGGCGGAGCTGCTGGTGCCTCAGGAAGCGAGCCCGGAGGCGGCCAACGCGCTCCTGAAGCTGCTCGAGGAGCCACCCAGCTCGGCCCGATTCATCCTGACCAGCAGCGAGCCGGGCATGCTCCTTCCCACCATCCGCTCGCGCACGGTTCCCCTGCACGTGCCACCGCTCCCGGAGGCCACGGTCCTCGAGCTGCTCATGGAGCGGGCCGGCGTCGATCCGAAGACGGCGGCGTGGGCCGCCCGGCTCGGACACGGGTCCCCGGGGAGGGCCCTCGGCTTCCTCCCCGACGGAGGGGATATGGGCCCGCTGGAAGCCATCCGTCGACGGGCACTCGAGATCGTGTCGGCCGGGTTGAGCGAGGAGCCGTCCAAGGCCTACGAGGTCGCGATCGGCTTCCCACCGGCCGGGGCTCGGGCTCTCCTCGAGCTTTTCTCGTTCGTGGAGGAGTGGCTCAGAGATCTGGCGGCCCTCGCGAGCGGAGCGGACGACAGTGTCCTCAATCAAGACGCGACCGCGCGGCTCCGGCGCGACCTCGATTCGTCCGGACTCTCGGCGGTTTCGTTTGCGAGGGGCTTCGAGGCCGTGGAGCGGGCCCGCGAGCTGGCCCGCGGAAACGTCAATCCGCAGCTCGTCGTCTCCGGCCTGATCCGTAATCTTCGTCGCGCGCTGCGTCCGTCCGCGGCCCTCGCCGGTGCACGCCCATGAGCCCACGTGGCGACGGCCTCACGCACCTGGACGAAGAGGGGAGAGCGCGCATGGTCGACGTGACCACGAAGAGCGAGACGCGTCGGACCGCGGTGGCCGAAGGATCGATCCTCATGGCCGAGCGAACGCTGCGCAGCATCCTCGACGGCCGGACCGAGAAGGGTGATCCCATCCAGGTCGCGGAGCTGGCGGGAGTCATGGCCGGCAAAAAGACGCCCGACCTGATCCCGCTCTGTCACGCCCTGCCCGGTGCATCGGTGGTCGTTCGGCTCGAGGCCGACCCCACGCTACCGGGCATCAGGGGCACGGCCGAGGCCACGTACCTGGGCCGAACCGGTGTCGAAATGGAAGCGCTCACGGCTCTGAGCGTCTCGCTCCTGACGGTCTACGACATGGTCAAGGCGATCGACCGCGGCATGCGCATCGAGGGCGTTCGGCTCGTGCGAAAAGAGGGTGGGGCCTCCGGCAGCTGGACGGCCGAAGAGCAGGCTGCCGGGCCCGCCTGATCGTATCGGCGGTCAGCCCGCCCCCGCGCGGGCGAGGGCGATCGGTACGGTGAGGCGCATCCCGATCTGAAGGTACCGCGGGCGCACGTCGGGATTGGCGGCCCGCAGGTCCGCGATGCTGACGCCATAGCGACGGGCGATGTGGGAGAGCGTTTCTCCCTGCTCAACGGAGTGCTCTACCACGGTCATGCGCTGGTCCGCTGGAATGGAGGCGTAATTGACCGCGAACCGCTCCGCCCTCCCCTCTGGAACGCGCAGAGCGTACGTCGCTCCCGGCGGGGTGAAGCCGCGAAAGAGCTCGGGATTGAGGCGACGCATCTCGCCCTCGTCGACCTCGGCAGCCTCGGCCAGCACATCCATCGTCGTGGCCTCCGGAACGGTCACCGTCTCGAAAACGAGCGGGGCCTCCATGGCCACCGGTTCGTAGCCGAAGGCGGCCGGGTCCTGCGAGACGATGATCGCCGCGACGAGCTTGGGAACGAACTCCCGCGTCTCCCGCGGCCAATGACTACGAAGGGCCCAGAAGAGGCTGTCGGACGGAGTCACCAGCGGCGCATGCTGCCGCAGAATCCGCCGAGCGCGGTTCGGGCCCCCGTTGTACGCGGCGAGTGCGAGATACCAGGAACCGAAGTCCTCGTAGAGGTCCTCGAGGAACCCAACCGCTGCCTGGGTCGACTTGTACGGATTCCGTCGCTCGTCGACGAACGCACCGACCTCCATGCCGAACTCCCGCGCCGTGCCGGCCATGAACTGCCACATCCCGACGGCGCTCGCATGACTCCTGGCCCACGGGTTGTAGCCGCTCTCGATCAGCGGCAGGTACCGGAGCGACGGAGGCATAGCCTTCTCACCGAGGGCGGAGTCCACCGTCTGCTCGAACGCGCCCATGCGGCCGAGGAACTGGGGAAACCACGGTCGGGCCGCGTGCTGCCAATAGTCGACCCACCACCCCACCGCAGCCTCGAACTCCGGATCGCGCGTCACGGGGGACCCGAGAATCGGATCGATGTACGTCTCGTCCGGGGGCGGCGACAGGTAGCCGACCTCCGGGTGCGCGTCGTAGGCAACCTCCGCGACCTCGAGCGAAGGAACCGCCACCGGATCCGGTGGAACGACCGGCGACGGGGTGGCCACGGTGGAACATGCGGCGGCGGATACCGCAACCACGCCTAGGACACTCCGCTGACCGATCATCTCACCCGTGGTAGTTCGGAGCCTCGCGGGTGATCACCACATCGTGCGGATGCGACTCGCGCAGCCCACCCATGGTGACCCGATTGAACCGGGTCCGGGTCCGGAGCTCCTCGATCGACCCGACGCCGCAGTATCCCATCCCGGCGCGCAAGCCTCCGACGAGCTGGTAGACGGTATCGGACACCGGTCCCTTGTACGGGACCCGAGCCTCGATTCCCTCGGGCACCAGCTTTCGCTTCTCCATCTCACCTTCCTGGAAGTAGCGATCCGCGGAGCCTTCCTCCATCGCGGAGAGCGACCCCATTCCCCGAACCGTCTTGAAACGCCTGCCTTCCAGCAGGAAGGTCTCACCGGGCGACTCGTCGGTTCCTGCGAACATCGATCCCATCATGACGGAGTGAGCGCCAGCCGCAAGGGCCTTCACGAGATCTCCCGAGTAGCGCACCCCCCCATCGGCGATGATCGGGACCGCACCGTCAGCCCCTTCCACCGCATCCATGATGGCGCTGAGCTGAGGAAGCCCCACGCCGGTCACGACTCGTGTCGTGCAGATCGATCCGGGGCCGACGCCGACCTTCACGGCGTCCACGCCCCGCTCGACGAGCGCTTTCGCGCCTTCGACGGTCCCCACGTTGCCGCCCACGATCTGCACCTCGGGAAACGCCTCGCGGGCGCGGCCGACCGCCTTCAGCACGCCCTCCGAATGGCCGTGAGCCGTATCGACCACGAGCACGTCGACTCCCGATTCCACCAGGAGCCTCGCCCGATCCAGGTCGGCCTGCGACGCACCCACGGCCGCGCCGGCACGCAGGCGCCCGTGCTCGTCTTTGCACGCATGGGGGTACATCCGACGCTTGAAGATGTCCTTCACCGTGATGAGGCCCTTCAAGCGGCCTTCGTCATCCACCACGGGGAGCTTCTCGATCCGATGCTCGTGGAGGATCGCCTGGGCCTGGTCGAGCGTGGTGCCGACCGGCGTCGTCACGAGGTCGTCCGACGTCATCACGGAAGCGATGGACTTCGACAGGTCCACCTCGAACTGGAGGTCCCGGTTCGTGATGATCCCGACCAGCCGCCCCTCCTCGACGATGGGAACGCCGCTGATGGAGAACCTCGCCATCAGCGCGTGCGCGTCCTGGAGAGACCGGTCGGACGTCAACGTGATCGGATTGAGGATCATTCCACTCTCCGACCGCTTCACCCGGTCGACTTCCTCGGCCTGCCGCTCGGGCGTGAGGTTCTTGTGGATGATCCCCATCCCGCCTTCGCGGGCCATCTGGATCGCCATCGCGCTCTCCGTCACCGTGTCCATGGCCGCGGAGAGAAGCGGGATCCGGAGCTGGATCCCCCTGGTGACCATCGAGGCGACGTCGGTGTCCTTCGGGTGGACCAGGGAGTGCCCCGGGATCAGGAGCACGTCGTCGAAGGTGAGTGCTTCCTTGACGACGCGGCCTCGGGGGGAGCCGTCGGTCATGGGCGTGACGACCTTTCAGATAGCGAGAACGCCCGCCTCTGCCACCCCGAGACGGGGCGATCGCGGAGCGGGCGCACGGTGATCGGGAGGTACGATGCTCTTCCCATGGAGGAGGATATCCGGACGCCGTGGGAGCGTCAACGCCCTCCTTCCTGCCCCTTCCTCGGATCTGATTCGATGTGCTTCACGTCCCCCGTGTCGCCCCCCTCGAGGGCGCGCTCGTCCGGCTCGGCGACGTCGGTGAGGTCCGCGAGGATCTGCTTGCCCGCCGTCGAGACCCCCGAGAGCACGCGATCAGCGGCGGAGATCAGCTGGAACGCCTCTCGGATCGTGCTGGGACTTACCGCACGGCGCCTCATCTTGTCCTCGAGCCCCTCGGCGAACTTCTGCAAGCCCGATGCTTGTCCGGCTGCATCCATCGCATATTTGGACTCGAGGAACTCGATGTAGTCGAGGACCTGGTAGATCTGCTCGTCGGGTAGACTCTCGATCTTCCGGAGGAGCCGCTTCCGAAGTGCGTCGTGCATGAAGGGTGACTCGTTTCGCGGTGTGTTCCGGTAAGTCTAATCGGGACCGGACGCGGGAACAGGGCGACCACCCGGACAGTTGATCCACGTCACAATACCGATAAGCTCATCGAATGTCCTTTCTTCCGCTGCGCCCCGTACCCGTAGCCCACTCGGCCGGCTCACTCTACGAAGAGTGGCTGGTGTGGCTCCGCGAAGCCCTCGACGATCCGGGATGCGACCGGAACGAGCTTTGCACGACGGTTCTCACGGACCTCTACTACCCCGGGCTGTCGAGTACGGACGTGTCGGGGATGTCCATCTCCGCTCGCGTGGCGTTGGCCCAGATGGATCCTCGCAACGTGACCCTGGAGCCCGAGTATTATCAGGAGCTCGACGAAAGAGCGTACGGGCCGCGCAAGCCGCTCCTCTGGCTTTGGGAGATGTTCGACCGCAGCGCGCTCGGTGAGAACGTCGAGTTGGGCATCCACTTCCGGCGCATCCTCGCCGGGCACGTCTTCGGGAGCTGCGGCAAGAACTTCAAGGCGTTCACGCATGTGCGCGTCTCGTTCGGCTACAACCTGCACGTCGGAGACGGAGTGGTGATCCACCGACACGTCCTCCTCGACGACCGGGGTGGAATCGAGATCGAGAACGGAGCCTCGGTGTCCGACTTCGCCAACGTCTACTCGCACTCGCACAACATCGTAGACGGTCGGATCGTCTACCTTCCGAAGACGGTGATCGGAAGGGGCGCCCGCATCACCTACCACGCCACGATCCTCGCCGGAACGCACGTGGCCGAAGACTCGATGGTGGGCGCCGGCTCGATGCTCACCAAGAGCACCGAGCCGCACTGGGTGTACGTGGGCGTCCCCGCCCGCAAGGTCAAAGAGAAGTCGGCGGAGGAACGGGCGAACAAAGCCCCGCCTTCGGTCGACCCCATGGCGGACGAGTAGGCCCGGCACCCGACGCCGCCCCGTCGAGGCGCGAGGCGCTCGATCTGACGAGGAGGGCCGACGACGGAATAGCAGGGCGATTTCGAGGAAGGCTCGACGACGTCAGGCGAGATGCATCGCGCCTCGCTACCCCTCCTCGGCCTCGTGCATCTGCTGAAGTCGACGGACCACCGCGGGGTCGGCGAGCGTCGTCGTGTCGCCGACGGCCCGGCCCTCCGCGATGTCACGCAGCAGTCGTCGCATGATCTTGCCCGAGCGCGTCTTCGGAAGCTCGGCGGTGAAGACGATCAGCTCCGGCTTGGCGATCGCGCCGATCTTCTTGCCGACGTGCGCCCGCAGCTCGACCAGAAGGTCATCGGTCGTCTCGACGTCCTCCTTCGTCGTCACGAATGCCGCGATCGACTCACCCTTGATCTCGTGCGCCTTGCCCACGACGGCGGACTCGACGACGGCGGGGTGGTCCACCAGGGCGCTCTCCACCTCCATGGTGCCGATCCGGTGCCCGGCGACGTTCAGAACGTCGTCGACGCGACCGAGAATCCAGAAGCAGCCGTCCTCGTCCCGCTTCGCGCCGTCTCCCGGGAAGTACACGTTCTCCCACTTGGACCAGTAGGTGTCACGAAAGCGCTGATCGTCGCCCCATACGGTGCGCAGCATGGCCGGCCACGGCGTCGTGATCGCGAGGAATCCTGCGTGTGCCTCTTCACCGTCATTCGTGAGGATCGTGGCTTCGATCCCAGGAAACGCGTAGGTGGCGGTGCCGGGCTTCGTCTCCGTGAGGCCCGGCAGCGGCGTGATCATGATTCCGCCCGTCTCCGTCTGCCACCAGGTGTCCACGATCGGGCAACGCCGGCCTCCGATGACCTCGTGGTACCACATCCACGCCTCCGGGTTGATCGGCTCACCGACCGTGCCGAGTAGCCGGAGCGAGGACAGGTCGTGCTTCGCGGGCCATGTGTCGCCCCAGCGCATGAAGGCCCGGATGGCCGTGGGGGCGGTGTAGAAGATCGTGACCCCATGCTTCTCGCAGAGCTGCCAGAATCGACCCCGGTCCGGCGTGTCCGGCGCGCCCTCGTACATGACCACCTGCGCACAATTCGCGAGTGGGCCGTAGACGATGTAGCTGTGCCCCGTGATCCATCCGACGTCCGCCGTGCACCAATACACGTCGTCGTCGTGCAGGTCGAAGACCGACTGGGTCGTGGCATACACCTGCGTCAGATAGCCGCCCGTCGTGTGCACGACGCCCTTCGGCTTCCCCGTCGTCCCCGACGTATAGAGGATGAACAGCGTGTCCTCGGCGTCCATCGCTTCGGCGGGGCACTCCGCCGACGCGTCGGCCATCAGGTCGTGGTACCAGTGATCTCGACCTTCGACCATCGTCACCGGCGTCTGCTCGGTGAGCGTGCCTCCACGCGCGACGACCACGACGCTCTGGACGGTGGGCGAGTTGTCCAGCGCCACGTCGGCGTTTTCCTTGAGCGGAACCACGCCACCCCGACGCCACCCCCCGTCCGCGGTGATGAGCACTTTGGAGCTCGCATCGTTGTTGCGGTCGGCGAGGGAGTCCGGGCTGAACCCCCCGAAGACAACCGAGTGGATGGCTCCGATGCGTGTGCACGCGAGCATCGCCACCGCGGCTTCGGGAATCATGGGCAGATAGATCGTGACCCGATCACCCTTCTCAACTCCGAGGCCTTTCAAGGCATTCGCGAATGCGCACACCTCACGGTGTAGCTCGGCGTACGAGAACCTCCGCTCATCGCCGGGCTCACCCTCCCAGATGAGGGCCGTCCGCTCCCCTCGACCGTTCTCGACGTGCCGGTCCAGGCAGTTGTACGAGACGTTGAGCTTGCCGCCCAGAAACCAC
>JBDHDM010000195.1:0-8403 GCA_039591515.1 Gemmatimonadota bacterium | reverse complement strand
CCTGCGTGTTGCTGTAGTTGGAGTAGGTGACGGTGATGGTCCATGCACCCGCCACTCCGGACGGCGAACTCAAGGGCTCGCCAATCGTCGCGAATGCTCCAGTGTAGACCTGAGCGCCGGCGGCGTCGCTGATGGTGATGGTCGCCACTCCGCTCGCACCGGCATCCCGAAGGTGCGTCACCTTCGCGACTGTGCCGGTACTCTGCCAGGTGTAGTCCCAGGTACCCGTGACGTCGCTCAGCTCCGAGGTCTGGTAGGAAAACGCGTCGGTGTTGTTCGCGATCTGCGGTTGTATCCCGGGAGGAGCCTCCGTCGGACCATCACTGCATGCCGTGGCGAAGAGTAGGGCGACGACGGCCGTGCTTCGGACCACGATCGAAGAGATGGCGTCCATGGAGAATCCTTGCTCCCGACCGGCACAACCCGTGAGGTTGGTAGGGCCTCTGCAAGATGTGACGGACGCGCCGCACTGGCAGAATCGCGCGGGGTTGGGCTGCATGCACCGACCAGCCAGGGACGGCCACCCGCGCCGGTCTTCATGCCGACGGGAAGCGGGTTCCGCCCCCCAATGCCCACGGTTCCCCCGTGCGCCTGGCCATTGCGTGGTTCTCCCGACAGACAGGACGGGCGCGGAAGCGCAGACTATTCGGTGAGAGCAGCCTGCCCAACCCCGATGCGGAGGCTGCGATGAGATGGCAACCCCTCGTCCCGCTGGTGGTCGTCCCGCTGGTGGTCGTCGAGCTCGTGTCCTGCGACGACCCAACCGAGCCAACCAACGCCTCCGAGGTTCTTGTATCAGGCTCAGTCATGGAGGATGACGGCTCGCCCGCCACTTCCGCGTTCGTCCAACTCTGCATCCCAGCTGGCGGACACGGATGTTGGTATGAGGCGCCCGTGTCAGCCGACCCCGAAGACGGTTCCTTTCGGCTCTCCTTCGAGTTCACCGACGACTGGCGGCGGCAGCACCACATGGAGCACGTACGGCACTGCGAGTCGTTCATGGTGCACGCCTGGAGGCATAGCTCGGGCTTCCACTTCGAGCACCTGCCGCCCGATGTGGAATCTGACCTTGTGAACGGGTGCGGGCGGCACACGGTGCGACTCGTTTTGCCACCCGTCGCTGCGGGCACCTGACCGACCGAGCTTCGACCGGAACCCCCTCGCGCTGCGATCGGATTCCGACGCCCTACCCTCGTCGGCCTACCGCGCCTCTCGAAGCCAGAACTGCGAGCGGTAGTCCCACACGGTGTACGCAATGGTCGAGCCGTCGGGCGACCACGTCGGCTGGCTCTTGTGGGCGGGATCGTGGGTCACCTGGTGAGCCGGACCTCCCCCCACGCGCATGTGGAAGACCTGGAAGAACCCGTCGCCGGCCGGCGCGATGAATGCGACCTCGGGGCCGTCGCGGCGCACGCCGAGACCGGGAAAGTCGTGCTCGCTCTCGAACCGATGGAAGATCCGTGCGGGCCCGCCGGACACCGGCACGGTGAACAGCGCGTGACGCCCAGGGCCCTCCTTGGCGATGGCGACCACGGAGCGGCTGTCCGGGAGCCACTCGGCGTGTGTCGGTACCCCTTCGAGGCCGTCGACGACGATCTCGGTGAGGTCCGACGTGACCTCGCCCGACTCTTGGTCGACGCCGATGGTGAAGAGGACCTCGAGCCCCGTCGTCGGACTGGCCCCGCTGAGGAGCACGGTCCGCCCGTCCGGCGACCAGCGCGGCCACCCCACCTCGGCCCCTCGACCGAGGTGCGTGATCCGGCGGTCGGGTGAGGAGCCGTCGCTCGGGCGGAGCCAAACGTCGTCCGAGCCCTCACGGTGGGAGTGCAGCGCGATCCATCGACCGTTTGGTGACCAGTCCATGGCCTGGTCCTCGGACTCCGAGCGAGCCACGACTTCCACCGGCTCGCTGGCCCCCGAGGCCGCCTCGCCCGACCGAACGAGGCCGATGTGCTGCGCGATGTCGGGGTAGTTCACGTCATCGACCTGGCGTCGCCAGCTCCCGAAGGTGAACGCAACCATGTCGCCGTCGGGGCTATAGCTCGGCGTCTCGGCCTGGAATAGGGTGAGCTGCCGACGCGCACCCGTCGTGACGTCGACCTCCGCCACGAAGGTCCGATAGCTCTGACTGCGGAACAGGAGTCGGTCGCCGGTGGCGTCGAGCGAGGGCGCATACGTGTCACGGGAGAAACCTGCGAGCCGCTCCACCGAGCCGGACCCCAGGTCGGCGACCATGAGATCGACCATCACCGTGCCGTCGGGCGAAGCGAAGTACACGAGGCCGCCCCGAGGCGAGAAGGCGATCGGTCCCACCACATCGACGTCCGGCTGGAACGTCGAAGCCGGCCCATCACACGGAAGATGGAGGCGATCTCCCTCCGCGCCGCGGACGATGCATCCCACCTCTCCTCCACCCGGAGCGAAGGCCGGCCACAGGACGCGATCGGGTCCGAGGTCGACCACCTCGGCCCGCGAGCCCTCCCGATCGATCCGCCAGAGCTCCCAACCCCGCCCCGTCGATGCCACGCCGGCGATCTCCGAGCCGTCGTCGGAGACGGCCAGGCTTGCCAGCGCGTCGAGCGAGACCTCCCGATCCGAGCCCCCGGCCACAACGCTCGTCCGGTCCCAGAGAGGCGCTCGATCCCC
Source organism: Gemmatimonadota bacterium (assembly GCA_039591515.1). GTDB lineage: Bacteria > Gemmatimonadota > Gemmatimonadetes > Longimicrobiales > Gaopeijiaceae > UBA2589. The sequence goes on along the minus strand of JBDHDM010000195.1, from coordinate 5,757 downwards.
GGACTGTGCGTCGTAGCGCCACCACCTGGCCTCCCCTGCCCGGTCCTCGGCCAGGATCGACCCGTTGCCCAGCCAGGCCAGGTGCCGCACTTGCCCGTCCGCCCGGGACATGCGGCGGCTCGGCCCTCCTCTCAACGGGACGACCCGCACGTCGCGACCTTCGGCGTAGGCGAGCAAGGCCCCATCCGGAGAAATCACGCCGACCGGATCGCGGTAACCGACGATCCCGTTCTGCCGGGCCGTGGCAACCCATACGAGCTCCGTGGCCGCGCCGGAGTCGGCTGCGCCGGCGGAGGGGGCCGGACGGTCCGCACACGCAGCGAACAGTAGGGGCGCACCGAGGAGACCGATCGCCGTGGCAGCTCGGGGCCGGGGACAGGCAGTGAGGGGGCGGATGGTGGGGCGGCGCATGCCGTGAAGATGCGACCCACACGCGCGAACCGCGAGCAATCCCACAGTGTGTCGAGGCTCGCCGTCCCGGCCGAGGTCCCTCCTACGAGCCCGTTTCGCCTCGCGAGTCGGGCGCGCTCGACAGCCTCACGCGAAACTCCGTCCGGCCCGGGCGGGACGAGAAATCGATGTTTCCACCGTGTCGCTGGAGATGGGCGCGCGCGATGTCGAGGCCGAGGCCGGTGCCCTCGCCCGGAGCCTTGGTCGTGAAGAACGGATCGAAGATCCGTCTCTGGTGCTCCTTCGGGATTCCGTGCCCGTCGTCGAGGACGCATACGAGCACGCCGTTGCCTTCCGGCTGGACCGTGACGGATACCTGACCCCCGACATCGACCGCGTCGAACGCGTTGTCGAGAAGGTTCATCCACACCTGCTGCAGCTCGCCACCAACGGCAACCACCCGTGGTAGATCGGGCGCCACCTCCACCTTGAGACTCAGCGACTTCTCCCGCGCCTTGTGGCCGAGGACCACGAGGGTGTCTCTCAGCCCCTGCTCGAGGTCGATGGGTTCGGCCACCGGCGCGCGGTCCATGTGCGTGAGGCGCTTCATGGCCCCCACGAGCTGCGAGATCCTGGCGCCCGCGCTCTCATTCTCCTGGGCCAGGGTCCGCACCACCCACCCCGCCGCAACCCAGTCCAGCGCGGCGTCGAGAACTTCGCCCTCGAGGTGCCCGGCCAGCTCATCGAGGGCCTCGATCGTTACGACCGTCTCCGTGAGCGCCTCCGCCGCGGAGTCGTCCGCCCCGTGCGCTTCGAGCCACTCGGTGATCAGATCCTCGCGATCGGCGCGCTCGAGCGGGGACATCGAGACGGTCGGAGGCGTGCGCAAGCAGGTTTCTCGAAGGCGGTCGAGTGCCTCGAGCTGCGCAGCCGTCAGCCCCACCCGGGCCAGCGCCCGCGCGGCGCGGTCGGCCTCGGCCATACTCTCGCCCAACTTCTGCGCGCTGCGCGCGATGGCGGAGGCGGGGTTGTTCAGCTCGTGCGCGAGACCCGCGGAGAGCTTCCCGAGCGAAGCCATCTTCTCGCCTTGCAAGTCGCTCGTCCGGAACACACGCGCACGGTCGAGCATGGTGTGAACACAGAGGGTGGTGACGGTCGGACAGTCGCGCACGAGATCCGGAAAGTGACTCGGGTCGAGCGAGAAGTTCTCTACAAGGGTGTCCGCGATGATCTCCGACTGTGAGATCTTCATGCGGGAGAACGGGAGGGCACCGCTGATGTCGCCTTCGGACCACTCCATGACCCGCACCCGCCCGCCCGGTCCATCGCGATGCACGCCGAAGCGCCCGGTCAGCACGATCTCGAGACCGATCACGCCCGACCTCAGATCGGCGCCTTCGGGGAGGATGACGTCGCCCGGGTCGAACCGGCGATACGAACCGCGTGCGGCGAGCCAGGCGAGCTCGTCCGCCGGGACGCCTTGGAGGGCGCGATGCTCCTGAAGGCGCTCGAGGATGTCAGTTCCGGAGTCCGTCATCGGCCGGCCAGGGTGAAGTGCATGAATGCGACGGAGAGTGAACTCTCGCCCACCGCCGGCGCCACCCTCTTCACTGAATCGGCCCGCATCACCCCCGTGGTCGAAGTCGCCGTCCGGGCGCCGTCGGCGTGACCCCACGAAACCTGAACTTCCGTCCATGCGTCCGGACATGATCTCGCCAAGACTCGTTGAGGGCTGACTGAATGACACGCGCCGGGACGTACGCAGCGATGGTGCTCCTCTGCCCCGCCGTCCTCTCGCTCACTGGATGCAACCCCGGAGCTTCTGAGGCGAGGGACCTGCGCGCGTCGTGCGCGGCGGGGGTGGCCGAGGCGTGTAACGACTTGGGAGATCGAGCGTTTCGGGGCCACCAGATCCTCCGCGACTGGCGTAGCTCAGCGGCTCTTTATGCGCAGGCCTGTGATGGCGGATCGGCTGAGGGGTGCGTTCGGCTCGGGGAGCTACACGTGAACGACCGTGCCGAGCGGCGGGGCGTGAGCCACGATTCCACGGTCGCGGCAGACTTCCTCGAGCGGGGCTGCGACGGGGGTGCCATGCGCGGCTGCGTCGTGCTGGGAGACATGTACCTGCAAGACGACAGCGTTCTACCCGACGTCGCGCCCACGGGCGTGCTGCAGGACGTCGGACGCGCCGCGGGCCTGTATCGGAGGGCGTGCGATGGAGCCGAAATGCCCGGTTGCGTTCGCCTCGGCGTGTTGTACGGAGAGGGTATGGCAATGGCGCAGGACTTGGACCGCGCTGCTCGTCTTTTCCGGCAGGCGTGCGATGGCGACTCGCAACTCGGCTGCTCGCACCTGGGCGAGTCCTATGCGGCGGGCGCCGGTGTCGAGCAGGACCTGGCGCGGGCCCTCAGCCTCTATGAGGGGGCGTGCGAGGTCGAGATGGTGGGCTGCTTCAACCTCGCGGGTCTGTACGCCGAGGGCGTCGGCGTCGACCGGGACTACGACCGTGCGGTCGAGCTCCTCGACCAGTCGTGCGACGGAACCATGAGTGACGGGGAGGGCTCACCCCCTCTGGCTGAGGGGTGCTTCCGCCTCGGAGACATGTACGCCAATGTGACCGGCGTCTCGAGAGACGTGTTTCGAGCAGGTCGGCATTTCCGCCGAGCCTGCAATCTCGGCTACGAAGAAGCCTGCCGAAGACCTACCAGCTGAACCGAAGAGGACGCGCTCGTGCAACCCCTCGTGGCCACCGAACACCTCACCAAGCACTACAAGGACGTCGTCGCCCTCAACGACGTCAGCTTCGGCATCTACGATGGGATTACCGGCATTCTCGGTGAGAATGGCGCCGGCAAGAGCACGGCCATCAAGATCTTTCTGGGACTGCTCCAGCCTACGTCGGGCTCGGCGATCGTCCTCGGAGAGGACGCATCCGAAAGCATCGCGGCCCGTGCGAAGCTGGGGTACATGCCCGAGCACGACTGCTTGCCCACGAGCGTGAGCGCCGCGGAGTTCCTCACGCACCTGGCAGAGGTGAGTGGACTTCCACCGTCCCGGGCACGGACGCGCGCCGCCGATACCCTTCGACACGCAGGCCTCTTCGAAGAGAGATACCGAGCCATCGGTGGCTACTCGACAGGCATGAAGCAACGGGTCAAGCTCGCCCAGGCGCTCGTACACGACCCCCAGCTCGTGCTCCTCGACGAGCCGACCGCGGGCCTCGATCCGGCTGGACGCGAGGAGATGCTGGACCTCGTGCGGAAGACCCACCGCGAGTTCGGGATCAGCATCCTGTTCTCGTCACACCTGATGGCCGACGTGGAGCGTACGTGCGACCGGATCGTCGTCCTCCAAGGCGGTCGAGTGGTCCAAGCGGGAGAGGTCAGCCACTTCACCACGGAAACGGAGAGCGTCTTCATCGAAGTCGATTCCGGACGTGAACGGCTGGTTTCGGAGCTCGAGCGGCGGAACGTCGTGGTCACCGCCGACGGAAGCGGCCTCACCATCCAAGGCGCGGACGCTTCGATCTACGATCACGTCCGAGATGCCGTGGTGGCCGCCGACGCGCCCCTGCGGCGCATGGCTCCCAGACGGAGGGCCCTCGCCGAGCTCTTTGCCCGTGAGGGAGACGACGACATGAAGGAGACGACGCGATGACGGGTCAGGCGCAGACCGCCTCGCGAGCCTCGGGCGATGCGGACGGAACGGTCTTCGACATCGGCTACCAGAGGTATGGCGGGCCGCGTCAGGGTCGGAATCGCGGCCGGCTCGCGGTGTTCAAGGACGGTGTGCGGATCGCACTGGGCCTCGGTCGCGGCCCGAGGGCCAAGGTCCTGCCCTGGGGCTTCATCGTCTTGTTGACGGGGATCGGTTTCATCATGGCACTCGTGGCCGGCGCGGCTCTGGCGTTGAGTGGAGGCGATCAGTCGGTGCTCGATCAATTGCCCTCTCACTCCGACTTCTACGGCATCGCGTCGATCTTCTTCTTCGTGTTCGCCGCGGTTGTCGCCCCGGAGTTGTTGTGCCCCGATCGAACGCTCGGGGTGATCAACCTCTACCTCGTTCGTCCACTCACGGGTGGCGACTACATCGTCGCTCGGTGGCTCGCATTCCTGGTGGTCTCACTGTGCGTCGCGTGGGCTCCCCAGCTGGTGTTGTTCGTCGGGCTCGTCATGGGGAATCCCGATCCGGTGACCTATCTGCAGGGACATTGGACGGACGTTCCGAAGATCTTCGTCGCAGGCGCGGCGATCGCGGTGTACACGACGACTTTGGCAATGCTGGTGGCCGGATTCGCGAAGCGCCGGGCGTACGCCGCCGTCTTTCTGGTCGGGTTGTTCATCGTCTCGACTCCGTTCACCGCAGGTCTCGCATCCGAGATCGAGGGAGCCGCGGGGCAGTGGATCTCCATGTTCAACCTCACCAACATCCCGGTTCACATGAACGACATGATCTTCGGTGAAGTGAGTGGGGTCACGAGTGGCGCGCCTGCGCGTGAGCTCGACACGTGGATCCTCGTGAGCTGGTACTTCGCGTGGGTTCTGATTCCCGGCGGAGTGCTCTTCGCACGCTACCGACGGATGACCGCATGACGACGAATGGCTCCCCGGTCATCCGCGTGGACCACGTGTCCCGTTGGTTCGGCAGCGTCGTTGCGGTCAGCGATGTCACGTTCGACATCGTGCCCGGCATTACCGGCCTGCTCGGCCCCAACGGAGCGGGAAAGACGACGCTCCTCCGGATGATGACCGGACTCGCCGAGGTGTCCGATGGCACGATCACGATGTTCGGACAGCCGGTGCGTGACAATCCCAAGCTGTACGCGCGTATCGGCGTCATGTCCGAGCACGAGACCGTCTATTCCTTCATGAAGGGCCGCGAGTTCGTCACGATGATGGCTCGACTCCGGGGCGTGCAGAACCTGGAGACCGCCGTCGAGAGGGCGATCGGGCTCGTAGATCTCTCGGACGCCGCCGCCCTGCCCATGGGAACGTACTCGAGGGGCATGCGTCAGCGGATGCGACTCGCTGGCACGTTGGTCCACGATCCCGACGTCCTCGTCCTCGATGAACCGCTCAACGGAGCCGACCCGAGGCAGCGTTTCCACTTCCAGAAGTTGCTGAGGGAGCTGGCAGCCCAAGGGAGAACGATCGTGCTGTCATCTCACATCTTGGAGGAAGTCGAGCAGCTGGCCGAAACCGTATTGCTGATCATCAACGGGAAGCTGGCCGCCTCCGGCGGCTTCCGGGCCATTCGCGCTGCTTTGGACAAGCGTCCGTATCACGTGCGCGTCATCGCCGACGCACCGCGAGAGTTGGCTGCGGCCGTCGTGAAGCTCGCATCGGTCGATGCCGTGAACGTCGACCC
>JBDHDM010000194.1:0-8468 GCA_039591515.1 Gemmatimonadota bacterium | reverse complement strand
TGCGGGCACCGGACGTCTGGCGAGCGGAGCTCAGCAACGGGGTGCCCGTGCTGGGTATCGAGGATCGGGAGGTCCCGCTCGTGCAGTTCGAGCTGCGCGTGAAGGGGGGGCTCCTCGCCGAGGATCCTGGGCGAATCGGTGTTGCCAACCTCCTCGCCGAGAGCATGATCGCGGGGACGGCGAACAGGACGCCGGAGGAGCTCGAAGCCGGGATCGATCTGCTCGGGGCGGCGATCTCCGTCACGGCCGGGAGCCAAGCGTTCTCGATCCGAGGTGCCACGCTCGAGCGTAACTATGACGCGACCATGGCCCTCGTACAGGAGATCCTGCTCGAGCCTCGCTTCGACGAGGACGAGTTCGACCTGTCCAAGCAGCGTGTCGCGAACGGGCTGCGCCAGCGATCGGCGAGCCCCGTCGGTGTCGCCTCGGACGTCTTCCAGGACCTGTTGTATGGAGATCACATCCTCTCCCGGAATCGGCTCGGCGACTTGGAGACGATCGATGACATCGTGATCGAGGATCTGGTGGGATACCACCGTCGGGCGCTCACCCCGGACCTCGCGTCGTTCCACGTTTCGGGTGCGATCGACCCGGGCCGCGCGGTCGAGGCGCTGAACCGACTGTCGGCAGAGTGGAGCGGTACCGGACCGGAGCTGCCGGATCCGCCCTCGTGGGACGACGACCGCGCGGGTCTGTATTTCGTCGATATTCCGGACGCAAGCCAATCGGTGCTGAGAGTGGGATACCTCGCGCTCGCTCAGACCGATGAGGACTACTATCCGGCCACGGTCATGAACTTCCGCCTGGGCGGGGGCGGCTTTGCCTCCGATCTCACCCAGGTGCTCCGGGAGCAGCGCGGCTACACCTACGGCATCGGCTCCGGCTTCGGCGGGACCGACCTCGTGGGCCCGTTCCAGATCTCCTCTTCGGTGCGGTCGAACGTCACCTACGAGTCGCTCGACCTGATCAAGGACATCGTCGAGCAGCACGGCCCGGGCTTTGACGAGGAAGACCTGGAAGCCACGCAGAGCTTCCTGCTTCGCGTCAACGCAAGAGCGTACGAGACCGGTGGGGCCAAGCTGGGCCTCCTGGCCGACATGTCCACGTACGGCTTCCCCGCCGACTACGCGCTGGAACGCGAGGGGGTCGTTCGCGAGATGACCGTCGCTCGCGCCCAGGAGCTGGCGGACCGCTACCTCGATCCCGAGCGGATGATCTGGCTCGTCGTCGGGGACGCGCGCACGCAGGCAGCGCGGCTGAGCGCGCTCGGGTTGGGCGAGCCGACGATGCTGGACCGTGGGGGCCTGCCCGTGCGTTGACGCATGGGCGCCTGCGAGACGACAGGTCGACTACGAGCTCAGCGACCGGACATCTCGAAGTACCAGAGCCCTCCACGTTGACTGCCGAGGATGAGGTCGTCGTCTCCGTCCGCGTCGAGGTCTGCGAAGGCAGGGGCCGCGAAGGTGACGGTGGGCACGTCCAGGCGACCCTCGTCGACGAATTCCGGCTGGGTCCGTGAGCCCACGTTTCGCCAGATCCGGATCCCTTCGCCCTCCGAGCCGACGAGAAGGTCCAGATCTCCATCGCCGTCGTGGTCGCGCAGAATGGGGAGGCTGCGTCGGCCGATGTCGATGTCCCCGAACTCGTCCGAGACCAGCGTGAACTCGGCGCGGGTCGCGCTCCCCGTGTTCTCCCAGAAGTTGATCGTTCCCGAGGCCTCTCCCGCGAACAGGTCGAGGTCTCCGTCACCATCCACGTCTCCGAGCGCGGGCGTCGCGTTTCGGCCGCGGGTCAGCGTGATGGCCGTGGAGTCGATCATGGTGAGCTCGATGCCCCCGTCCGTGGCATCGTTGCGGTAGATGCGGAGGGCGTCGCTCCAGTTTCCGATCACCGCGTCGAGGTCCCCGTCGGCGTCGAGGTCACCGAACGACGGCACCAGGTGGTAGCCGCCGCCGACCTCGAGGTCTCCGTCCTCACGAAAGCTGGGTTCGGTGGTCGTGCCGTCGTTGACGAGCCTATAGAGCTTCCCGTTCTGCGTGTCGCTCTGTTCGATCTTGTTTCCGACGAGCACGTCGAGGTCCCCGTCCCCGTCGAGGTCCACGACGACGGGTACGGTCTCGGCACCGTAGTCGAGGGTCGAGAGGAAGCGAGAGGTGACCTGAACGAACCGGTCGGGCTCCACCTGCTCGATGAAGTGGAAGTTGTCGATCGTGGTGGTGTTCGGGTTGTACGCTCCCCCAAGCGTGCCCACGAGCAGGTCCTGATCGCCGTCTCCGTCCACGTCCCCGACGGTCGGGGCGTTGTAGCCGCTGGTGCGGAGTGGGGTGTCCGTCGGGAAAGGGAGAGGCTCGCCGCTCAGCGACGGTGTCTGGCAGGTGCCGGTATTCTCCAGGTAGAGGATCCCGGGCTCGAAGTAGTCGCCCCAGAACATGTCCTCGTCACCGTCGCCGTCCATGTCGCCGAGCGCCATCGTGTTGGCGCCGTGTAAGCTCCCGATCTGCGCCACGATCTCGATTTCCTCGAAGCGATCGGTCACGTGACGGAAGGTCGGCACCCCGGTGGGGTCGGTGCCGGCTTCCTCGTAGCGCGTCACGGTGCCCACGAGTCGGCCGATCAGCAGGTCCATCCGGCCGTCACAGTCGATGTCGGTGGCGTTGGGGATGTTCTGCCGGTCCGAGAAGAGCGCCACGCCGTCCATGTCACGGAGGCTGTCCGCGGCCGGAACGAAGCGTGCCTCGGTCGACGTGCCCTCGTTCCGGTAGTACCGCACGTAGCTGAAGGGCGACTCGGCCAGGAGATCGACGTCGCCGTCACGGTCCAGATCGACGAAGCGGAACCACTCGCCCACCTCGAGGTCCTGGTAGCGCTCGGTTCGCCACTGGTATCGAGGGGTCTGGTCTGGCAGGTGCTCGAAGAAGCCGACGCGACCCGAGGCTTCTTGCACGAACAGGTCCTGATCGCCGTCGGCGTCGATGTCCACGAGCTGTGGCCGTGGGATGTTGAAGCCCCCGACGAACGGCTGTTCGATTCGGTCGCCGTCCGCACGCACGACGGGGAAGGGGTCGATCCGTCGGAGGTAGGTGCCGGGTGCCACGCCGCCGCCATCGGATGTCGGCCCGGCCTCCATGCCCGCGGGGGAGGTGGCCCCATTCTGTGCCCCGCCGGATGCACAGGCTCCGAGGACGACGCTTGCGAGTACGATGCCGGCCTTCGCGGCCACCGCGCCCCCGCCGCGTCCGATCCGGTTGGACGGCTTCGGATCCGGCCGCTCGGCCCTCAATGCGCCCCGGGCCTGATCGCCGGTGCTGCCATGCCCGCGGCGTACCGCCCGACCTCGATCACGGCCGTGACCTCGTGGGTGGTGGCGTCGATGGCGACGACCGTGCCAGGCCGACCCTCCGACCCGTCCGCCGGTCGATATGTGCCGGCCACGTTCCGGCTCGACACGAAGATCGTGCGTCCGTCGGGTGACACCGCGGAGCCGTGAGGCTCGATGAGCGCCGGATGCTCGATGACGTCCGTGACGGCCCACGCTTCGGCGTCGACGACGGTGACCGTGTTGGCTGCCTGGTTCGGGATCCAGACGGACTGGCCGTCCGGTGTCCACGAAGGATGCCACGGCTGTCCGCCTACTTCGATCGACCGGACCACACGCGGCTCCTCACCGCTCAGGTCGAAGACGAGGAGGTCTCCGCTCATCTGCCCTCCCCCCACCATCCAGCGGCCGTCGGGCGAGATGGCGAACTGCACGAGCATGTGGTTCATCTCACCCTCGACCTCCAGGAGGTCGACATCCTCCGCGCCGGTGGGCGCCCACGCCACGCTGTTCTGCCCGAGGCTGGCGGCGAAGAAGCGATGTCCGCCGGGATCGACCGCGAGAGCGTGTGGCCGGGGGAAGAAGACGTCGACCTCCTCGATCGACATCGTCGTCCGGTCGATGACGCCCACGCGCTGGGGTGGATTCACCGCCGCCATCGAGCGTCCCACGTACAGGAGATCGGAGGTGGGGTCGAGGCTGAGCATGCCCGGCGTCTCGAAGTCCACCTGGGCGACGAGCCTGTTCTGTCGGTCGAACTTCAGGACCTTTCCGTCGGCGATCAGCGACACGTACCAGTACGAGCCGTCCGGCTCCACGGCCGTGTGGTGTGCTTTCGCCGTCGGTGAGAACCCGAGCGCCTTCAGGTCCACGGTCTCCACGAGCTGGCTCGTGGCCATGTCGATGACTGCGACGGTGACGTCCTCCTGACTCGCCACGTAGAGCAGTTGCTGGGCACCGGCCGGGGCAGGCCGGACCGGGCCGGTGCCGCACGCTGCGGCGCCGACCAGGGCCAGGAGGAGGGCGGTGCGAAGTCGAGCCGCGCTCATTCGGGCCATTACGAGACCGCGCGTGGGCGGTAGCGCACGATGAAGAGCCCCTCGCTGCCGCTCGTCACCGCGATGATGCCGCTCTCGAAGTACGGGTAGTTCGACCAAGAGCCGTCCATCTGGGCGTCGTCGCCGCCGTACGGCACGGTATCGAAGTGGCCCACGGGAACCGGATTCTCCGGATCGGAGACGTCGAGCACGCGCAGTCCGCTCTTGTAGTTCGACTGATACATCGTGTTGCCGACGATGTAGAGGTTGTGGTCGGTCGCCTTGGTGTCGGCCATGTACTCGGCTGCCAGCACGGGGTCGTCCAGGTCCTCGAGGTCCCAGATCAGCGTCCGCGTATTGGTGACGTTGCCGCCGGTCTCGTCCAGCTCGTCGCCCATGTAGAAGTACCGGTGGTCCTCGGAGAGCCACCCCTGGTGCGAGTACGCCACGTTCGGGTAGGTGGCCATCGCCACCGCGATGGGGTTCGTCTTGTCCGTCACGTCGGCGATCGACAGAGCGGTTTCGTTCGAGCCGAGACAGATCTCACGGCCCTGATAGTCCTCGTCGGGGCCGCGGTACACGACGCACTGGGCGTCGTGCGAGTAGTCGGTCCGCTGACGCCCGGTCGTCATGTCCTGGAAGCAGCCCGCGAACGAGGGGCTCTTCGGGTCACGGACGTCGATCATGTGCAGACCGCCACCACACGTCTCGCCGCCACCGCTGCTGCCGACGGAGTACGCGAAGCCGGTCTCCTCGTTGATGACGATGTTGTGCGCGCTCGCGATCCGGTCGTAGTGCGCGTCGGCATCGAAGGTCACCGGGTCGGACCCGTCCAGCCCGCGTAGCCGGGTCAGGTCGAAGATCTGCATCCCGTGCTCACCCGAGCCGTCGGATACCACGTACATGTGGTTCTCGTAGACCTTCATGTCCCTCCACACCGAGGGGTTGGCTCCGTCCGTGAGCGGGAGTCGGCCCAGGTACGTCGGGTTCCCCGCGTTCGACACGTCCACGAAGGCGGTCTGGTTGCTCATGCCCACGAGCACGATCTCGCGCCCCGATTCCGGGTCGGTCCATCCCCAGACATCGTTGGTCACCATCCCGCGGCCGGCGTCCATGGACGCCACCGGGAGGAAGGAAAGCAGATCGACGGACCCGCACTCGAACTGTGCGGCCGACCCCTCCTCCGAGCAGCGCACCTCGTCGCCGGTGATCGCGTCGTAACCCAGGACGTCACCCACGACCCGGTCCGTGGCTGCCCAGCGGCCATCGGCCGTGCGCTCCATCACCCACGCCGCGCCGGCGCCGCGGTCGGCGTTGAGCGCGGCAGCCGCCGCGACATCTCCCGTCATGGCCACGGTGGCGCCGAAGAACGCCTGTCCGTCCTCACCGGAGGCCACCTGGGCAGCGTGGGTCCACGCCCCCGATTCCGGGTCCCGCGTGTAGGTGAAGACCCGTCCATTGCCGAACCCACCGCCCCCCGCTCCGATCATCAGGGTCGCTCCGTCGAAGGAGAGCGAGGTCCCGAAGCTGGTGCCCCCCTGAGTCTCGAAGGGGGTGAGGAAGGTCATGAGCTCCCACGCCTCGCCGTCCGTTCCGTAGACGAGGACGGCACCCGTTCCGCCGAGAAAGCCCGGCGCTCCTACCAGGGCCAGATCGTCGCCGAGAACGAGGTCCGCTCCGAGCGAGGTCTGGTCGGTGAGCGCGGGGGCCTGGAGCTGCCCCTGCTCCGACCACGTGTCTGCCGTGGCGTCGTACGCGAAGGCATACACCGCGCCCTGGCCGTCGCCCGCGTTGGACGCTGAAACGAGCATGCGGTCGCCGCGCAGCGCGATGTCGGCGCCGAAGCGATCCTCGGGGAGGAGCTGAGAGGGTGTGAGCTTCGAGTGCTGCACCCAGTCGTCTCCCTCGCGACGGAAGGCGTACGTGGCGCCACGCCCGCTGTTGTCGGCGATCGAACCGACCATGACCCAATCGCCGTCGACGGCCAGACCACTGCCGAGGCTGTCGGCCGGGCTACGGCCATCGACCTCGATCCGTCCGGACTCGGTCCAGGTGCCGCCCTGGTCGCGATACACGTACACGGCACCCGTGCCCGCGTCCGCGCGCGTCGCCGAGACGAGCAGCACGTCGTCCTGCTTGGCGAGTCGGATTCCGAAGCGGTTCTGGACTTCACCGCTCGCGGGCTCGAGTCTCTGCACCTGGGCCCAGGCGCCGGACGCGTCGCGGCCGAAGACGTAGACCACCCCGGACCGCTGGTCGTAGACCGGCTCGCCGACGAAGATCTGATCGCCGTCGACGACGATCGCGTTTCCGAAGGCCTGGCCGGAGACCGGCGCAGCGCTCGCGACGCTCGCGAGCACGGCCAGAGGAAGGAGAATGCGCTTCATGAACTGCCTCTGATGCTGTGGGACCGTGGCGGGCACGCTCCGCAGGACGATGGGCCTGAACACCGTGATACTTTGGCGAGCCCGGACTGTTTCCGGATCCGCTGACCGACGCTCAAGAATTCTCGAGCGACTTCAGCAGGATGAAGATCGCCACGACGGCCAGAATGGCCAACGTGATCTTGACCCAGCTCCACGGACGCTCGCCCTGGACTTCTCCCGATCGTGCGTTCACGAGGAAGCGGTAGACCTTGTCCCTGTAGCGGTACGAGCAGATCCACATCGGCAGCAGCACGTGCTTGAACGTGATGCCGCTGTGGGTAGTGTGGAGCGAGTGGATTCGCTGCCGGTCGCCACCGATGTCGCGCCGCACGTCGCTGCGGATGACGACCTCCATGCGCTCCCGGGCACGGCCCCAGCCCCGCTTCACGTCGATCTGGTATCGCTCGGCGATGAAGCCGGACAGGTACTCGTCCCGATAGGACACGAGGCTCTTCAGATCCCAGGGCTCGAGAGCCTCGGCGAGCTCCCGCGGCAGCGACTCCGAGCCGACGACCAGCATGTCGTCGAAGTGACGCGAGACCGTCCCGGAGGCTCGGTACCACCGGACGCGGGTCTCCCGAACCGTCTTCCCGTTTCTCTTGACGGTGACGGTGTACTCCTCGCCCCGCTGGCCCGTATAGCGGCTCACCGTACCGGCGTCGTAGGTCCAGTACGGGGCGTAGAGCCCCTTGAGTCGGTCCTCGACCCGCGCCAGCTGCTTGAGTGCGTTCGGGGCGAACCAGCGCGTGCGTACCCACTTCCGGAACGAGGTGAGTGCCGCGTGCCGGTCGATCCGGAAGGGGAGCACGGCTTGGGGCTTGAGAAGGCGCTGAGATTTCTCGCGTGCGACGATGCTCGACCCGCAGTAGGGGCAGGGAAAGGCTTCGTGCGTGGGGGCGGGCTCCACGAGGGCAGCACACGACCCGCATCGCACCGAGAGCACGTCGATGGTCTCCGCGTCCTCGCCGAGATGCTCCTCGGCGTGGAAGTCGTGCTCCTCGATTCCTTCTGTCGAGGCCTCGATGTGCGTTTCGCGACCACAATACGGACACACGAGCACGCCCTTGCCCGGCGCGAAGGTGACCTTCGCACCGCAGGACTCGCACGGGAACTGGCGTGCGCCCTCACTCACCGGAGCAGGAGGCGTTGGGTGAGGCTCAGGCGGGCGGGAGCGGTGGCGGTACCGAGCCGAAGAGGCGTGCGACCGATTCCACCTCGCCGGCCGCCGCCCAGTTCGCCATCCCCTCGGTCCACACCAGGGTCTCGCGTGTCACTGCGCCAGTCTCGATCTGGGCTTTCAGTGCGGGGGTGTCGTACGGCCCGGACTGCTCCCCGCCGATCGCCGCGAAGTACTTGGGCCCCTGCGGGATCGGAGGTGGTGCCGCTCCGGGCTGTCCTCCCGCCCCTTGAGGCGTTTGGCCCTGGGGATTGAGCGCCTGACCGATCTGGTTCGCCATGGCGAAGCCCATTCCGGCGCCCATCCCGCCGGCCGCCATGCCGCCCGGCCCCTCACTGTTCGCGATGTCGCCGATGGCCTCGGCCGTCTGGTACTTCGTGTACTTGTCGAGGTCTCCGATCACGCCCATGCTCGTGCGCTTGTCGAGCGCCTCTTCCACCTGAGCCGGAAGGGAGATGTTCTCGACGAGGAGGGTGCGGAGCTCGATGCCGTACCCTTCCATGTCGTCCTTG